>CALCJW010000215.1:0-26891 GCA_937967235.1 uncultured Clostridia bacterium
GAGATGCCCTTCATCCTTGAGAGAAGGTTCGAGAAATTGAAACTTTTTCTTTAATTTTTGCATCAACGGATTGCTTTTGAGAATGAAATCCGGTATAATATTATAAGCGATGTTGAATGCAAGCAAGTGAAAGGATGGTTGCCGTGCGCATAAGCTATAAGAAACTATGGATGCTTCTTCTGGAACGCGACATAAAGAGGGCTTCTCTACGACATGAGGTAGGGCTGTCTGCCGGAACATGGACAAAACTGAATAAGGGGGAAGAAGTGTCCCTCTCTATTTTGCTGCGCATTTGTGATTACCTGAACTGTGACATCGGAGATATATGTGAGGCTGTGCGAACGGACAAGAACTGAGTCCGGTTTTTCGTACAGCTCTTTTTGTAAAATAGGTTAGATAAATACATAGGGAGGATTTTGATATGGCACGAGCCGCATCGGCACCGAAGAAGGAGATTTCTATGGAGGAAGCTCTGTGGAAGTCCGCAGACAAACTTCGTGGTTCTGTTGAACCAGCAGAATACAAGCACGTCGTTCTCAGCCTTTTCTTCTTGAAGTTTGCCAGCGATAAGTTTGAGGCACAAAGGAAAGCTATTTCTGAAAAATACGGTGAGAAGTTTGTTGACAATGTTGCCTTCTATACGAAGGACAACGTGTTCTTCCTGCCTGAGATCAGCCGTTGGTCTTTCATCATGGAGAATGCGAAACAGGATGACATTGCGCTGAAAATCGACACCGCCCTCTATACGATTGAGAAAGCGAATCCCGCACTGAAAGGCGCACTGCCGGACAACTACTACTCACGTCTTCACATCGACACAGCAAAGCTGGCATCACTGCTGGACGAGATTGATAAGATCAACACCGGCGATAAAGAGAATGACATTATCGGACGAGTCTACGAATACTTCCTGAGTAAGTTTGCACTTGCAGAAGGCAAAGGTAAGGGCGAGTTCTATACGCCGAAGTGCATTGTCAATTTGATTGCGGAAATGATCGAGCCGTATGACGGTATTCTCTATGACCCTTGCTGCGGTTCTGGCGGTATGTTCGTGCAGTCAATGAAGTTCGTGGAGGCACATCACGGCAACAAGAAGAAGGTCTCTATCTATGGTCAGGAATATACAAACACGACGTACAAGCTGTGCAAAATGAATCTGGCTATTCGCGGCATCTCTGCAAACCTCGGAGAAATGGCAGCGAACACATTCACCAATGACCAGCACAAGGACCTCAAGGCAGATTACATTATGGCAAACCCGCCTTTTAATCAGAAAGAATGGCGTGGTGATAATGAGCTGATTGATGATCCGCGCTGGGACGGCTATGAAGTTCCGCCGACGAGTAACGCAAACTATGGCTGGATTCTGAACATTGTTTCAAAGCTCTCTCAGAACGGTGTTGCCGGTTTCCTGCTTGCAAACGGCGCACTATCTGACGATGGTACAGAGCTGAAAATCCGCCGTCAGCTCATCGAGAACAATCTCGTCGAAGCAATCATCATCCTTCCCCGCAACCTCTTCTACACCACCGACATCAGCGTTACGCTTTGGATTCTGAACAAGAATAAAAAGGCTCGTGTGGTTGAAGAAAACGGAGAGGTAAAACGCTTCCGTAACCGTGAGCGCGAGATCCTTTTCATGGACTTGCGGCAAATGGGAAGCCCTTATGAAAAGAAGTATATTGAGCTGACAGAAGAAGACCGTGCAAAAGTCACGGGCGTCTATCACGCATGGCAGCAGGAAGGCTATGAAGAAACTTATCAGAATGTGCCTGAATTTTGTTACAGCGCATCCTTCGATGAGGTTGCTGAAAAGGGCTTTACCCTTGTTCCGAGCCGTTACATTGAGTTTGTAAACCGCGATGAGAACATCGACTTTGATACAAAAATGAAGACGCTGCAAAGTGAACTGCGTGATCTGCTCATTGCAGAAGAAAAGTCAAAGGCAGACCTGTTGACCGTGTTTAAGGAGCTGGGCTATGAAATCGAATTATGAACCTCTTGGTAAACACATTCGGCTTGTTGATTATCGAAACTCCGAGGAAGTCACCAGCACTGTTCTTGGCATAAGCATCGACAAAGAGTTTATGCCTTCCGTCGCAAATGTAATTGGCACAGATTTGAGTCGGTATAAACTGATCAGCAAGGGGTTATTTGCCTGTAACCCAATGCACGTTGGACGCGATGAACGTCTTCCGATTGCGCTCTATGAGAAAGACAACGCCTCAATAGTTTCTCCGGCGTATTTCATGTTTGAGATTATTGACCGCGATGTCTTAAATGAAGAGTATTTGATGATGTGGTTTCGTAGACCGGAGTTTGACCGCGAGTGCTGGTTCATGACGGACGGCAGTGTTCGAGGCGGAATTACATGGGATGATCTTTGTCGCATTCAGCTCCCGGTTCCGCCCTACGAGCGACAGCTTGATGTTGTTGAGTCTTATCGGGCAATCACAAGGCGAATTGCTATGAAGAAGGAGATAAATGATAATTTAGCGGCTTGATGAAAGCCGAGCAAGGAGCTGATTTTGCAGCTCATACAGTCTTTCAATTTCAGAGAAATTGTTCTGCATTCCCACTATTAAGGGGGTTACGAGCTGCATATAGTGATCCTGCCCTTTACTGTCAGGGAGCAAAATGGGCAAATCCTTAATTGTTCCCAAACTAAGATTGGCTTGAACAGCTTGCTGCGTATTTCTCTTATAGAACTCGACCTGCCATTCGCCAATGAAATAGCTATACAGCATTGCAGGCATGATTTTGCTCGTTCTAATTATTGCTACTGCTTGATTGGTGTTAGCAGGAATAACAGAGCTATCAACTAAGGCGAATTTCCCAAGCGTACCAGCAATCGTGAAAACAATGTCATTCACATAGATACGCGACCTTTTAAGGAGTTCATCAGTTTCATCATCAATATGGGCAAACAGAGTCTTATTAAAACTATGGTCATCGTTGATACTTTCGCCCTTGATAAAATTGATACCCGTATCTGTAAAGTCTTTGTCTAATGTGGTTGGTGTGGTTCCTTTAGTAACACAATCACAAAGGTTGCCAAGCAACTCATAATGCCAGCCGTTCGGGATAAGACCATACTGTGATTGTACAAGCTCTACACCATCAAAAGCATCAAAGTCAAGAAACCAAGATTTGAAGACAGCTTTGATTGTCTTCGCTAAATTATCATTTACAGTCCACAACTCTCACCAGTGGCGAGAGTTTTACCACAAGGAACTGCCACTGATTGTCGTTCTCTGAGTTAAAACAAAGGAGAAACGATAATGAAAGAACAACTAATTCAAGAAGTGCAGCGACAGATGCTTCCGTATCTGAACAATGCACAGCTCAAGCAGCTTCAAGTTGTACTTGAGAAGGCACTGACCGGCGTAACCGTCCATCGTGACGAAGCTGCTGATGTAAGTGAAGGCGTAGACACGGTTTCCTTGTTTATCACAGCCAAGCGAATAGAGGGCTGCTCAGAAAAGACGCTGAACTACTATCGCCAGACCATCTTTGCAATGCTGTCCGGCATCGGGAAATTGGCGCAGGAAATCACCACAGAAGACTTGCGTCAGTATCTCACGGACTACCAAACGCAAAGAAAATCCAGCAAGGTCACGATTGATAACATTCGCAGGATTCTATCCAGTTACTTCTCGTGGATGGAGGATGAAGATTATATCGTGAAAAGTCCTGTTCGCCGCATACATACGGTCAAAACAGCGAAGGTGATCAAGGAGACTTATTCAGATGAGACTTTGGAAATCATGCGGGACAACTGCTGCAATGTCCGCGATCTTGCGATGATAGACCTTCTTGCATCCTCCGGAATGCGTGTTGGTGAGATGGTTACCCTTAACCGCGATGACATCAACTTTAATGAGCGAGAGTGCGTTGTTTTCGGAAAAGGAAGCAAGGAACGGATCGTTTATTTCGATGCCAGGACAAAAATCCATCTCCAAAACTATCTGGAGAGCCGTACAGACACCTGTTCAGCGTTGTTTGTCTCGCTGACCGCACCGCATGACCGTTTGCAGATCGGCGGTGTTGAAAGACGGCTTCGAGAACTGGGGAAAAGGCTGAATCTGCCTCGTGTCCACCCACATAAGTTCCGAAGAACATTGGCAACATCCGCCATAGACAAAGGAATGCCCATAGAGCAAGTCCAGCAGCTCTTAGGGCATCAGAAGATCGACACGACCATGCACTATGCTATGGTTAAACAGCAAAATGTCAAGCTGGCACACAGAAAATACATAGGGTGAGGTGTCACAATGAAAGAAGGATATAGGCTGCTTGGAGACTTTATTCGCCAAGTCGATGTCAGGAACACAGACGGAAAAGAGGAAAACCTTTTAGGTGTTTCCGTCCAAAAGATGTTCATTCCCTCCATTGCAAACACGGTTGGTACCGACTTTACGAAATACAAGGTAGTCAAACGGGGGCAGTTTACCTACATTCCAGATACTTCTCGGCGTGGAGACAAAATTGGTATTGCTCTTCTGACGGATTATGATGAGGGTCTTGTCAGCAATATCTATACCGTTTTTGAAGTGAAAGATGAAAACGAGCTACTACCTGAATACCTAATGCTCTGGTTCAGCAGACCGGAGTTTGATCGTTACGCACGTTTTAAGTCTCACGGCAGCGTCCGGGAAATAATGGACTGGGATGAAATGTGCAAGGTAGAGCTACCTGTCCCCTCTATTGACAAACAGCGCAGCATTGTGAAGGCGTATCAGACCATTACGGAGCGGATCGAGCTAAAGCGGCGGATAAATGATAATTTGGTTGCGACCGTTACTGCAATCTACCGCAGGATGTTTATTGAGGGTGGCAGAATATATCCGACTGCCCCGCTGAAACAACTTTGCTCTAAAATTGGAAGTGGTGCAACACCGAAAGGCGGAAAAACAGCCTATCAGGAGTCAGGTGTTTCACTTGTCCGAAGCACAAATGTCTTTGATTACGCCTTTTCCTACGATGACCTTGCTCATATTTCTGATGAACAAGCAGACCAACTCTCAAATGTGATTGTCGAGGAAAATGATGTCCTTTTCAATATAACTGGCGTATCGGTTACACGATGCTGCATCGTTCCAGCGGATGTTCTTCCTGCTCGTGTAAATCAGCACGTCATGATATTGCGTCCCAAAACGGCTATGCCAATGAGCTATTACATCATGACAACGCTTTGCTCTGCCGAAAACAAAGGCAAACTCATGGGAATCGCCCAGTCTGGTTCGACCAGAGAGGCAATTAACAAGCAGGAAATGGAGTCTTTCTCAATTCCGGTTCCGCCCACAAAAGAAGTACAAGATTTTGAGATTAAGGCGCGTGGGCTATACGAATCTGTCATCCGGAACACAGAGGAAATTATGCGGCTGAATGTCATGCAGCAGCTACTTTTGTCGCAACTATCAAGCCGCTAAATTATCATTTACCTACGAAGGGAGGGATGAAAATGGACAAGGAAACGCTGATCAAAATTGCCGAGGAACTTCATCATGGAGCTTTTGACGCAAATGCCGATTACCTCATCTTGCAGCAGTATCGTAAGAACCAGCGTGAATACGCGGAAGAAATGAAGATGTCACCAGCGTTCTATCAAACGATTCACGGAGCTTTGATGAAAGCCTGTTTTATGGAGATCGCCAAACTGTATGATAGCTCAAATGGCGTTGTGTCCATTGGCACCCTCCTTGCCAAATGCGCGGAAAATCAAGACCTATTTCCGACGTACAGAGAAACAATGACCGTAGAGCATGATGGGACAGCATTTTCCTATCAAATCCCGTATCAGCATCAGCTCAAGCCAGAGGAAGAGCGTTTCTTCAAGGATCAGGTTGAGAGCGACAGAAAGCTCTTTGCAGTGTTTGATATTCCTGATGCCGCAAATGCTCCGGTTCGGGTGGATTTGACATTTCCAGAGTTCTTAGCTCTGTATCAGAAACGCTTCAATGCGTTAAGCAAAAAGAGAGAGAATATCCGAATGCAGCGGAATAAGCTCTACGCCCACAACGATGAACAGCGTATATTGAGCAACGAGAACCTAACGGATCGTCATCCTATTTTATATCCGGACATACAGGAAATGATAGACTTTGCACTCGATTGTACAGGGCTGATCCTCGGTGTTCTCACAGACGTAAACCGTGCAACGCAATACTCAAACATTGATGACTGGGAAGGTACACTCATGCTGGCACGTCTGGGTTTGAAGTATCAGGAGTACGACTTCCAGCAAAGTGAAAAAGCCTTTGAAGCAGAAATGCAGAGGCAGTTAGGGGGAAATGATAATGGCGAACTTCAATGAGCATTCTCTTGAAATGTCCATCATGGATTTGTTTCAAGATGAAGGGTATATCTATTTGAATGGTGAGCAGATCCACCGTGAACGCTCTGAGGTTCTGCTTATCGACGATCTGCGGAAATACCTCCTGAACAGGTATGCCTCAGAGGGACTTACCCCAAGCGAAGTTGATAGCATCATCCTTCGCCTGAGGTCTATTTCCGGTACGATCTACGAAGCAAACAAAGCAGTCTGCAAAATGATTTGTGACGGCTTCATCTTCAACCGTGAGGATCACACAAAGAAAGACATTTACATTGAGCTGATTGACTTTGATGAGCCAGAGAAAAACGTGTTCAAGATCGTCAATCAATTTGAAATTGAAGGCATCAACAACCAGCTACGCATACCGGACGGGATCGTCTTCATCAACGGCATTCCTGTTGTTGTGCTTGAGTTCAAGAGCGCAGTCAAAGAAAACACAACGATCATGGACGCCTATACTCAGCTTACCGTGCGTTATCGCCGTGATATTCCTGAACTCTTCAAGTATAACGCCTTCATCGTCATAAGCGATGGTGCAAATAATAAATACGGTTCCTTCTTCTCCCCGTATGACTTCTTCTATGCGTGGAGAAAGATTGAAGCTGACGATAAGGAATTGGACGGCATCAATTCCCTTGTAACTATGGTGAGCGGACTGTTCCGCAAAGAACGGCTTTTGGCAGTCATCAAGGATTTTGTCTATTTCCCTGATAGCTCGGACAAGGACATCAAAATCGTCTGCCGCTATCCTCAGTATTTTGCTGCGGTCAAGCTGTTTGAGAATATCAAGGCACATCTCAGACCGGAGGGGGACGGCAAGGGCGGCACATACTTCGGCGCGACAGGCTGCGGAAAAAGCTATACTATGCTCTTCCTCACAAGAATGCTTATGAAGAGTACCTTCTTCCATAGCCCTACAATCCTGATTATTACCGACCGAACGGATTTGGATGACCAGCTCTCAAAGCAGTTTGTAGCATCCAAGAAGTACATTGGTGACGAAACCGTTGTGAGCATTGATTCCCGCGAAAAACTGCGTCAGGAACTTCAAGGCAGGACAAGCGGTGGGGTGTACATGACCACCATCCAAAAGTTCACCGAGGACTTGGAGCTTCTGACGGATAGAGCGAATGTGATCTGCATATCCGATGAAGCACACCGTAGTCAGATAAACCTCGATCAGAAAGTCAAGGTCACTGCCGAAGGTGTAGAGCGAAGCTATGGATTCGCAAAGTACCTACACGATTCTCTCCCCAATGCTACCTATGTCGGTTTCACCGGCACGCCCGTAGATGGCACGATTGAAGTCTTCGGTCCGGTTGTCGATGCCTACACAATGACAGAGGCGGTTAAAGACGGTATCACAGTCAACCTTGTCTACGACGGACGCGCTGCACGGGTCACTCTTGATCAGGCAAAGGTTCGGGAAATTGAAGATTATTATGACCGCTGTGCTGTTGAAGGCGCAAATGAGCATCAGATTGAGGAAAGCCAGAAGGCGGTTGCTCATATTGATGCGATCATCGGTGATCCTGACCGACTTCACGCAGTTGCGGAGGACTTCATTAACCACTATGAGACCCGCGTTGCCGAAGGAGCTACCGTTGCAGGAAAAGCAATGTTTGTCTGCTCTAATCGCAAGATTGCATACGCTTTTTATCAGATTATAGTTGGAATGAGACCGGAATGGGCAGAGAAAAAGGTTTGCCCTGACGGGGTTCAACTGACGGAAAAAGAGAAAAAGGAACTCAAACCCATCGAGAAGATCAAGCTCATCATGACGCGAAATAAAGATGATGAGCCTGAGCTTTATGAAATGCTGGGAACGAAAGATGACCGCAAGGAGTTTGACCGTCAGTTTAAGAACGTTAAATCAAACTTCAAAATTGCCATCGTTGTTGATATGTGGCTTACCGGCTTCGACGTACCGGCACTCGACACAATCTACATCGACAAGCCCATCCAGCAGCACAGCCTTATCCAGACGATTTCCCGCGTCAACCGCGTCTATACCGGCAAGGACAAGGGCTTGATCGTGGACTACATCGGCATTAAGAAAAACATGAATCTCGCCCTCAAGAAATACACCAACTTTGAGAGCGATGAGTTTGAAGGCGTCGAGCAGTCTATTACGATTGTTAAAGACCAGCTCGATGTCTTGGCTCAGATGTTCCACAACTTCAATAGCACGGATTACTTCAACGGCTCACCGAAAGAGCAGCTTGCTTGCCTCAATCGGGCTGTTGAGTATGTACAGCTCACGGAAGATTTGGAAACTCGCTTTATGGCGGCAGTCAAACGCATGAAACAAGCGTTCAACCTATGCAGTTCAAGTGAGGCTATCTCTGATAAAGAAAAGGACTATCTGCACTTCTACTGTGCTGTGCGCTCTATTCTTTTCAAACTCACAAAGGGTGATGCCCCTGACATTTCACAAATGAATGCCCGTGTCCGTGAACTTCTTGAAGGTGCAATTCAATCTGATGGTATAGAGGAACTGTTTGAGACGGGAAAGCACATCTCTGTTGATATTTTCAGTGACGAGTATCTGGATAAGATCAATGCAATCCAACTTCCAAACACAAAGATAAAGGTGTTGCAGAGGCTTCTTTCTCAAGCGATTGATGAGTATAAAAAAGTCAACCGCATTATGGGCATGGAGTTCTCAGACCGCCTCAAGCGGGTTGTTGATGAGTACAACAATCGCCGTCGTGATGAGGCTTTCGCTAACGAAGTTCTTGACGATGTAGCGGAACAACTTGCGAAGCTCCTTGAAGAACTCAAAAAGGAAAAAGACTCCTTCAAGGGTATGGGGATTGACTATGAAGAAAAAGCCTTCTATGACATCCTCAAAGCGGTTGCCAAGAAGTACGAGTTCGAGTACCCGGACGATAAGATGATTGAATTGTCAAAGCGGATTAAGATCATTGTCGATGACAAAGCTAAATACACCGACTGGTCTACCCGTGATGACATTAAGGCAAATCTTCAAGTTGACCTCATTTTGCTACTGGATGAATTTGACTATCCCCCCGTAACCATTGATGATGTCTACAAGGAGGTTCTGGAACAAGCTGAAAACTTCAAAAAGTACGCTCAATAACTCGCGTTCCACCGAAAGGAGTAGATCATGGGCAATTCAGTCATGTTGAATGGCGTCGAATATGCCGGAGAGCAGATTGCCTACAAAGACAGCACCTATGAGCTTGTGTCAAAGGTTGCCTACCTGATCGGCGTCCCGCTCCGTATTTTTCAAAATGAACACGAGCCGCCGAAGATAGAGATATACAACCGGCTTGAGCAGGATAAAAATGCCCGCATTATCCGAAACCTATGTATCATCCGCACCGCCATTGAGCGCAACTACCGGAAAATAAATGACATCATGCGGATGGAATACCGTGGGCTGCTTTCAATGCCGGAGATCATTCCGGCTTCCAGTATGCAGCAGCTCTCAAACGACGGAATCAGCTTTATCAAAAAGTCGAGTACAAAGCTATGCCACCACATTATCGAGATCAACCGGCTGATTTCAGACCGCATTAACAACTGCAAAAGCCTCTTTCCAATCTGGATTAACTGGACGTACATAAAAGAGCTGTTCATTATGCCAAACGGCTTGACAGAGGACGGAACGAAAGATGCTGCGGACATCTATTACGCAAGTCTCTCCTACTACCCCTATCAAATGTATATCAACTGGGTACCGATGGACGAGGGCAATGTCCTCTATAATGATAAGAAGTTTGCTACCCTGCTTTATCAATGGCATTGCGACGCCTTCACGGAATACAGTAAAGTCTCCGATGCAGGGGCTTTTGTAAAAAACAATATCTACGACTTCATAGATGACAGTGAGAAGACCGTATTGGTAGTGGACTGCGAAAACTCTGACCCGTACAAGCTGTGCGCCACGCTCAAAAACCTTGATTATGAGGTCATGCAGAAGATTACGGCGATCATTCTCTTTGATGACGTACACACCGCTACGGCATGGCGGATTCTTGAAAACTACACCCGCATCCCCGTTGAACATATCATGATTGAGCGGATCAAGCAGAACAAATCACTGGTAGACATCAAGCTCACCGCAAGAGCCTGTCAGGAACACTACCAGAAGCAAGTGGATTCCTTCGTCATCGTCTCAAGCGATTCCGACTACTGGGGGCTGATTTCTTCCTTACCGGACGCCAGATTCCTTGTCATGATTGAGCGGGAAAAATGCGGACCGGATATGAAGGCAGCACTTGCAGAATCAGGGATATTCTACTGCTATCTGGATGACTTCTACTCCGGCAACAGCGAGGACATCAAGAAAAACGCACTGTTCAAGGAGATGTACCGCTGGATTGACAACTCCGTTCACCTGAATGTCAACGATATGTTTGATGCAGCTCTGCGAAACACGAGGATCGAAATGTCTCCCGCAGAGCGGCGGCAGTTCTATGAGAAGCACATCAGGCACATGACGCTGACTATCGACGAGAACGGAAACGTCAGCATTGAACTGAAACGCGGATAGCCTTGGTTTCTATTCCGGGAGGAATGTGGATGGACAACAGATTCTATTTTGGATTCAATACATCGGAGGAACGGAAAAAGCGCAGAAAAGCAGAGCTGTACTCCATGAGTGAGCAAGTCAGCACCTTCTTTTGGGATGAAGCCCCGCAGCATGGCTTGGAAATGCGTGAAGGGCAGCAGGATATGTCCTTTGAGATTGTGGACGCCCTCATAAACGATCAGCATTTTGCGATTGAAGCTGGCGTGGGCATTGGAAAGTCCTTTGGCTATCTTGTGCCGGTGCTGCTGTACAGCAAACGCATGAACAAGCCGGTTATCATCGCAACCTCGACCATTGCGCTTCAAGAACAGCTCTGGCGCGATGTCCACGCGGTAATGCCCCTTCTTGGGCTGAACAGAGATGGTATCCTCGCAAAAGGACAGACCCATTATCTCTGCAACAAACGCGCAGATGAGTATATGTGTGACCCGAAAGCAGACCCACCGGACGCGCTCAAAGAAGGAATCAAGCAAGGGTATGAGGAACGCAAGGATTTCCCGGAGGTTTTGCCGCAAGGAGTCTGGGACAAGGTAAACGTGCAGCGGTTCAGCATGAAGAATTGTAGCTCCTGTGAAAAGAAGTGCAAGTATTACAAAGTCCGCGCAGCATTAAAGTTTACGGATGGAGTGGTACTGTGCAATCAGGATTTTCTAACCCAGCATCTCATGAAACTCCGGCGCGGTCAGGAAGGGCTGATTAACGCCGCCGCTGATCTGCTTGTCGTGGATGAAGCACACAACTTGGATGATAAGGTGCGGAGTGCCACAACGGAGCGTTTCGGGCAAGGTATGCTCTTTGGAATGATTAAGAGCGCATTCTATGAGCTGCGATCCTTTGACCAGAGCAGTGTGTCAGGTGAAAAGCGAGAGGCAGAGAGCGCAATCATCGCCTTCTATAACTGCCTGAAAGCACAAGTCCAAAAGCAGATCAACGAGGCAGAACAGGATATGCGCTACGCTGACCGCTTTTTCTTCGACAACAATGGCAGTGCGATTGAACTGCTTACCGAGATGAACGCCGCCATACACAACCTTTCGTCCAGCATTCAGATTTATTCCAGCATGGATTTCAGAAACAACCGTTCCTTTGCTGCCTCTGATGATCTGGATGCCGTCAGCGAGTCCCTTTCAGAGCTTCTTGACCAGATAGACGATATGCTGATCTGGATTGAGCAGCACGGCAGCAACACGGAACTCGTCTATTGCCCTAAAAACACAAAAGAAATTGTGAGCCGCCTATACTTCAATGGTGATGAAAGAACCATCTTGACCTCTGCCACGCTGACGAACGCCACGAGCGGGTCTCTGGAAGAACAGTATTCTTACTTTATCAGCAATACCGGCTTTCCCGCTGGTGACCGCGGCTGCTTATCCGAGCCAAAGCCTTCCCCATATCCATACGATGAACACGCCATGATCTACTATTGCGACGATCTCCCGCACCCGACCAGAGAACATGAAGCCTTCATTGAAAAGGGTGTGGAGCGACTGCTTGAGATCCTGAGCATTTCCAACGGAAAGGCACTCGTGCTGTTTACGGCAAAGACCGACATGGAAGAGGTCTACTCCATTCTCAGTGAGAAAAATCTTCCGTACAAAATCTTGATGCAGCAGCCGGGATCGTCGCAGGACAAGGTGCTGAATGAGTTTAAGGAAGATACGAACTCCGTGCTTCTGGGGACGGGTGCATATTGGGAAGGTATCAGCATTGAAGGAAAAAGCCTTTCCAATGTCATCATTTTCCGGCTTCCGTTCCCTGTCCCCGATCCGATTATCGAGTATAAGTGTTCCGTTGCTAAGGATGCTCTGATGGATGTTCGCGTTCCCGAAATGATTATCAAGCTCAAGCAAGGCATCGGGCGATTGATCCGCAATTTCACAGACACCGGCATTGTCTGCATCATCGACCGAAGACTGCGGGATGAGCCGCCGGAACGCTATCATGACATTACATGGGACTCCCTGCCTATCAAAAATCGGACAAGCAGTTTGGGCGAACTTAGGAAGTTTTACGAAGGTCTGCCCTCAGCCAAGGAATGATGATACAAACGGCAGTCTCTTCGGAAACATAGAGCAGCCCCCCAAAAAACGACAATCAGAAAACGGAGGTGTATCATGCTGTACAATGAAAATCTGCACGAAGAAGAACAACATCTGATCCAGCAGATTGCCGAGCAAACAGAGAGAGGAAAAATCGACTGGGAACTAACAGAGTACAATCCGCTGTCCTTTCTGAATGAGGACAAGATAGACAAGAACCCAGCAGTAATCTGTCAGTCCTTCTCCTTTGAGGCGATCATCGGTGGCTCCCGTTACGAGCTTGATGTCATGGAGAATATTGATGTGCCGTCCGGTATGGGAGACTACAACATAACCTTAACGCGGGATGAAACCGAAAATTATCTTAAAATTGAGGATGCGCTTTCCTTTGACTGTGACCGCTATGAATGCACACCGGGGGAAGTGGCAGAGCGATTTGCGGACAGCCCCATTGTCCGCCTCTGCAACGCCATCATTCCTGCCACGCTTGGGCAGGAGGATTTAGAAGAGGTCTTCACATGGGCAAGGTTTTTCAACGAGACTGGCATTTCTGCAAAGCTGATGAATCATCCGCTGACCAAGCTCTGTGAAAAGCTGTTCGACGAACACCGTCTGATGGACTTCCATCGCTGCGTCTTGGATGTGGACTATCGAAAGCTGCTCCTAAATGAACTGGCTCATAACTAAGACACGGAAAAACGCCCCCGACACTGTGCCAGACGCACAGTGCCGGGGGTGTTCCCGTTTCCAGCGATTTATTTTTCTCTCGGCAAGGGACTGTTCATAAGGTGACACTTTCCGTTTTACGAAGCCGTGAAAATTCGATGTGTTCCGTGGAGATGTTCACTGGGCAGCATACGCCGTACACGTTTCCAATAATCACCGAGTAGTGCAATGTGTATTCACTATCGGGAAATACTTCACGGTTTTCACAACTCTTAATTCAGGAGTGGGATTTTTGCCTTATTCCCGCGTGACATCAAGGGAAACCGGATTGATAACGATGATAGATTTGCCCTTTTTGTGGGCATATCTCACGGTGTTCCCGGTACCGCTGGGGCATCCATTCCATACTGCGAGAATATAATCGGCGTGATCGACCATGTACCGATTTCTCTTGTCCATGCAGTCCGACGTGTACTCCCGTTGCAGCATGGTCTCCTTGTCACACTTTGCCGCGATATTGTAATACCGTTCCCGTGAAGCCACAGACCATTTGATCGCTTGTGTCTCACAAGGGATTGCACTTTCCAGAGTAATGTGAGGGTATTTTGATTTCAAATC
The DNA here is from genome assembly GCA_937967235.1 of uncultured Clostridia bacterium. Taxonomy (GTDB): domain Bacteria; phylum Bacillota; class Clostridia; order Oscillospirales; family Oscillospiraceae; genus CAG-170. The sequence continues at coordinate 14,222 of CALCJW010000215.1, forward strand.
GAGTACAATTTCCGCAGCGTACATATCGACGCCAAGAGCCATGCCGGTAATAAAATGCGTGACGCCCTCGTTCTCGATGAGTGCTACAATCTGATCCCGCATAACAGATTTCAAAGAAGTACAACGCTTATCGGATTCATCAAAGCCGAACGGAAGACTCTGCGGTCTATGACCGGTAAACGCACAAGTCTTGCCTTGAACGGATTGCTTTTCAGCTTTTTGAGCAGACTTTCTAAACTCAATAATGCGCGACATGACACCCCTTCTTTCACTCTTTTGGTAGGTAACTCCATTCTATCACCCTCATCACGGACAGTCAACGCATTGTCGTTAGTAAAATCAACGACGGCGTACCGTGGATAATGACACCGCCGTTAGGTACACTAAATGCAAAGGTGGTGAGGCTATGCGAGAGAAGAAGGACATCAATATTGAAATCGGCGGCAATATTCAAGTGGCAAGAGAACAGGCGGGCTATACGCAGGACACGCTCTCAGAAATGCTTGGCATGACGCCGAATCACCTGAGCGCTATTGAGCGTGGTGCTTCCGGTATTTCTCTTGAAGCCTTGCAGCGTCTTTGCCGTTTGCTGGGCGTCAGTGCGGACCGAATTATCTTTGGGACCGATGAGCCAGAAGCGGAAGCCCTTGCGCTTGCCAGACGTATTTCGGATATAAAGCCGGAATACCGGCAACAGGTTCAAGAGCTGCTGTCCGCTATTTTGAATATGTCATAAAAAAAGAGCCTCTGCCGACACCCAAAACGGGCATCGACAGAGGCTCTTGGTTCGTTTTCCGGGCATTCAAACAAGTGCCGAAATCGACACTTATTTCCGCGCTAAAGAAGAAACTGCGCAGGGAATACAATCACTTAGGTTGGTCAATTTGCGCCGCTCTGGGGCTTGCTATCACAGGCTTTTTCGACCCCTAACTGTCTACACTGCGCCGCCTTGCGGGAGAAGTGCGGACAGGCGATGAGATCCGCACGGAAGCTCTGCTTGCAGCTATGGACGCAGCGGACGCAGAAGCGGTTATACTTCCTCCGTCCGCTGTCTCCTATGAAGAACGACCACTCCTGCCGCCATTTCTTACTTCTGCTCACAACTCAATCTCTCCTTTGTGCTTTTGGGGAGGGCAGCATTCCTTCTGCTTTTCAGCCTTTGCAGACTTGAGCCTGTCCATGATGGAGGACTTCTCGCCGGTTTCGGGGGCTTTGGCATCAAGGGTCTTGTCTTCCTTCGGACCGTTGTTGATGATCCCGTCAATCATGCCGTAGTCATCCTCCATCGACATCTCCGCCGCCTTGAGGTAGTTTTCCTTCTCAAGAGCTGCCATCCAGCTTTCCTTGCTGATACCGAGCATTCCGCCCTTTGCCGCATGATCGGCAATCTCCTTGGCATCTGCGCACAAGCCCTCGGTGTTGTCGGAATAGAGGCGGTAAACCTCGCAGCCCTTCTCCAAAGCCTTCTCTGCCGCCTCCTGCCCAGCGGGAAGAACGCCAGCCCATGCGTAGCCATAGTCCTTCATATCCTGAATGGAGAGAGTGGGATCCGGCATTTCCGGCACTTCCTTGACCTCAAGGTCAAGAAGGCGGAGCGTGTCATCGTCAAAACCGTTGTAGACATCATCAAGGACGAGCTTGCCGCGCTCATCGACGATGATGCAAGCCGCCTCATCGCCGTAGGTGTCATGCTCCATCAGGTAAAAGCTGTGACCGCCGACCTCATGCTGGTCAATGGTGTGCCACGTCCCGATGTGACCGGCAACCGTCAGACCGGATGTGTCGGCATTCATCTCAAAGTCCTTCTGCTCGGTAGCTTCTTGCTTCTGCTGCTCCTTCGAGATCATAGGGATTGCAACAATCTTATCGCCCAACTTAGCAAACTGTTCCGGCACTTTGAAGAGGTCAGAGAACTTCTGCATCTGCTCTACGGTCAGAGAACCGAAGCTGTCATCCGTCAAGCCGACTACCATGAATGTTCCGGCAACAACGTCGTAGATGTCACCGTCCTCATCACGCAGAGCGCGGTTCAGTGGCAGACCTTCCAGTTTGCCTTCCTCATTACAGACTAAGGCAATCGGGTCTTCGTAGGGATAAATTGCCTCGATGCAGCCGCCGACCTCATGCTGCAAGGATTCCAGACCGGAGTCAATCTCCTTCACATAAGGCTCCTTTCCCGGCTCAACGACAAGAACTGCAATAGTGCTGTCACGCTCGGCGGCTTCCTCTGAGCCGGTGATCCGGTATTCATCGGGAATGTCATCAAGCTCACCGTCAAACTGCCTGTCCCAGCGTTCGCTTGCAACACGGACATAGCCCTCATCAGTGAAGCGTCCCTGCTCATCCATCGCAATGTCGCGTCCATAGCGTTCATAGTCGATGTAGTTTGCCAGAGGACCGAGATCCTTTTCGGAGTAAATACCGGCTTCATGGGCGTAATAATAGCCGAGGTCGGATTCGTCGTTGATACCGGGCATAATGTCGTAGCAGTCCAGATTGAACGTCAGGTTGATGAGATCGTCGATGTCGCTGACCTCATCGCAACCGGCTTCCATAATGGCAACGAGCTTTTCCTGATCGCTCAGGGAAAGCTCGTCAATCAAAGCGGCAAGGTAGTTGAGCTTATCAAGGCTCTCGTACTCGCCAAGCATCTTCTGAACACCGTAGATCGGGCATTCGTAGTCGGTGATAAACCACTCTTCATAGGGCTGACCGAACTCATCCTGCTTGCCGATTCCGATGCGCTCAAAGACCTTCTGCATCTCTTCCTCGGTGGTGGGCAACTTCACCCACTCACCGATCAGCATACCCTCGTTGTACTTGCCAAGGTTCGTGACGAAGGCTTCAAAATCACCGTCTAATACGGGCATAGGCATCCTCCTTTCAGTCATCCATCATGCCGTCCGGCATGATATACAGTTCCTCAAACTCAGCATCGGTCATGGCTTCGAGCTTCCGGACGGTCTTATACATCAGCTCTGCGATCTCGCCGTCCATGTCGTTCAGGGTGACGCTCTTCATATCGTCAATCAGCCGCTTCCGGCTGGACGTATTGAAGCAGCACATCAGGTTGATTTCTTCCACGGTAAAGTTTTTCATATCAGAGTACCATATCCTTTCCTTTCGATTTCTGCGGCTTCGGTGTGTGGGACGGCTGGGCTTTCTGTGCGGATTTCAGCTTGTCGCGGATGGATTCACGGGCAGCGGGCTTCTTCGGGATGGTGTCGTAGATGGCAGTTCCGGCATCCTCCACATAGGAGCGGACATACTGGATGCTTTCAGAAAAGCGGATGGGGCGGTTCTTGTCCTCGATGTTGGTCAGCCGGACTTCATCAGCGGTAAAATCAACCGCGTCGATTCTGCACTTGATCCCATCCACATTCAGCGTCGCGCCGACAGGAATGTAATCTGCGGCTTTGAGTTCCTTGAATGTCTCGCCGTCCTTGCTGAGAAAGACATCTGCGCCGGACTTCCAGAGCTTATGAGAACCGGCTACCCACGCAGTTTCACGGAAGCCAGTAACCGGCACGGAAGGCTTGCCGCGCACCTTCTTTTCAAGGAGTTTTGTGCCGAGAAGCGGCGCGGCTTTCTTTGCGTCCTTGCCGTACAGCTCAAAATAGCCGTTCTGAGCAAAGCAGACCAGCGCGTCCGGATGAGCCTTTTTGACTGCCTCATATTTGCGGAGTTCTGCGACGGGGAGCGGCGAAAGCACCTCTGTCCTCTCTGCCTCCGGCAGTCTGTCACGGCGGCTTTTCTGCTTAGACAGCACTTCCACCAGAGCATCCGCGTCCTTCGGGAGCGTCCGGTGGGTTTTGACGCCGCCATGCTCACCGACCAGAGACATTGCTGCATCGAAGCTGCTGCGGCAGGGTGCGTCCAGCACAAAGCCATCTGCGAAAGTCAGCCGGTCATGATCCGGCGCAACCGAGTTCTGCGCCACATTTGCCGCCTGTTCCCGGTAGTTGATCTCAAAGACATCTCCGAAGACCTTGCCGCGCTTGACGGATTTGGGGATGATGACGCGGGCAACGCACTCGTCGTAGGTCTGTTCCGCGTAAAAACGGAAGGTGTTGTGATCCCGCGTTCCCTGAATGAAGACCTGATTTTCATTGAGGCAGTGCGTTCCGTGCGGACGGCAGAACCACATCAGCGTCTTGTCTTCGGGATTCTGGCTTTCGGCAGCGCGGCGGATGATGCGCTTGTCGATGTCGAAGTCTTCCTTGTAGCTGTCCACATGACTATCCACGAGCTTCTGAAGCTCCGCGATGATGTCAATGTCTGTGTATTTTTTCATGCGTCTCCTTTCTCACAACTCCATGTCGTGTGTTTTGGATTTGACCGGGGACTTCTTCTCTGGCTGTGTTTTCGCGGCAGCTTTGAGCTGATCGCGGATGGAGGGCTTTTCCTGCTTCTGTTCCTGTTTGATATATTCCAGCGTCGGCATCAGCTCACGATAGCAGCCCTGTGTTTTCCGCGCTGCATGACGGCGATGGATTTTGAACAGCGGCTCACCGTTTTGCGTGACCGTGTTGCCCTCAATTTTGACGCCGTTCCGTGCCAGCAGATTGAAGGAATGGTTAGAGGCGCGGTAGGAAGCCCGCATACCGTCGTTGTTATAGGCGATCTGTCCCTTGAGCGTGTCCATGACGGCGGCTTTGATCTCCTTCTCTTCGGCAGTCAGGCGGTGCGCCTTGGGCGCTTTCGCTGCTTCCTCCGACAAGGGGGCAAAGGGAGACTTGACCTCCACGGTTTTTACCTCAATAGAGGCAATCTCATCATTCTCCCACGCAACGACCTCCGGGTCTCTTTCCGTTGCTTTCTCAGAAGTGACATCCTTTTGAGCTTCGGTCTGCTGACGGAACGCATCGACGAAAAGTGCGGTCAGTCCGGGATTGGGTCTATCCACAAGGAAGCGGGAGGCATTTTCCGGGCAGACATCAACAGTCTTCGCCCATTCCTTGAGAGGCTGGGGAATGCGCCCGTCAAAGTCTTTCTGCTGAATGGTGTTTGCGAGGACATACCGGACGCGCTCCGAAGAGAACTGCTCAAGGACGCTTTTCACGGCAGCATCCGCATCCAGCCGGTTGTCTCCGTAGTTAGAACTGATTGCCGCCTCAATCGCACGGCGGCATTCCACGTTTGCAGCGAGAGAAGCACGATATGACTCCAGCTCACCGGCTTCATAGGCATAATTCGCCGTCTCGCGGTAAATGGGGACTTCCGGCTTTTCCTTCGGAACAGCTTCCTTTACGGGAGCTTCGACTTCCATCTCTGCGGACTGTGCTTTCTCTGCCAGCAGTACCTTGAGCTTGGCGTCAATGCCCTCGATCATCTCAGCCGCCGTCTTGCGGATGGTGTCCAGAGAGCTTTTCAGTTCCTTGGTTTCCTTGCCGGATGACCAACCGGCGATGTAACCGAAGGAGTAGTCCGAGGTTTCAATGCCGTACCGTTGGCAGACGGTGTAGGCAACGCTTTCCGCTTCAACCTCCTTGGTGTGCCGATCCTTCTTATTTTCTGGCGCGGCTTTCTCATCCGGCTTGACGGCGTGGAGCTTTGCGTGGGCGATCTCGTGAATGGCGGTTTTGACCGTCTGGATTTCGCTCATGCCCTCCTGAATGGCAATGCGGCTTTCAACCGGCGAGAAGAATCCCTTTGCACCGCCCGGAATGTCCTCAAAGGAAATAGGGACGGGAGATTCCTGCCTGAGCGCGTCGAAGAACGCCTCGTAGTTTTCGACGGTGCCTTTCAGCTCATCGACGATAATGTCCGGAAGCTCCTTGCCGTCCGTCTGGGAAACATCAAAGACACTGACCACCTTGAAGGCAGGACGCAGGACTTCGACCGTTTCCGTGACAGTCTTTCCGTCTGCACCGATCACCGGCTTCTGCGTCACAGGATCAATCTTCTCGCGCTCTTCCTGCGCCTTGTACGGCGCGGGTGCAAGAATCTTGATGCCCTTTTCGCCCTTCATGACCTGACGGTCAAAGTTGCGCTGCCACGAGGTATAACCGGCAACATAGGTTGCCTCCGGCTTCTGCATCGCAATGAGCAGCGTGTTGTTGAAGGAATAGTTGTAGAACTTGGACATCGTGCGGAGATATTCCTTGAACCGCTCGGATTCAAAAAGCTCCTTGATGCCCTGTTCCAGCTTGTCCGTGATTTCGCGGACTTGCTGTGCATTTTTGTTTTCAGCCATCTCAAACCTCCATTTCTTATTTGCTTTTGTGCGAAGAAAACCCCGTCTGGGATTTGCTCAGTAAACGAGCCTTTACCTCAGACGGGGTTTCTCTGCGCGTCATCCGACGATGGAAGATGTTATCCTCGTTCTCCCATTCAATCAGCCGATCAAACATATCCGGGTGCCTTGTGACCATGTGCAGCAGCTCCGAGTCGCTTGTGTTGGGACAGAACCAGCAGCCGTTTCTTCGGCAGTGAGCGTAGATCGGGGAAAGCAGCCCGTGTTCCTGACAGAGCTTGTAGGTGTCCGCCTCCGTCATGCCGTACTTGGCAAGCAGACTGACCTTCTTCACACCGTCCAGACGCGCAAGGCGTTTTGGCTCATCCTGCGCGATACCTACATAGCTCACAGTGTCCGGCGAGAGCGCGGCATTGTACTTGCGGACGGGCGGGATTTTGCAGTCCCGATTGACCGCGCACATTCCAGCCCACGCAAAACCGCGAACCTCGCCCTTATGAGGTCCGCGGGTGATGACATGATGGAACACGTCATCGTAGGTCTTGTCCGCATGGAGAATGGTGAACTTGATGCCCAACTCTTTTTCGCAGAAGGGCTTGAGCCGGTCATAAATGAAGTCCCGGTGTTCCGGGACTTCGCCGCTTGTGTCTTTGTCGAACATGACCTCACTGAAAACCGCCTCGTCCAGCGGCTCATTGTGCTGTGCAGCCAGCAGGAGCGTCGCTACGCTGTCTTTGCCTCCGCTGCATGAAGCAACATACTTTGGGCGGGTCATCGATCAAACTCCATCTTGAAGCTGACGTATTTGCCTCCACTGTCATCCAGACGAATCACCGCGTCGTAGAGCTGAGGCTTCTTCGGCGTGTAAAGCCCGGTCACGCGGCACCAGCCCTTGTCCAGCAGCTCCTTTGCAATCCTCTTGGTCAGCTTCTTTTTCTTGCTGGAAAAGAACTTGTTGTCTTCCCACAGGCAGAAGGAGCATTCCTTGTTCGAGCAGTAGAAATTGCCCTTGCCGACGTAGACCGGAGAGCCGCAGCGGGGGCATTTGCCGATTTCCTCTTTCCCCGTGCCGAAACGCTGGGCTTCGGCATCGGAGAGAAACGGGTAGGCTTTCACGAGATCCCCGGTCATCTGGACAATGCCGCTGAGGAAGGCGTCTGCATCCGCATTGCCGCGCTCAATCTCCATGAGCGTGTTTTCCCATTCCGCAGTCATTGCGGGAGAGGTGATCTGTTCCGGCAGGACGCAGACAAGGTTGCAGCCGTCCTTCGTGGGAATGAGGGATTTGCCTTTGCGCTCTGCAAAGCCGGATTTCACCAGCTTTTCAATGATACCGGCGCGGGTCGCGGGTGTTCCGAGACCTTTCTTCTCGGTGTCATCGTCGAACTGATCGTTTCCGGCAGTCTCCATCGCAGACAGGAGCGTGTCTTCCGTGTACTGCTTTGGAGGCGTTGTGAAGTGTTCGGTGACACTGGCAGATACACCATCCAGAACATCACCCTCATGGACTTCGGGCAGTGACTTCATGGGATCGTCCTTTTCCTTCGTCTTGAGGGAAGCCTTGAACAGCTCTTCGATGGCTTTCCATCCGTTTTGAACGACGGTCTTCCCCTTGGTTTTGAACTCGTAGCCCTCGCAGGAGAGCGTGATCTGCGTTTCCGCGTAGGTGTGCTTCTCGCCGGTTGCACACAGAAGGCGCATCCCGATAAGATTGAGGATTTTCTGTTCCGACTGAGGGAGCGCCGAAACATCCTGCTTTTCGAGCTGAACGGTCGGGAGAATGGCATGGTGATCTGTGACCTTGCTGTTGTCGGTTACGCGGGCAATGTCCGGAGTGACCGAAACGCCGGAGAAAAGCGGAAGCTGGCGGCAGACAATAGAAATGACCTGACGGGCAGTGTCCTCCATATCATCCGTGATGAACTGACTGTCCGTGCGCGGATAGGTCAGGAGTTTCTTTTCGTAAAGTGTCTGAACGAGATCGAGCGTCTGCTGGGCAGTGAAGCCGTAGTAGCGGTTTGCCTCGCGCTGCAAGGTGGTCAGATCATAGAGCTTCGGAGGATTGACCGTCTTCGTTTCCTGCCTGAGAGAAGAAACGACGGCTTGCTTTTTCTCGCAAGCCGACGCAATCTTTTTTGCTTCCTCTTCGGTTTTGACCTTTTCCAGATCGGCAGTCAGATCGCCCTTGCCGACGTGGACGTTGAAATACTTTTCCTTCTGGAACGTGGAGATTTTCCCATCACGTTCCACCAGCATTGCAAGGGTCGGCGTCTGGACGCGCCCGACCACCAGCTTCTTGTGATAGAGCGTGGTAAACAGGCGGGTGCCGTTGATGCCGACAATCCAGTCCGCCTTCGAGCGGCTGAGTGCCGCTTCATAGAGACGGTCATATTCCTTGCTGTCCCGGAGATGGTTGAAGCCTTCGCGGATGGCGGAGTCCTCCAATGAGCTGATCCACAGACGCTTGAAGGGCTTGGTGCATCCGGCTTTGTTGTAGACCAGCCGGAAGATCAGCTCACCCTCGCGTCCTGCATCGGTTGCGCAGACCAGCTCGGTGACGCGCTTGTCCTTCATGAGAGCGGACAGCACCTTGAACTGCTGTGCTTTGTCCTTTGTGACCTCAAACATCCAGCTTTCCGGAACAATGGGCAGATCGTCATACCGCCACTTGGCATACCGCTCATCGTAGGAGCTGGCGTCTGCCAGCTCCACCAGATGACCGAAGCACCACGAAACAATGTAATTGCCGCCCTCCATGTAGCCGTCCTTGCGGGACGTCGCGCCCAACACCTTTGCGATGGACTGGGCAACACTGGGCTTTTCAGCAATGACTAAGATCAATCTTCATCACCATCCGTTTCAGCATCCTCCGCAATCTGCGGCTCTTCATCCTCGTTGATGTACGGCTCTTCCTCGTAGCCTTCATCGTCGAAGAAGTCCATGTCTTCATCCTTGGGCTTTCTGCCCTTGACGAACTTGATGTAGTAATAAGCTGCACCCGCAGCACCGGCAAGGGCAAAGATGACGAGGATCATGCCGACGCTGGATTTCTTTTCGGGCTTAGGGGCGGGGGCATCGGTTTCCGCATCCTTGTCCGGCTCAGGTGTAGCGGGGGCTGTGCCGGTGCATTCGCTCATGTTGGTCTTGCAGACCGGGCAGTCGGTGTTGACCTGACCGGCAGCGCACTTTTCCTTGCAGTTACAGGTGGTCAGAGCAGCCGCAGTGTCTTCATCCAGCAGCGCAAGCAGATCGCTTTCATCGACCATGTTCAGGAAGTACGTCTGATACTGTTCCTCATCCTCGTTGATGGGCGCATCGTAGTCGATGACAATGAAGAAGGTGTTGCCGTTCTTCGTCTGGACAGTGATGAACTGCTTGTTGGTTGCCTTGTCATAGAGCAAGTCACGGGTGTAGGCGTTGCCCTCATCGTCAATCGGCTCACTCTTCGGCTTTTCCGGCGTGGGAGTGATTGCGGGCTGCTGTTCGGGCTGGGTTGCCTCCGTGACGGGAAGGTTCTGTTCGGTATCATCGGCGTAGGCAAACGCCGTGACCGAGAAGCAAGACAGAACCATGACGCAGACCGCAAGGACGGTCAAAAAACGAAACTTCTTACGCATCGTCGATTACCTCCGTATTTTCGGTGGGCTTGTTGCCGCCCTTCATGGAAGACAGGAACGCCATGATCTGATCCTTGTCCATCACCATAGAGCGCACGGTATTGATGATTTCAAGGTTTTCCAGCTCTGTCTTCTTGTCGTACAGCTCCTTGAGCTGTCCTTCGATTTCGGTCTTTTTCTTTTCAGCCTTCTCAATGTCAGAGAGGACCTTCTGATACTTGGGATTCATGAAAAACTCCTTTCTTTTAATAGGCAGGTCTTCCGAAGGCATAGAAATGAGACTGCCAGTAGGAAGAATTGATGGATGTGTACTGAATGGGATCGCCGCAGTGGATCATGACCCCATCACCGACATAAATGCCGACGTGAGATACACCGGGGGTGTCATACGTCCCGACGAAAAAGATAAGATCACCGGGCTGTGCATTCGCCTTTGAAACCGGCGTACAGACGTTGTAAAGTCCCTGTGCGCCCAGCCGCCCGGTGTTCACAAGTCCGCTGTTCGTGAGAACATAGCTGACAAAGCCGGAGCAGTCAAAGGACGTGTCGGGATTGGAGCCGCCCCAAACATACGGGTAGCCGAGATACTTTTCCGCCTCGGTAATCAGCGCTGCAAACTTCTCGTCGTTCAGGTATTCCGGGTTGACATCGTAGTCGGCGGGAGGATTGGTGATGTACTTGTCCACATAGGGAGAGTCACCGAACAGATCCTCGCGGTTGCCCAGCACCGACATATACGTTGCGTACATGGAAAGCTGTTCCTGAGACATGATGTAGACCGGGACATGGGAGAGATTGAAGTTTTCGAGCTTCACGTTGCAGATGTAGTAGTCATACGGGACGCGATAGGTTTCCGTGTGCGTGTTGCCGTCTGCGTCCGTCCATGTGTCGGTTTCCGTGCGGTATCTGGTTTCGACGATAACCTCTTCGGTGAGGATGTACTGCTTTTCAAACAGCATTTGGAGCGTACCCTGCACCTCATCCAGCGTGAACTCGCCCTCATGGAGAGCCGAGAGAATGGAGATCAGCACATAGGGGTCATGCTCAATATCATCCAGATCGAAGTGATATTCGTCATAGTCATGAGTGCCTTCATAGTTATCCAGAGAGCTTTGCAGCTCTTGCTCCATCCGGCAATACTGCGCTTCCGCGCCCAGCATTGCGTCATCCTCACTGAGATAAGAGGAAGCGATAACCGTCGAGCCGGTAGAAGTAAGCATCGAACACGAGCTGATTCCGGCACCGAGCAAAACGAGAAGGGCAATTCCGACGCCGATCCAGATGAAGACCTTCTTGTTTTTCTCAAAGAACTCCTTGATCTTGTCGGACACCTTTTCACCGAGCTTCTTGCCGGTATTCTTTGTGGCAGTCCCGGCAGTCTGAGAACCGGCATTTCGAGCGGCGGCATACTCCTTCTTGATGCTCTGCTTCTGATAGTGCTTGTTCATATTCTGCTTCTTCATCTCAGGATGCTCCTGCTGATTTCTTTCATATTGGAGCTTCGCATCCGCAGCATCCGCCTTATGTTCCAGCTTGGAGACCTTCTCATAAGGCTTGTTGATGCTGTTTTCCCGATGATGACGGAAATGCCGAGCGGCAGTCTCGACGGCGATCTCCGTCTTATGCGCCGCCTCAACCGCCGAGTTTTCCTGTTCGACCTCATGGATTTTGCCGTGAATGCCGGAAGCGAAGGTGTCACCGACCTTGCGGACGGTTTTGTCCGCTTCAAATTGCAGCTTGCCTTTGCCCTTTGGTTTTTTCAGCTCATCCTCAAAATGAAGGCGGGTTTTGCCCTTGCCGGTCTCTTCATCAAAGACACGCTCTTTCTTGAGAACCTTGTGCGTGGGCAGCTTCTCACGGGCAGCGTCCAGTCGCTCATGTGCCTTCTCGGACTTCCTTTCGAGATTCTGCATCCGCTTCGTGGGCGGGACGGCATCGTCCGAGACCGGCTTTGCGGAGGCGGTTTCCGCCGCTTGAGTGAGAATGGCATCTGCATCCACTGCTTCAACCGCAGAGGTCTTGCGCAGCTTGTGCGTGACAACCGTTTCGGCAATCACCGTGCCGGTATGAGAAGAAACACCGTGCTGCTCTAAGGTTGGAGGCTTGAACGGAGTCTCTGACACGGGCAGCGGTTCGGGTGCATTCTGGGGTGGATTTTCTGCCCTTTTCTCTTCTGTGACGGACGTTTCCGAGGGCGGCTTAGTGTCGTTATCCTCGGTGTGTTCCGCCTGAAACTGACGCTGTTGACGGCGCATCTGCACCTTTTTCTGTTCCTCCGCAGAAGGAGCTTCGGAAGGCACGGCGGTTTCAACCGGCTTCACAAGCTCTGCATCTTCCAGCCTTCCCGAAACGCGCTGCTCGGTGCCAGCCGTCAGGTTTTTCTCGACTGCGCCGTCTCGCGTCATCCTCAGAATAACCTTGTCGCGGGCTTTGAGTTCCGGTTCCTTGGACATCAGATTTCACCTCCAATCCGCTTGTAGGCAAGCTCGGTGTATTCAGGGTTCAGCTCGATGCCGACGAAATGACGCCCCATCTGCGCAGCAACCATGCCGGTTGTGCCGCTTCCCATAAAGGGGTCAAGCACAATGCCGCCTTCTGGACAACCGGCGAGAAGACAGGTTTCAACCAGCTTCGGAGGGTAGGCGGCATAATGACCGCCCTTGAAGGGGACGGTGTTGATCTTCCAGACATCGCGCTTATTGCGGAGCGGATTGATGTCTGCGTCCTTGATCTCGCCATGCTCACGCGGGCGGTTGATGGATTGCGGCTGAGGCTGACCGGGAACGGGCTTGCCGTATTTGTTGCCGCCCTTCATGCCGCGCTTGAGGCGTTCTGCCGTTGCAGGGGCAATCGGCTC
>CALCJW010000216.1:0-33510 GCA_937967235.1 uncultured Clostridia bacterium
TCTTGATGAGTCGGTATTTTTGTGTTCAATCATCGTCGATGATGTCGGCCAGCAGGCCGATAATAGTCAGCGCACCGAGAATGACTTTTCCTGCGTTCACTTTTTCACCTCCTCAACTGTCCGAGAAATTTTCGACGGCCTCGATAATCAAATCGACTACCGCGCCGACGGCCTGAAAGATTGGGCCTAATGGAATCATAAGCAGCATCTCCTTTCCTTAATACGCGTAAAGTAATTCGCCGGTCATCTCATGGAGCAAGGTAGGGTCATACAGTATTTCCTCGATTTCCTCCTCGGAGCAGCCATAGTCGAGAAGTGCTTGCACCTCATCCGCAGAGACACCAAAGGCTTTTGCAACGCTGAATAAGTCATCGTAGTTCACGGGCGTATCTATGCAGCAGTCGCGGTAATATGGAGAATAACGCCGCCACCAATGCTCATAGCTAGTCCTCGGCGCGAATGCTTCGGTAGTGATTCGGCCTGCTCGGTCGATTCTCAAAATCTCGCCCTCCTTTGGCTCCAGAATATCGGTGGGCGCTTTCAATCGCAGCTTCTTGATAGTCTTGCACAGGATTTCCTGCGTCGAGGCGTAAATCAGAAAACCATCATAGAACATTACGCACAGTGGATTGTCCCCGACGACGAACCAGATGGAATTGTCCTTATCCAGAACGGTAAACACAAAAGAGCCCTCGACCTTTTCAGCCATAGTTTTAAGGCTGTCGAAGTCGAGGGTTTTCTGCTGTTCAAGAAGTTGCACCGCAACATAGCTGTCCGTTTCAACACTTGTCATCGGGAGATTTTCTTCCATACGGAGTTCTTTATCATTCCAGAGAACGCCGTTATGCGCGAGAGCAAAGCTGTTTCCGTCAACTTTACCAAGAAACGGATGATTGTTCTGGTTAAACTGCGCGTTACCCTGTGTCGTCATACGGGTATGACCCATGATGACGTTCACTCCGTGGGGAATATGAATCTTCATCTTTCGAGCGGGAAGGGGACGCTTATAGATGCGCAGACGGTCATTGAAATTGTAGGCGATGCCCGTTGCGTCCGTGCCGCGCACTTGACACTCTCTTGCGAGGGTATTCAGAATTTTGTTCTTTGTGTGAGTGCTGAGGCACCCCTTAAAGTCGATTAGACCGAATAAACTGCACATACTTTAAGCCTCCTCCGTGTTGACATTAACAGGTTCATTAACGTAAAGACGGCGCTCCTTCAAATACTGAATCAGCTCCGGCTCCTTGATTTCGTCAAGGAAGTCAAACCAGCTAAGCTCCTGTACAGCGGTATCGGACATAGAAATGGCCACCTCGACAAGATGATTGACCATCTGCAGAGTGGCTTTGAGGGTATTCAGCTTCAAAGTGCCGCGGAACATCCGAATTTCAACGGTATCCGAGTTCGTAAGGTTGACTGCTGTGTAGCGCCCAGCGCAGGAATTTTTCGCGTGGCTCATCTGTTCGGACGGCGTAAGGCGGATGCCATACCGCGCCGCCCAGCGGTTCATCTGGCTCTGCGTGCGGCGGCTGAACCGCAGCAGTTCAGCCCAGAACTTTTCGACGAAGTAGAGCAGGCGCGCAATCGCGGCCTCTTGCTGTTCATAGGTACAGCCAAACGCCAAGCGGGAAATATGAACATGCAGGCCACAGGTCCCGGCGGCGTGGCTGAGATAGTCCATTTCCTGTGCCTTGTGGAGCACCGCCGCCCACGGCATTTCGTTCAGCTGATATTCGAGCGTCATAGGATGCGTGACGAGCTCAAGACCCTCATCCAGACTGCCGTCCGTCTTGATGTAGAGATTTTCAGCGTCCTTGTTCGCGATGTCGAGCAGCTTTTGCGCGTTGCTGTTGACCGTACCGCCGTCGTCGATTTCAAGCTCAACGCCGAAATGCCGCAGGCCCTTGCCATGGAACACGAGGTCGGGCGTGTAGCTGTATTCGTGAATGACGTCGTTATGCTCGTCCCAGCAGGATGCGCAGTAGGCGTTGTCGCCATTATCCCAATACGCGCGGTCACGATGAATAATACGGTTGCAGTCCTCGCAGCGGACGTAATACTCATCGAAACAGTGGTCACACAGCGTGTGGGTATCGTCCTCGACGGCGTTTTCCTCGTAGACCCGCTCGGCACAGTGGTCACAGATTACGGTCAGGCGGTCGGCACAATCCTCGCAGAGCCAGTCGCCTTCCGCTTGATACATGTCTTCAATTGGGTATTCTGCACCGCAGTTTGCACAAATTCTCGTTTCGCTCATTGTCTGTTCCTCCATTTCGTTTGGTAAAACTTAATACTCTTCGGCAAGCAGCATAGTAGAATGCGTCAAATCGTCGATGACGAACACCTTCGCGTTTACGGCATCATCACACGGCACATCAAGCTCGTAGCGGTACGGCGGCTGCTCCTGCTTATGGACGATGTGCTGACCGGTTGGCGTTTTCGTCAGCGTGAATACTTGCAGGTAGTCCTTGGACTCAACCTCCATGGTCAAGACCATGTGCCACATGAGGTTGATCAGCCACGATGGGATTTCATTCTCCACGCCACGTGTCAGGAATTTTTGATTTTCGAACATGTTTCTTCTCCTTTCAAACAAAATAGGCCACAGGGAATTACCCTGTGGCCCTCATGAATATAATATATATTTTATCTGATTGGAAAAACGGACAGTACAAGCTCTGCTGTTCAAGAGTAATATCTACAGTCAAAATTTGAATTTTGAATATAGATAAGTGACTTTTGTTTCTTATTATGATATGCTGTATCTGCATGGGATAGAGGATCAATCGGATATGCACATAGCTGTAATGGTCTAGGCGTTTTGATTTGAGATAGGTTGTATTGTGAATTGATTACGAGCGTTGGAAGTACGCTGTCACGCGGAAGTCTAAAACTACTATGGCGTTCGCAATCTCGAGCTCTTTTATAATATAAGGGGATTTAGTCATATGATTCATTTAATCGCAAGTGATATTGACGGGACGCTGCTGCAAGGCGGACAGACCCGATTAGACCCGGCGCTGTTTGACGTTATTGAACGGCTGGAACAGCACGGAATTCGTTTTGCGGCGGCGAGCGGCAGACAGTATACCAATCTGCGGCGGCTGTTTGCCCCTGTCGCGGACAAAATCGACTATATCTGCGAAAACGGCAGTCTGGTCATCAGCGACGGCAGTGTGCTGTATAAGCAGGTGATCGACCGGGCGCTCGGCACGAAGATTCTGCGCTGCATGCTGGAGATGGAGGGCTGCGAACCGCTGCTGAGCGGAGTCATGCAGTGCTATGTTCAGCCAAAGGACCCGGCTTACGCGGACCATATGCGATATTTTGTGGGGAATGATGTAGCGGTTGTAGAGGATCTGACAGCGGTGCCGGAGCCGTTTCTGAAAATTGCGGCGTATTTCCCGGACGGCGCCACCGAAGAATACCGTCTGCGTATCGCGCAGGCTGCGGGAGGGACGATGCGGCCTGTGGTTTCCGGTATGGCGTGGGTGGACCTGCTGCCGCAGGACTGCGATAAAGGCACAGCGCTTGCGGTTTTGCAGCGCCATCTTCATATAAATCGAGAAGAAACGATGGCTTTCGGGGATAACGAAAATGATGTGGAGCTGCTTCGGCAGGCGGGACTGTCCTATGCGATGAAAACAGGCAATCCGTGCGTTCTTCGACTGGCAGACCGTGCGGCGGATGATGTCATATCCGAACTGAATATGCTGCTGAGCGAATTGGAATAAGACGATTTTGATCAGAACAAAAAAACACCACCCTTGCGGGTGGTGTTTTTGAAGAAAAGGAGAATTAGGATTTTGTCGTGAGCTTAAACAGAACAGCGCCGTGCGTATCGATCGAGCATACAATGCCGGAGGAAACGACAGCATCGGGCTGGTCGCCCCAGAGGTCGTGAACCGTGTATTCACCGGACAGACCGAGCTTGTCCAGCGTGATCTCGCGCTTTGCCGGAAGATTGCCGAGATTGAATACGGCAAGGTAGGTGTTACCCTGCTCATCTTCAGCCTGCCATGCAATCGTGTCGCAGACATTCAGAATTTCGCGGGCGTTCCGGCTGTCCTTCAGCAGTGCCAGCACTTCCGGGTTGGTAATCAGGCCGAGCGTCCATTCATCCAGATCGGTCAGCTCGCAGCCAAGCATAAGCGGCGAACGGAAAATCGACCACAGCGTCAGCATGGTGCGCTGCTCAGGGCGGGTCAGAAGCGTGTTGCGCTCGAAAACGCCGTGCTCGCAGCCGCGAATGGAGATATGGCCGACCGGAAGCATATCGCAATCCGGGAAGCAGCCGTTCGATACGTAAGGACTCCAGTTGCGGCAGCGCATGAACATTTCAGTAATATCTTCCCAGCGGTCCCAGAAATCGTTGGTAATGCGCCACATATTGGCGTATTTGCGCAGGTGGTCCGCCTGTTCCACCATGGCCGGTCCGGGAGAAAGACTCAGCACAATATCGCGGCCGCAATGCTGAATTGCTGCGGCGATCATTTCGATTTCTTCTCTGCCGGAATAGTCGTAATCCTGATTGATACGGCGGTAAACCACGCAGATGTCATCTACCTTGACGAAATCGACGCCCCACGAAGCGTACAGCTCGAACAGAGAGTCGTAATAGGCCTGTGCGCCGACGGCAACGGGATTAAGACCGTACATATCCGAGTTCCAGGCGCAGATAGAAGCCGTGTGAGCAATATCACGCGCATGAACATCGGTACCCTTGATGGGTACGTTTTTTGCAACCGCCTGACGCGGAATGCCGCGCATGATGTGAATGCCGAATTTCAGTCCCTTGCTGTGAATGTAGTCAGCAATCGGTTTGAAGCCTTTTCCGTCTGCGGCGGAGGGAAAACGATTTGGGGAGGGCATCAGACGGCCGTATTCGTCCATGCAGAGCTCAGCAAAGGCGTGATAGGCGGTAGAATCTGCGGTCGGCTCCGACCACTGAATATCGCATACAACGTATTCCCAGCCATAGGGCTTCAGATGCTCTGCCATATAATCCGCGTTTCGGATGAGGTCCTCTTCCGTAACGGAGGCACCGTAGCAGTCCCAGCTGTTCCAGCCCATCGGCGGATTGACAGCAAACAAGTTCTTGTCCATAATTACCCTTCTTTCATAAATCATGTAAATCTGAAATTGTATGATCAAATCCGACTGGTTTGTCTTGACAAATTGGATTATAGCACTATTATAAAAAGTATCAAATGACTTAAAAAAGCAAAAAATATTTTTCTGCGATAAAATTTATAAAATTTTATTAGATATGTTTGATAAAGTCAGCTTGGAAGGGACGGACCGACATGGTAGTATATCTTTTTAATTTCAACACCTGCCAGGATCTGGCGCTGCTGGAAATCGGCGATCAGCAGTGTTCGCCGCTGTATTCCTTTGGCCCGTATATTCGTAATGAATACATTTTTCATTACGTTGTATCGGGAAAAGGTGTGGTTATGCTTCAGCCCTCCGGCGAAAAAGGACAGAATATTCTCTCCGAAACGATTGAAGTCAAGGCGGGAGAAGGTTTTCTGCTGGAGCCGCATACCGCGCATATGTACCGTGCTGATGAGAACGACCCATGGCATTATATCTGGATCGTATTCACCGGCCTGAGCGTACCGTCGTATCTCCGTGCGTGCGGCCTGACGCGGAATAATCCGGTTTTTTACCCTCAAAGCTATGCGCATGCGGTATCTTCCCGCGTCCGGGAGCCGCTTCGTCAGATACTCGGCCGCCCCGATGCCTCAAAAGCGTTCATTATCGGGCAGCTGCATCTTTTCTTTGACGGACTGATGGAAAATACCGCGGTACAGTCAAAAAACGTTACGACGGATATCAATATCGCCAATGTCTACATTGCGGAGGCGATGCGCTATATCGAATCGCGCTATGCGGATATTCGCTCGCTGGATGAAATTGCCGGTTTCTGCAATGTCACCCGAAGCCATCTGGCAAGGCTGTTTCGCAGCACGCTGCATGTCACATTGCAGGAATATTTGATCAATTATCGAATGGGTAAGGCAAAAGAGCTGCTGGTCAACACCAATCTGCCGATTTATCAGATTGCGCAGCAGGTTGGCTATGAAGGCGCGCTGCAATTCAATAAAGCGTTTAAGAACAGAATGCAGGTGCCGCCCAGAACGTGGCGGCTGCAGAACCGGCTCCGGCTGAGCGGCGACCCTGACAGAAAATAGATATGCAAAAATGTACGTACATTTTATTTACAAAAATGAAAACATACGTTATAATAGGAGATGTAATAATGATAATGACAAATCAAGGAGAATGAGGTATGGCACAGCCCAAATATCAGCTGTTACAGCAATGGCTGAGGGACCAAATAAATAGCGGAGAATACACTGCGAATCAGCAGATTCCGACGGAACTGGAGCTCGCTGAGCAGTTTGGATACAGCCGGCAGACGATACGGCAGGCGATCAGCGGCCTGGAGCAGGAGGGACTGCTGAAGCGGACGCCGGGGCGCGGCACGTTTGTATGCCGGCAGAATGCCGGCCGGGTGAACCGCAGCGAATCCCGCACCCGCAGAGTCGGTGTGCTGACCACGTATCTGGACGATTATATTTTCCCCGGCATCATTAACGGCATCGAGCGGGTGCTGAGCCGTCATGACTATCTGTTTACGCTGGGACTTACGCACAATAAAACGCTGGACGAGGCGACGGCGTTGCAGAAGCTGCTGGCGGCAGGTGTGGACGGACTGATCATCGAGGGCACCAAAACGGCTCTCCCTACGCCGAACGAAGGTATCCTGCAGAGTTTCCGCGATGCAGGCATCCCCATGGTGTTTATCAACGGCTGCTATGACGGCGCAAACGACAGCTACGTACTGATGGATGATGTACAGTCGGGCGAGCTGCTCACACAGCATCTGATTGACCGGGGACATACGCAGATCGGCGGGATTTTCAAATCCGATGATATTCAGGGCGTAAAACGCTACGAGGGCGTTGTAAAGGGAATGCAGAAGAATGACGGGCATATCAAAGATGACTGCATTCTGTGGTACACGACAGAGGATGTCCGCTATCTGTTCGAGGGCTCTATGGATGAAATGATCCTCAAGCGTCTGGCGGACAGCACAGCGGTGGTATGTTATAATGACGAAATCGCCGCAAAGCTGATCGATGTGCTGCGGCGCGCCGGAAAGCGCGTTCCGGACGATCTGTCGGTTGTCGGCTTCGATAATTCGCCGTTCGCCGGCTCGCTGCTGTACAATCTGACGACTGTGACCTATCCGGCAGCGGATATCGGAGAAACTGCCGCAAATGTATTGATGCGCTGTCTGGAAGATCCGGAGCATAGAGAACATATTAAAATCAAGCCTAATATTGTTGAACGCGGTTCTGTACGCTGCCTGAAATAATACCTTTTTGGATAATATGAATAAAAAAGACGGGAAAATTCAGTGCATTTTCCCGTCTTGCTTTTTGTACGTACAATTGCTACAATAAAAATACAAAAGATACTTACATATCGGTGAGTACAGCAAAAAGAAGGTGCGTACAAATGAGCATGACGGAACAATTCGATGTACAGCCTGCGCCGCAGCGCAAGGTGCTGGGCATTGAATTCGGTTCTACACGAATCAAGGCCGTCTTGACCGACGGACATGGTGCGGTCCTTGCAACAGGAAGTCATACATGGGAAAATCAGCTGGTCAACGGCATCTGGACCTATCCGCTGGAGCAGGTATGGAACGGCCTGCAGGCGTGCTATCGCGATATGGCGGACCGGTACCGGATGCGGTACGGCAGTCCGATCACCGTTCTGGATGCAATCGGCTTCAGCGGCATGATGCACGGCTATCTGGCATTTGACCGCGACGGCAATCAGTTGGTTCCATTCCGTACATGGAGAAACACCATTACCGACCGGGCGGCCGACCTGCTGACCAAACAGTTTTCGTTTAATATTCCGCAGCGCTGGAGCATCGCGCACCTGTATCAGGCGATTCTGAACGAGGAAGCGCATGTTTCCTCCATAGATTACCTGACAACGCTGGCAGGATACGTACATTGGCAGCTGACCGGAGAACGCGTTCTTGGCGTCGGCGAGGCGTCTGGCATGTTCCCGATCGACAGCGCCGCGATGACCTACGACGCCGATATGGCGGACCGCTTTGACCGGCTGGTTGCCGGGCATCATTTCAGATGGAAGCTGCTGGACATTCTTCCACAGGTCCTGCCCGCGGGCGTACAGGCCGGCCGGCTGACACCGGAGGG
Source organism: uncultured Clostridia bacterium (assembly GCA_937967235.1). Classification (GTDB taxonomy): domain Bacteria; phylum Bacillota; class Clostridia; order Oscillospirales; family Oscillospiraceae; genus CAG-170. Next base: position 8,247 of record CALCJW010000216.1, read on the forward strand.
TGCACAGCTGCTGGATCCGACCGGCGAGCTGCAGCCCGGTACGCCGTTCTGTCCGCCGGAAGGCGACGCCGGAACCGGCATGGTCGCGACAAACTCGGTCGCCGAGCGCACCGGCAATGTATCGGCAGGCACCTCCATTTTCGCAATGGTCGTGCTGGAGCGCCCGCTCAGTCAGGTATATCCGGAGATCGACATGGTGACGACGCCGGATGGCAAGCCGGTTGCCATGGTGCACTGCAACAACTGCACCTCGGAGATCAACGCATGGGCAGGCATGCTTCAGGAGTTCGCACACTGCATCGGAAGCGATCTGAGTGATGACAGACTTTATTCGCTGCTATATTCCAAAGCGGCGGAGGGAGAAAAAGACGGCGGCGGCCTTCTGTGCTGCAACTATCTGTCGGGTGAGCCGGTCGTTGACATGGAGGAGGGACGGCCTCTTCTGGTACGCCGTCCGGAAAGCCGCCTGACGCTCGGAAACTTTATGCGCGCACAGTTGTATTCTGCTGTGGCAACCCTTAAAATAGGAATGGAGCTGCTGACCGAAGGAGAATCCGTCAAGCTGGATCGGCTGATGGGCCACGGCGGTTTGTTCAAGACACCGGAGGCGGGGCAGAAAATCATGGCTGCTGCGATAGGTGTTCCTGTATCGGTTATGGAAAACGCCGGCGAGGGAGGCGCGTGGGGTATCGCGCTGCTGGCGGAATATATGCTGAGCGGAGAGGGAATGACACTGGCGCAGTACATGGAACAGAACGTCTTTACGGATATGCCAATCATCGAAAAGGATCCGGCTCCCGCGGACATTGCCGGATTTACCGCTTATATGCACGCATATCAGGGACTTCTGGCTGTTGAGGAAACCGCAATACAGGCGGTATGAAAAACGCAGGGAAAAACAGAAAGGAAGATACCGCATGGCACTGAAGGATTATGAATTTTGGCTGATTGTAGGCTCTCAGCATTTATACGGTGAAGAAACGCTCCGTCAGGTAAAGGAACACGCGCAGATCATGACGGAGGGAATGAACCGGTCGGGCAGGCTTCCCTGCTCGCTGGTATTGAAGCCGGTAGCAAAGACTCCGGATGAAATCACGGAGGTAATGCGAGCGGCAAACGCCGACAGCCGCTGCGCGGGCGTGATCGTCTGGATGCACACGTTTTCGCCTTCTAAGATGTGGATCGGCGGACTGTCGGTGCTCCAGAAGCCGTACTGCCACTTCGCAACGCAGTTCAACCGCAACATTCCGAACGAAGGCATCGACATGGATTTCATGAACCTGAACCAGTCGGCGCACGGCGACCGCGAACACGGCTTCATCGCAGCGCGCATGCGTCTGCCGCGCAAGATCGTTGCAGGATACTGGGAAGATGCAGATGTACAGGAAAAAATCGGTGGCTGGATGCGTGCCGCAGTAGGCGCGGCCGTAAGCCGCGAGCTGAAGGTCATGCGCTTTGGCGATAATATGCGTCAGGTCGCGGTGACCGAAGGCGATAAGGTCGAAGTACAGATGAAGCTCGGCTGGCAGGTGAATACCTATGCAGTCGGCGATCTTGTTGAAGTGATGAATCAGGTAAGTGAGCAGGAAATCGACAGCCTGATGAAGGAATATCAGCAGAATTACGAGTTCGCGACCGATGACATGGAAACCGTCCGCTACCAGGCGCGCGAGGAGATCGCCATTCAGAAAATGCTGGATGAGCACGGCTGCGGCGCATATACCAATACCTTTGAGGATCTCTGGGGCATGGAACAGCTTCCCGGCATTGCTTCGCAGGACCTGATGGCAAAGGGTTACGGCTACGGCGGCGAGGGCGACTGGAAGGTATCCGCGCTGACGCACATCATGAAGCAGATGAGCGAGGGCGTCCCGGGCGGAACGGCCTTCATGGAGGATTATACCTACGACCTCGAACCGGGCAAGGAGCTTTCGCTCGGTGCGCATATGCTGGAGGTCTGCCCGTCTGTTGCGGCGGAAAAGCCGCGCATCGAGGTGCATCCGCTGGGTATCGGCGGCAAGGCCGCACCGGCACGTCTGGTCTTTGAGGGACATCCGGGCAACGCCATTGTCGTTTCGCTGATCGATATGGGCGGCCGTCTCCGCATGATTGTACAGGATATTGAATGCATCAAGCCGATTTACGAAATGCCCAATCTGCCGGTAGCCCGCGTTATGTGGAAGGGTATGCCGGATCTGAAAACCGGTATCCACGCATGGATCATGGCAGGCGGTGCGCATCATACGGTGCTCTCCTATGCCGTTACTGCTGAGCAGATGGAAGACTGGGCAGAGATCATGGGCATTGAATTTGTTCATATTACAAAGGATACCACCATTTCGGCACTCAAGCAGCAGCTGCTCGTGTCCGATCTGGCATGGAAGCTGAAATAAGGAGGGGAGAGACGCTATGCTGGAACAGCTCAAGCAAGAGGTGCTGGAAGCCAATCTCCTGCTCCCGAAGCACAAGCTCATCACATTTACCTGGGGTAATGTATCTGGTATCGACCGGGAAAAGGGCCTGATCGTTATCAAGCCGTCGGGTGTGGAATATGAGGACATGACGGCGGATGATATGGTCGTGGTCGATCTGAACGGAACGGTTGTCGAAGGTTCGCTTCGCCCGTCCTCGGACACCCCGACGCACATCGAACTGTATCGCTCCTTCCCGGATATCGGCGGCGTCGTACATACGCATTCCCGCTGGGCAACGACCTTTGCGCAGGCCGGCATGCCGATTCCGGCGCTCGGCACGACGCATGGCGACTATTTCTACGGTGCGGTTCCCTGCACGCGCGCAATGACGCCGGCAGAGATCGCGGGCGAGTACGAGAAGGAGACCGGCAAGGTGATTGTCGAGACCTTCCGCGATAAAAACCCGAATCAGGTCCCGGCGGTCATCGTTCACAGCCATGGCCCGTTCACCTGGGGCGCGACGCCGAAAAAGGCGGTAGAAAACGCCGTTGTGCTGGAGGAATGTGCGCTGATGGCATGGCAGGACCTGCTGGTTTCCAACAATACCGTGCAGCCGATGCAGCAGGAGCTGCTGGACAAGCATTATCTGCGCAAGCACGGCAAAAACGCTTATTACGGTCAGAAGGCCTGAAAATAAAAACGCCGTCGCCTGCTGGACGGCAGCGCATAAGGAGGGCGGAATAAGCAGCAGAGAAGTAGAGTAGAAGAGATAACAGGACAAAAACAGAGAAAGAGGTATGAAAAATGAGAAAAATGTGGAAAAGAGCTCTGGCAGGCGTGCTGACAGCCAGCATGGCACTTTCGCTGGCGGCATGCGGCGGTTCGTCTTCTAACGGCGGCAGCAGCGCAGACGGCAGCACGACGCTTGAGGTCTGGTCGTCTAACCTGTCGGATTCGCAGCGCGAAAACGTAAAGAAGCTGGTAGCACAGTATGAGGAGCAGACCGGCGTCAAGGTCAACTATACCGAGTTCTCCTATGACATGCTGCATGACAAGATCCTCTCCGCGGCTGCGGGCGGCAATACGCCGGACGTTGCGTGGGGCCTGCCCGAGTGGACCGGCGAATTCCACAGCATGGGCATTCTGGAGGACCTGTCCGACCGCTACGCAAACTGGGACGACGCTTCCGTACTGAGCGACGCGGTCATGAAGGGTATGTCCATCGGCGATGAGATCATCGGTGTGCCGTACGAAATGACGGTTCGCGCTTATCTGTGCCACGAGAATATCATGAAAAAGGGCGGCGCGTCCGTACCGGCTACCTGGGATGATGTGCTTTCCATGACGGATTTCAAGGATAAGACCGGCACCTATCCGTATGCGCTGGCCTGCACGGGCGTGCGTGCTCCGCAGGAAATGATCGTTTATCTGGCGCAGAAGGGCCTTGAGATCTGCTCGCTGCAGGATGACGGCATGTACAAGAATACCTGGAAGGACAATGCAGACCAGCTGGCCGCAGCGGCAGACGTGTTCCAGTTCTATAAGGACTGCATCGACAGCGGCGTTGTCGATCCGAACTCCAAGAGCTTCGGCTATGAAGAGACCGACGACAACTTCGTCAACGGCTTCTCCGCTAGCTACGTAACCGGCAACTGGCTCCAGGAAAAAGAGGACGCCAATCCGGAAGTGATGTCCGATGTTACCGTAGAGCCGATTCCGGTACCGGAAGGCGGCACGCCGGCAACCTACATGGAGCTGAAGCCGCTGTTCCTGTTCAACACCAGCAAGAACAACGACGCAGCATTCGACTTTGCGACCTACGTATGCGGCAAGGAATGGCAGCAGGGCGTTTACTCCAGCGCATCTCCGCGTTCCGATGTAACCGTTCCGGGCAAGTGGACCGAGGACTTCCAGGCTCTGTCCGATAACGGCGTTGCATTCCCGCCGGTAACGCTGGGCAGCATTTCTCAGGCTATGATCGATTCCATCGCTAAGGTTCTTCAGGAGGGCATGACGCCGCAGGCAGCAGCAGAGTGGCTGGCCGATGCAGTCAACACTTCTCTGAAAGAGTCCGGCGAGCTGAGCGCTTCGTAAAAAGAAAATGGTGCATACCGGAGCGGAAGCCGTTCCGGTATGCATACTCTTAATCCTGGAGAAAGGTGGAGAAATATGCCGGAAAAGAAGAAAAAATACTTAACACGCGACCAAAGAGACAACCGGACAGCCTGGATCATGCTGGCGCCCGCTCTGCTGTTTCTGGCGGTAATGATTGCCTATCCGCTGGGCAAGGTAATCCATGATGCGTTTTCTCAGGTAAACCTGATAAAGCCCAATGTTTCCGGATTTGCAGGTCTGGATAACTTCAAGACAATTCTCAATGATGAACACTTCTGGAATGATGCGAAAAACACCGTAATCTGGACAGTGTGCTCGGTAGCCGGTGAGTATATCGTCGGCATGCTGGCAGCTGTTCTACTGAATCAGAAATTCAAGGGTCGCGCAATTTTCCGAACCTGCGTCTTTATTCCCTGGCTGGTTCCGATCATCGTTGCAGGCATGACATGGGACTGGATGCTCAATACAGATTTCGGCATTGTAAACTACCTGTTGACTCATCTGCATATCGTCCAGGCTCCGATAAACTTCCTCGGTGACGCCAGATTTGCTATGGCGACAGTCATTTTCGTAAATATCTGGCGCAGCTTCCCGTACTACACGATTTCTTTCCTGGCTGCGATGCAGTCGATTCCCGGCGACCTGTCGGAGGCAGCGGCGATCGACGGCGCGGGCATGTTCACCCGCTTCTTCCGCATTACGCTGCCGCAGCTGAAGTCGGTATCGCTGGTTATCGTATTCATCCATGTCATCTGGACCGCGATCAACTTCGACTTTATCTGGGTCATGACAGAGGGCGGTCCGAACTACGCTACCGAAACGCTGCCGATCATGATCTATCGCTATTCGATGAAAAAGTTCAATGTCGGCGCAGCGTCCGCGCTGTCTACTATGATGTTTACGGTCATGACGATCCTGTTCGTATTCTATTACCGCAAACGAGAAAAAATCAACAGCCAGGCAGGCTGAGAAAGGGGCGGAAAAAATGGGCAGTAAAAAAACAAGGGCGGCTGTTTCCGCCGTTACCTACATTCTGATCAGCATTCTGGCGGTCATCTGTGTTTTCCCATTCTTCTGGATGCTGATTTCTGCATTGAAACCGAAGGATGAGATCCGTTCGGCAGTTCCTTCGCTGCTGATCGACAATCCAACGATCGATAACTTCCGTCGCGTGCTGGTCGATAACGGCTTTCTTACCTATATTAAGAACAGCTTTGTCGTTTCTCTCGCCGCAACGCTCATCTCCATGATCATTGCGGTGCTGGCCGGCTATGCGCTGAGCCGTTACTACCGCAAGCGTATCGTGAAGGCTTCGAACTTCATGATGATGCTGTCGCAGATGATACCGGGCGTTCTTCTTCTGGTACCTCTGTATATGATCATGCAGCAGATGCATATGCTGGAGACGCACATTTCTCTGGTGCTGGCATACACCACGTTCGTCATTCCGCTCTGCACCTTTATGATGAGCAGCTTTTTTGACACGGTACCGATCGACCTGGAGGAAGCCGCCGAGATTGACGGCTGCTCCAAAGCAAAGACGCTGATCCGCGTCATTCTTCCGGTTTCGATTCCCAGTCTGATTTCGACCGGTCTGTATGCGTTCATCAATGCGTGGAACGAGTTCATGTTCGGCTACGTTCTGATTTCGTCCGATAAGCTGCGCACGCTGACACCGGCAATCATGCTTTTCAAGGGCGCGAACCTGGTAGACTGGGGCGGCCTGATGGCGGCATCCGTCATTTCGGTCCTGCCGGTTACGATCATTTTCCTGTTCCTTCAGAAATACTTCCTTGCCGGTCTGATGAGCGGTTCGGTCAAGGGCTGATGGAGGTTTGCCATGAAGCGTATCGCAATCAACGAAAACGGTATCCATATGGTCTTTGAGGTGCGCCGCGATAAGGTCCGGCTGGTGCATTTCTCCGCCCTTCCGCTGGACGAGAACACACTCGTCCGGCAGGGAGAAAAGGACCTGTATTTCCCCTCCGAGATACAGGTGACCGGACGCAATCGCCCCAGCAACTGGCATGGTGCGAAAATCGTAGAGACCTCGCCCGGATATGAAATGAAGTATCTGGATTTCCGCGACAGCCGGAATGACACCGGCCGCAAGCTGGAATGGGAGACCGTTCACGAGGAAACCGGACTGCATCTGACCATGCATTATCAGTTTTATGACGGCATTCCGGTCGTCCGCAGCTGGACCGAGGTAACCAACTGCGGGACTGAAGCGCAGGGGCTGGAAGCGCTCTCCTCGTTCTGTCTGATGGGACTCGGCAAAGAGGGCCTGATTCGACCGGATCGCAAGCTGCGCCTCAGCGTTCCGCACCACTCGTGGAAACGGGAAATGCACTGGAACAGATACAGCTTTTCCGATCTGGGCTTGACCTTCACGGCCGGTTCCGATCCGGAAGCCGAATCGACGCAGGTCTTTTCGGTGAGCAATACGGGCAACTGGTCTACCAAGGAGTATCTTCCGATGGCGTATCTCGAGGATACGGAAGCCGGCGTATCGCTTTACTGGCAGATCGAACATAACGGTTCGTGGCACTGGGAGATCAGTGACTACGAAGGGCAGTATTATCTGGAGCTTGGCGGTCCGGATGAGCTGCATAACCACTGGTGGAAGCAGCTGATGCCGGGCGAGACCTTTGTTTCGGTTCCTGCCTGCATCGGTGTAGAAACCGCAGGCATGGATCGCGCTATGGCTGCACTGACCGAATACCGACGGCGGATACGCCGCCCGAATCGTGACAATGAGCAGCTCTCGGTCATTTTCAATGACTATATGAACTGCCTGTCCGGTGACCCCACGACGCAGAAGGAACTGGAAATGATTCCGAAGGCGCGGGAAGCAGGATGCGAATACTTTGTCGTAGACTGCGGATGGTATGCGGACGGCGCATGGTGGGACGGCGTCGGTGAGTGGCGCCCCTCGGAAAAGCGCTTCCCGGGCGGCTTCAAAGAGGTCATGGACGCCATACGCGACGCGGGCATGATCCCGGGCGCATGGCTGGAGCTGGAAGTCATGGGCGTCAACTGTCCGCTGGCAAAGCAGCTTCCGGACAGCTGGTTCTTCATGCGGCACGGCAGGCGTGTGTGCGATAAGGGGCGCTATCAGCTCGATTTCCGCAATGCGGAGGTTCGGGACTATGCCGAGCGGGTGATCGACCGCATGGTCAATGAATACGGCGTCGGCTATATCAAGATGGATTACAACATCGAGCCGGGCACCGGTACCGATCAGCAGGCCGACAGCACGGGGCAGGGTCTGCTGGAGCATAACCGGGCGTATCTGGCATGGATCGATCATATTTTTGAAAAATACCCGGAGCTCATCATAGAAAACTGCTCAAGCGGCGGCATGCGGACGGACTATGCGATGCTGGCACGGCACAGCCTTCAGTCCACAAGCGACCAGACCGATTACCGGCAGTACGCGACTCTGGCCGCCAATGCACCGGCGGCGGTCACCCCGGAGCAGGCTGCGGTGTGGTCCTATCCGCTGACCGACGGTGATGAAGAAGAAACGATTTTCAACATGGTCAACGCAATGCTGCTTCGCATTCACCAAAGTGGCCATCTGGTCAATCTCAGCCCGGCTCGGTTCGCGCTGGTGAAGGAAGGCATTGCATGTTACAAGAGCATCCGGCAGGATATTCGGCGGGCGGTTCCGTTCTGGCCGCTGGGTCTGTCCTCGTACGGGGATTCGTGGGTATCTCTCGGACTGAAAGCCGGAAACAAAAACTACATTGCGGTATGGCGCAGCGACAGCGGAAACGATACCTGTCTGCTTCCCATTTCGCATCTGCGCGGAAAAGACGCAAGCGTAAAGTGCCTCTATCCGCAGAATGCCGCGTGCCGCTGCGCATGGCACAAGGAAAGCGGCGAACTTGCGGTCGAGCTGCCGGTGAATATCTCGGCACGACTGTTTGAAGTAAGTGCAAACGAATAAGGAGGAATCAAGGAATGGCAAAGATTTCTTTACAGAATATTAGAAAGGTATATCCCGGCGGCGTTGAAGTAGTGCCGAAACTTAATCTTGAAATCGCGGACAAGGAATTTGTCGTGCTGGTCGGCCCTTCCGGCTGCGGTAAATCGACTACGCTGCGTATGATTGCAGGTCTTGAGGAGATCACGGACGGTGATATGTATATCGGCGAGCGCCGCGTCAATGACGTTGCGCCGAAGGACCGCAATATTGCGATGGTTTTCCAGAGCTACGCGCTGTATCCGCATATGACGGTTTACAAGAATATGGCGTTCGGACTGTCGCTTCAGAAGATGCCGAAGGACGAAATCGACCGGAAGGTTCATGAAGTAGCTAAAATTCTGGATCTGGAGCATCTGCTGAACCGCAAGCCTAAGGCGTTGTCCGGCGGCCAGCGTCAGCGTGTCGCACTGGGACGCGCTATGGTGCGCGACCCTGATGTATTCCTGCTGGACGAGCCGCTGTCCAACCTGGATGCCAAGCTGCGTACCTCGATGCGCGCGGAGATTGCCCGCCTGCATAAAAGACTGGGCACGACCTTTGTCTACGTAACGCACGACCAGACCGAGGCGATGACGATGGGCGACCGTATCGTTGTTATGAAGAGCGGTATCATTCAGCAGGCCGATACGCCGACAAACCTCTACAACAAGCCCTGCAATATGTTTGTAGCCGGCTTTATCGGTTCTCCGCAGATGAACTTCATCGACTGCACGATCGAAAAGGGAAAAGAAGGCTACGGCGTCAATTTTGCCGGCAAACTCATCCCTCTGCCGCAGGGCAAGTTCCCGGACAAGCTGATGGCGGAATACGCCGGAAAGACGGTGGTTCTCGGCGTCCGTCCGGAGGACTTCCATACGGAAAGCGCATTTCTGGAAATGAGCGAGGACAGCACGGTAGAGGCCGAAGTTGAAATCGCAGAAATGATGGGTGCGGAAATTTATATCCATGCTGTATGCGGCGGTCAGAAACTTATCGTGCGCGCACCGTCCCGCGTGCAGGCGGAAAGCGGCGACCATATTTCGCTTGCTATCGATAAGAACAAAATTCATCTGTTTGACAAAGAAACCGAACAGGCAATCAATATTAAATAATTTATTTCTATTAAGCCACCTCTCTCTTCTAATATGGAAAACTCCGTATGGCTGAATATACGCCATATGGAGTTTTCTCGCTCATATGAGCACACAACACATCGCATTTGATGCAAGATTTTGCATTCATCTTAGGATGTTTATATGTCAGTAACATATCTGTTTCTCAAAGAACTCCACAATCCCCGCTTTCAGCACTCTCCACTCCCGGCCGACCTTTACGGCTGGGAGTTCTTCGTTTACGATCATCTTGCGCACTTGCTGGCGCGTGGTTTTGAGCAGGGCGGCGGTTTCTTTAACCGTCAGAATTTCGTCATTTCTCATGCCCAGGGGTCCTTTCTCTGTGTCTGCGGAGCGGAAGAAAATTCGTTGTTCTTCTGCTCTTTGTAGATGTAGTTGTGCAGTTTGCGAACCAGGACCTTTCGGAAGCCGTGGTTGCCATACAGGTCTTCCTGCGGGGAAATACCGTACTTTTCAGAGTAGTACCGCAATTCTTTCTTGTCCATCTCGAATAAATGACAGACCTCAGCAATGGTATAAAACTCTTTCATGTTGCGATAATCGATATATTTCATCGAAAATCAGCTCCTTGATATGGATTTAGATAGTGAAAACGCATTTCACCGCAATTCATGCTACCTTATACTTATGTTAGTTATTTCAGTGCAAAAGATGCAATTACAAGGAAAGAAAAATGCCTTGAAAAGCGTAGGCTTTACGATTTACAGCACAAATCTCAACTCCTCAACCCCTGCCGTATCCCGCAGGGTAGCCGGCTGCACACCCAGTTTTTCGAATTGCTTTCTTACGGTTCGGAGCTTATTCTCGGACAGCCCGCTGTTTTTCACAGCCTTGCCTGCCTCCTGACGGACGGTGCGGAAGGACTGGATATTCCCCAAAGCCTGATTACCTATCCCGCCGACGGCTTCTGCTTCGTGCCGGATGAGATTCTGACGGAAAAGAGCATTCGAGAGGGACTCACCGCCTACAGCGGAACCAAGCTCCCCTTTGTAGGGCTTTCCGAGTCGTTTCTGTCAGCCAGCGGAGATGCACAGCCTCATACGCTGACTGTGATGCTCCCCAGAAGCGACTATAACCAGATTCTGCTGAAAAGCGCACTGGAGATTGTCGGCCTTTGGCTGCTGCTGTTGTTCTTCGGCGTGGTCTGCTGTCTCTACTATACCCGCCGCTACCTTCGCCCCGTCATGCGGGACATCGAGCTGCTCAAAAAGGCAGACTGCGGCGGTGCGCAGATGACCTTTGACGAGTTGCGGCCCGTCTCCGCAAGACTGCGCTTCCACGAGCAGACCATCACGCATCTGGAAACAGAGAAGCATGACATCCAGGAACGCGCCGACCATTTCCGCTCTCAGAACGAGCAGCTTATCAATGAAAAACAGGACCTGCAGGGGCAGGTAGAAGATATGCGCAGTCAAACAGAGGACATGCAGGGGCAGCTCGATGATTCCCTTGCTAAGATCCGCCGTTTGGCGCATCTGGGAAAAAAGGAAATTGATCTGGCAGACTATGAGAGATTTCTGGAGGGCTATGCCAAGTTGAGCATCAAAGAGCTTGAGGTATGTAAAGCACTTGCCAGCGGGCTGAGTACCCGTCAGTGTGCAGAACAGATCGGCTGCGCTACAAGCACCATCGATACCTACCGCAAAAGGCTCTATGAAAAGACCGGCATCCATAAGGCACGGCAGCTTCAGCTTTGCTACGCGATCCTGCGAATGGAGCAGATGGAACAGGAAACACAATAACAGCAAAAATTTTCCTGGCGGTTCACAGTTTTCAAGGCTCTGTTGCAAAATAAAAATGCATCAGCAACTTGCACAAGGAAATAGCACAAATAGAAACCCAGAACCCTTTTTGAGCTGTTTTTGCCCTAAAGGTTCCGGGTTTTGTACAATATTTTCCGAAAGCTATTTTACAACAGTTTCTTCTTTTCCGTGAAAGGTGATATATAAAACGATACTTCTCAAGCAAAAAGAAAACAACAAAAAGACAGCGAGAGCTGTCTTTTTGTTGTTTTAAGTAAATTTTCAAATCGGCATACGATTCAAAATCGTTGCCAGTTCTGCTCTTGTCAGTGTGCTCTTTGGTGACAGCTTACCCTGATCATTGCCGCTCAGCAGTCCATGCTCGATACAATACTGCATGCCTTCCTTCGCCCAATCCGAAACATTCGCTGCATCGCTGAACTGATTCAATGTTTTGCTGCCGGAGGCAATCGTCAAATTCTCTGCCTTTGCATAATTTGCCGTCATAACCGCAAACTGCTCACGTGTAATAGCAGCATTCGGTGCAAAGGTTGTATCCGAGGTACCCAAAACAATCTTGTTAGCTGCTGCCCAGCCAATATACGGTGCCGCATAGTGTGAAGACACAACATCCTTAAACTTTGCAGCCGAAGCCGTATCGCCCTGAGCACCTGCTGCACGTCCCAGAACGGTTACAACCATGCCGCGTGTTGCTGCTGTATTCGGGCTGAATGTCGTTGCCGAGATACCCGTAAACCATCCGCGGTTTACTGCATTCTCTGTGGCATTCTTTGCCCAATGATTGTTCAGATCTGTAAAAGTACCTGTCTGCTTCTCAACCTTTTTGCCTTCATAGTACAGACTGCCGTCCGAACCGCGCGAATATTTAGAGAAAAACTGCGACCAGATCATGTCTGCTTCCGTTGGAATATAGGCGTGCGGGGAGTTATCTACAACCGTGTACTGCACCAGTGGAATATCACTGCCGGCTGCGGTATATACTGAAGTCGTATAGCGTCCCGATACATCCTTACTCTGACTGGAAGGTGTGCTTTCTGTACCATTCCGTGCTGTCCAGTGAGCTACCGCCTGTGCATTCGAACTGACATTGCCTGCCGGTGCACCTGTCGTAAAATCAGCGCCGCCATCTACATCATAGATACCCTTGAACATCCAAGTCGGCAGAAGCTCACTGCACTCATTTGCCGGTGCAGTCGTTCCAATCGACATCGTCGGAGCCATATTATTGTTGCCCGGTGCACCGCGATACGAACCGGAATTATGTCCTACCGGCGCGATTGCCGCAAACAGTTCTGCTGCGTCCAGGCCGAGCGCCCACGTCATCGTTGCGCCGTTTGAATGTCCGGTTGCATAAACGCGCGTGCTGTCAATGCTGTATCTCTTTTCTGTCAGAGAGATCAACTGTCGAATAAACGAAACGTCATCCGTTGCCGTCTCTGTCAGCTTATAGGAATATGTGTGCCATACCGGCGCCAATACTTCACCGCGTGTCGGAAAGTCATTTACGTATGCCTGCGGGAATACAACGATAAAACCATTCTTCTCTGCTACATCCTGCCAGCGGCTGTCACCCGTGAAAGCATGAATCGCACTCGAATAACCATGGATTGCCACTACCAGCGGCACATCAGTTCCTGCCTTATAATCAGAAGGCACATAAGTATACCAACGGCGAATCTTGCCGTCAATCTTCTCTTCCGAATAGAAGAAACCGGTCTTGCCATTGTTGGTATGCGATACTGTCATCTCCAGACGACCGCCCGGATCGCCCACGAAGCGCTGTACACCAGCCAGAAACTGACTGTACAGAACATCAGGCGTTATCTGCGCTGCATGAGCGCTGTCTGTCAGCCAGACACGAGTTGCTTCATTCTCATAAACTTTCTGCGCATAAGCGTTCGATGTGCCCTGTTTTGCTCCATTCGCCTTGATCCAGTATTCTGCAACCTTTGCATTATTTTTCGAGCTATCAGCCGCGTCTACCAGCCACATGGGCACCGGCACTTCATTATTCTTGATATTGTTTTCCGTTTGTCCCGCCATACTGCCCGCCTGTACAAATGGATAACTGAGCGTATTACCGATTTGTTCAACCATCGCATCCGGCACAGCATATCCGTCCACCGATGCTGCACCGCAGACCAGTGCAGGCCAGGTCATTGCAAATTCCTGTGCTGCGGCACCACCTTCGTCATAACCGACTACATAAAAGGCGCGTTCATTCAAGTTAAATGCGGCATCCTTCTGCTTATTCTTGCTGTGGAAGTTATCCGATACTGCTTTCAGATAAGCGGCTTCATCACGCCCATCTTTGCCATCCAGATTCCAATCCTGCCCATCTTCTGCCTCTGCAAAAGCAAGTGCAATACCGTATTTTTCACTGACGGCCTGCCAAGCCTGTCCCAACAACGACTGCGTAAATGCTTTCGCCGTCATATCCTCCGGGACAGCGATCATCACACCGGTGACGCACTGCTCGATCGTAGACGGCAGATATACGCTGTACTCACCCAGATTTTCTCCGGCAGTCTGATCGTGGAACATGCCAGTCACTGAACCTGCATACGGATGATCCGGATCCTGCGGCTTCTGCTGTGCCACCGCTGATGCGTTGACAGCCAGCATGGAACCAATCATCACAAATGCTCCTGTTCGTTTCCATATCGTAGTGCTCATTACAATGCCTCCTCACTTATTCTCCGATGTGGATCTTACATAACCAAACTATACCTTAGATCCTTGAGAAAAGCGATGGACGCAATTATAATTTTTTGTACTATTCCACACTCGCAGTCGGATAATACAACTGCTGTATTTTTTCCATAGCCTGCTGCGGTGTGCACAATTCTAAAAGTGCCTCTCGATAATACTGATAGATTTGCTTCATATATCTGCTCTGTTCCGGTGTCAAGGCAGTCTCTGGTGCATCATAGCCATCCAGCACCAGTGCAGGATCAATACCGTATTCAGTCAATTTCCGTGTCAGGATATCCCGAATACTCTCGTCCTCATATGCCGGTAGAACCAGATTTTCCGCCAGTGTTGCTGCACCCTGCTTCCCGCACAAGTATTGTACGAATGTCCATGCTGCTTCCGGATGCTGTGTATTTCTGTTGATACATATCGGCGTCAGCATCATGGCATTGTACGGTTGATCTGTTCTCCAATTTGGCTTTTCCGCAACTCCCCATGCAAAATGAAAACGATTTCTGTCATTCTGTAAATAGTTTAGGTACCATGTTCCATGCACAAATAATCCGTAATTTCCGGTTTCAAACATACGCTGCGATGCACTGTAACTCTCGCAAACCGAAAACGGCAGAATATACTTTTTCCGTTGCATTGTACGCAGCAGCTCCATACCATCCTGCAGCAACTGTATATTCTCCTTGCTGCCACTCCATGACCGATCCCGCATATATTGTAATATCTGTGTTTCATTCAACAGAAAACAGGCCGCAAACTGACCAGACCACAGGTTTTCTGATACCTCTCCGGTATATTGCATAAAGTCTATCCACGACATAGTATCAGCCGGATACTCCACACCTGCCATGTCCAGTAAATCCTTATTGTAATACAGTAAAAACTTATCTCTGCGATATGGCAGTGCAAGCAGCTCTCCGTCTTTGCCGCGCAGCACATCAAGCCCGGGATAATGCTCTGTTGGCACGCCATCTCTTCGGATATAGCTATCCAACGGCATTGCCAGGTTGCGATCCGTAATTTGACTGAGTTGATCCAGTTGATTTACATAAATAACATCCACTGTTTCTCCGCTGTCCAGCAACGCGGTCAAACTGGAATTATAATAAGTTGGTGGATAGCTGATTACATCAATTTTGATATCAGGATGATCCTTTTCAAAATTTTCGATTAGCTCTCTATCGTATATAACCACATCATAATCCCATAGTACGACCCGCAAAGTAATCGATTCATCCTCTGACTGCACTGGTCGTTGCTGCTTAGAGACCCCTATAATGCTCATACCTACAGCCAGTAAAATGATTAGTCCTATCCATCTTCGTTTCATTTGTATTCCTCTGCCGATATTCCTTTGCGCCAGTCTCCCGGTGTTACGCCGGTAATACGCTTAAAAATTCTGCTGAAATAGTATTGGTCTGAAAAACCAGTTCTTAATGCAATGCTATAAATTTTATCATTTGTTTCCCGCAGCATTGCCTTTGCGCGTTTGATGCGAATGTGTGTCACATACTCCGTAAAATTCTTACCTGTATTCCGCTTCATCAGCGCACTGAGATATCCCGGTGTCAACTCCAACTCCTCTGCAATCTGCTGTACGGATAATTCTGCTGCAAAACGCTGTTCGATCTGCGTACATGCTGCTGTTACCGCCAGATTTCTTCCTGCAGATTCCCGTTCTGCATCCCAAAACCGATGTACATCACGTTCAATAGATTCGAGCCATGCTGACACCTCCTCCTTGCTCTTTATCTTCAACAGCTCCTGCATAGAACGCAGGCTGTTCGGCATGACCGCTGCAGCATCCTGTCCGAGTCGCTCCATTGCTTCTCTGACACCAGTATATACCTCTACCGCATATTCCAGTGCAGTCCTGAGCGACCGCACTTCTGCATACCTTTTCGCCATCATCAGCAACTGATCCATTTGCTGCCGATCGAAGGCCACGCAGGCAGCTGTCATCTGTGTACGCAGTTTCTGCTCCTGCTCCATATGCTGATATTCCGCTGTTACGATGATATTGTCCGTCCAAAAACGATTCTGCACCGCTGCAGCAGCCTCTCTTGCTGCTCGGCTCAGCGACTCCGGTTGTGCATCACTTTGCGCCAAACCAATAACACACGAAATATCCAAATACCGCAGCAGCATTTTTTGAAGGCGCTCTGCTACACTCTGTACAAACGAGTCTGTTGATTCGAACTGAGACTGTACGCTTGCAAAAACATACAACTCTCCTGTTTTGCCATCTGCATAATATGCAGTCATTACATCTCCTACAATCTCTTCCGCAATGTTGCGAACAGAAAACTGTAGCGTGTAGCAGTCCTCATCCGAAACCTCCTCAAAACGGTATATCTCCCCTGCTTTTATCAGCATACACCAGATTGGTGCCGTCTCCCAGTCAATGCCCGCATTCTTCATCTGCTGTGCAAAATCTGTTTCATTCAAATAAAAATGTCCAATCAGTTCCCTCAAAATGCGTTCCTGCACCGGCTGCATTGTGGTGATTTCTTCCTGCTGAGCTGTTTGATTCGCGTTCGACAGCACATCCAGCAGCTTGCACGGTTCCAATTCCAGCTTCAACAAATAATCTGCTGCACCCAACCGCATCGCCTCACGCACTAGCTGAAAATCGTCATAACCGCTCAATACAATCACATACATCTGTATTTTCTCTTTTTGCAGTGCGCGCAGTAATGCAATGCCATCCATCCGCGGCATTTTCATATCCGTGATCAAAATGTCCGGTGCCGACCGACGGCAGATCTCCAGCGCCTGTTCACCATCCGAGGCTTCGCCAATCAGCCGATATCCATGTTCCTGCCATGCAATCAACGATTTTAAGCTGATTCGCATCATTGCGTCATCATCCACAATCAAAACAGAAAGCGGCTTCAATCTTCTTCCTCCTGTTCCCTACGCAGCAGTGGTAATGCCAAACGCATTACCGTTCCCATTCCCAGTTTTGTATCAAAAGACAGGCCATATTGTTTTCCCCAACGAAGCTGGATTCGTGTCTGTACATTGCGCAGCGCCATACCGTGACTGCCGTTCGGTATCGCCTCTGCATCGGCTATGCTCAGCTTTTTTCGCAGCTCCACTGCCTTCTCCTCCACAATGCCGCAGCCATCATCCGCTACCGAAAGCAGCAACACATCTTCCTGCTTTTCAGCCATAATTCTCAATGTACCGCCTGTCGGTCTGCTGCCGATACCATGCAGTATTGCATTTTCTGCAAGCGGTTGAAGTACAAATTTTAATACAGAGCACTCCATCATTTCCTGCGGTACCTGCATCTCAATGCACAGTTTTCCTTTCAAACGGGTATCTTGAATATATAAATAACTCTCTAACAGGCCAATTTCCTCTCGCAAGGGTATCATTTCTTCGCTTCCTGCCAAATTTGCACGAAGCAGCCTTCCCAATGCCTCTATCATCTCTGCAATGCTGTTCTTTCCTTGTAGCGTCGCCATCAGGCGGATTGAATTCAGTGTATTATACAGAAAGTGCGGATTGATCTGAGACTGCAGCATATACAATTCCAGTCGCTGCTTTTCTTCCTGCTGATGCAGTAAACGCTGAATATCATCTCCCATATCCTGCAGTCTTCTATCCACCTCATCAATCTCACTGCTGCCTCGAACCATCGTTACCGTATGTGTAAAATCCCCACTGGATAAGCGGCGGATATGTGCTGTCAGACGTTCAATAGGCAGTGAAATGTTTTTCGACAGAAATACCGATAACGCCACCAGAAATCCTGCGACAACCGCAACAAACAGACAGCCGGCGCTGATCAATGTCCATATTTGCTGTCCAAGTGCAGTTTCAGGTTTCTGCTGCAATTTCCATCCGGTAGATGGTATATCAACCGAAAGCAGTTTGGTCTGCTCTTCCGAAGCAGGCTCTGTTCCGGCAGAAAAAAGCAGCTCACCCTTCTCATTGTACAATCCTAGATGTTCATCATCGAGCAGTAATATTTCGGTTAATTCGTCCGCAAACAAATCCGGTGAAAACAGTATCAGCAAATCTCCCAGGCTCTGCCCTGTACTTTCATTTGTAATGTGCCGGTAATACGGAATCACCATTGTATTTTCCGTCAATGTTGTGAGATTTCTAGTTATTCCGTCCCACTGCGGAGATTTTTGTTCATGCTCCATGGCGAATCGTATCTGTGCCTCATCAATCAGATAACCTTCTGTTCCTGCGCGCAGGTCAATTCCGTTATCTCCCATCAGGATAAATGCAAGCATATATCGTGTGATCGGTCGATAAGAAAACTGCTCCCGCAAAATCTGCGCCGCCGCATGACTTGTTTCATCGTATATTGCAGCCTGTTCACTGCTTCGGTACATCAAACTGCGTATTGTCTCATCCCGTACGGTCCAGCTTACGAATTCATTCACCTGCGTAATGCGGCTTCCTATTTTTTCTGCTGCGTGTTCTAATAAAATTCGCCGTTCATTCTGCATCTGACGCTGCATTTGTCTCTGTGTAGAATAAAGATAACAGCCTAAAAATAAAAATGTCGGTACTAAGGATATCAACAAAAAATATCCCAGTAATCTGCGCTGCAGCACGTTTTTCACACCGTTCACCATACACTTTTTATTCCATAATATATTTTTTCTTATTCTATTTTTATTATAACACACGCCCTATTTCTCTTGCCAGTCCATTCTTCTTTATCCATCTTATGAAATTATATAAGATGGCTTCTACCGTTTTTATTCGCTAAATTTCCGCATTAAACTTTACACATCTCCAAGTCGGTTGATCTGATTCTCTAAAGCTAAATATCATCTACAGAATACTACAGATGTTTCGACTAACGCTTCCTGCTGCCGAGCGCGTAACGGACTTTCACCGCCTATTCGTTGTCCATGCTGGGCGCACCAATCAAAACCCATGCCTTTTCAATAGAATTGGCATGGGTTTTGTGATTTATAGAACGAATTGCAATTCTTCGATCTCTGCTTTATCCTTCAATGTAATCGGCTGAATGCCAAGCTTTTTGAACTGCTTACGCACGGTGCGCAGTTGACTCTCGGACAGCTCGCTGTTTTTCACAGCCTGTGCATAACATTTGCAGTCGGACAGCTTTTTGACAAGCAGACGCATATTTTTGCGAGTTGAAGCATGTTTCACGGCCTCAACCTTTGCCATGCAGTCCGAATACCGCACAAACGGCAGGTCTGCGTGCAGCTTTTTCATATATGAGTGAATGGTTTTCTCCGACTCGTTCATCACGGTTTTCAGGATTTCCTTGTTGCTGCCCTTGACTTCATCGGACAGGCCGTGCTTGAACTTCGCTCCCGAGCGGGACACCTCGAACCGAAGCATCGGCGCATCATACTGCTCCAGAAGATCCTCCTCCATCAGCTGAAATGTCTTGTCATAGACCGTCAATGTGGTCGTTTTGCAGCAAATACGCCACGAATGCGCGTTCTTTTCCTTATGATTGGGGAATCCTTTGCCGAATGTACACAGTTTGTACTGCTTCATGTACGGACTGCGGCGAATGACACGCAGCGCCTCATCAACCCATTTTTGCGACTCGGGAAAGTAGTCCAGACAGCAGTCGATACGCGAGAGCGTCAGCTGTTCGAACTCGCAGTCCAGACCGATTTCACACAGCAGACCGGTCATCCGGTTATCAAGCGATTTCAGCTGGTTTTCTTTCGCGGTGAACACTTTCTTGGGTGAATATTCTCCGCGCAACAAAGTGTGCGGATTGAGCCGAAAATGAATAAAAGATGCAAGATTTTTCTTTGTTTTGTTCTTGCTGCGCTTCTGCTTGTACAGATAAAGTACGACGCCCTGACCGCAGTACGAGGTGCAGATATACTTCTCGATGCCTTTGTCAGAATGATATGTCGCGTCCGGGTAGAGTTTGCCAAAATTCAGACTTTTCAGATGCTGGAACACCTTGTTGAAGCTCTTCTGGGACATTCTGCGAAAGAATTCTATCGTGTGAATGCCATGGCGAAAATCCATTTCACTCGCCTCCTTTCGCAAAGCAGGCGATTACGGCCTTATGCAGATCGTCCGATGATTCACAGATTGCATACAGTTCATTGACGGCGTCCACTGCACGGTAATCCGTGTCAGAGATGATATCAAGGTTCATCTGAAAATCGGCGTCATTCCAGAGCAGCAGTGCCTTTGCGCGTTTGCCGTCGCGCCCGGCTCGGCCTGCCATCTGGTAGAATGACGCGACACTGAACGGCAGCTGAGAGACAATAATCAGGCGAATATCCGAAATATTCACGCCCATTCCGAACGCAGAAGTTGCAATCGTGATATGCGCCTTACCGGAACGAAAACGCGCTTCCTGTTCAGCTCGGTCGGAGAGTCTGCTGTGGCAGAGAGCAATATTAGCAGCATGGATGACATCCAGAATCTGTTCAAAGAAACAATAGCAGAGTCCATGGAAGATGGTCTGGAAACCGAACTAGATGACGAATTAGGGTACAGCAGGTACGATTATCGCAACAAAAGCACCGAAAACAGCCGTAATGGCCACAGCAGCAAGACACTTCGCACCAGTTTCGGTGATGTAGAGGTTACTGTTCCGCGTGATCGCAAGGGTGAATTTGAGCCGCAGCTGCTGAAAAAGAATCAAACCAGTATCAGCCAGGATATCGAGGAGAAATCCTCTCGATGTACGCAAAGGGTATGACAATTAGCGATATCGCCGCACATATCTAGGATATTTGCGGCGTAGACGTCTCTGATACGACCGTAAGCCGTATCACGGATAAAATTCTGCCTGTCGCAAAGGAATGGCAGCAGATTATTCGTGTTTTACCGTTGACGACTGCCTTTGCCAATACAGCGGTTACAACAGCCTGGGGATTGCTGTGGGGCCTGTTATTCTTTCATGAGCAGATTACGATTGGAAAGATCGTTGGTGTTGCGCTGGTAATTAGCGGTGTTATACTATTCTCCGCAGCGGATACGGAGGCTGTGAATGACTAATACGACATTGCTTTATGCAGGTATATTGCTGATTGGAGTATTCCTCAGTGCCATCTCTCAGGTAATGCTGAAAAAAGCAGCAGCACGACAGTATGTTTCTAAGCTGAAAGAGTATCTGAATCCGCTGGTTATCATTGCGTATACAATCTTTGTCGGAACGACGCTGCTTAGCGTGTATGCCTATAAAGGTATTCCGCTGTTTAAGGGACCGGTATTGGAGGCAACAAGCTATATTTATATTACGATATTTGGTGTATGTATTTTTAAGGAAAAGCTAAATCCTAAGAAAATAGTCGCTCTGCTTCTAATTGTTGGCGGCATATTGGTGTATTCGCTGTTGGGATAAACATACAGAGATACATTGACATCGCCCATAAATCGTGATATAACGAAATCAGAGATTATTAATTGTTTTCTTCGGAGATATAACAGGATAGGTGGTAAGTTTGCCATGGATAAGGAAAATAAAGTTTACATCAGACGGCAGCTAGGTGCCTCGCCGGAGGGTGAACAGGACGGGCAATATATCGCGCTGAACGAAATCAGCAGGTTGCATTGGGATGACATAACAGGCGGATTTCAGAAGCGGACACCGTATCCGCAAATTATGGGATACGTTGATCCGGCAGATGCGCCAAAGGTTCGCTGCAGTGGAAGACATGATTATAGCAGGTACGGAATTAAAGTGTGTTTGATACGCAGCAAAACATCGCCAGAAGTGTGGGAAAAAGTGCTGCAAGTGGTGCCGGAATGTCCGTATGTAAAACTACCGACATGCACAAAAACAATTCTTGAGATTTTAGGAAACTATCCGGAGGGGATGACTCGCAAGTCTCTTCGCGAGCAGATGCTGCAAAAAGGATATCCGAGTTATCGAATTCGGAGAGCGATAAAGACAATGGGGAAAGATGGCCGAATCACCTTGGAAGGCAGCAATTTTTCGCCCAATCAACTGGTTCGCCAATCGGCTGGCAAAGAAGGAGATTCCTAAAGAAGAATCAACAAAAACCGAGAACAATAGAATAGGTTTAGTCCAGCTGAACTGGGGTCGCTGAGTTTGTTTGCTATAGTTTTAGTGGCTATAGGCTGTGTTCTGTTTTGCCCGTTACAGGGATATCTAAGCAATCTTGCTATGAAATATCAGGAGGAAAAGTCTATGAAAGCTAAAATGATAAAAGTTACTGCCACTGTCGCCAACGGTATTCTATGTGTAGTACAGGCTGTGGGCACTAATCTTTTGGCTTCAGCTCTGCTGGCCTAAGCCTATTGTATTGAAATCTAAGCTTTTTGCTGGGGTTAGGAACTTATAAAGAGATATAATAACAGCGCAGAGGATGACCGGCGGTCGTTTGTTACGCCTATATAGTCGGCAGTCGGCGCGATATCTTATATTGTGGAACGATCTATTTCAAAATTACTAACCCAAAGACGATTGCTTTCGCATGATTTATCTAAAATCGAAAACAAAAAATGGAAGTTCGGTGAGTGGAAGAGTGAGATTAGTACAGAGATGATTTAATGAGCTAATGAAGTAAAATGCCTGCTTACAACTTGGATGAGATACACCCCACCCCCATCTCCTCAAACTTTCCCAACAGTTTTATAAAATCAGATTTCTTAATCCTGCAATCTTTCTGGACGGCTGCGAGCGAAACGCAGCCGTTCGCTTTTTTCGCGATACGACGCAGCTTTCTCTTCGTCTTTTCGCGGTACTTGGAAGCGTTGATACGATCCAGCAGTGCGGGAAGCGAAATCGGGTCAAAGTGCGTCATATGCAGCCGGTGGAGAAACTTATGCTGCTGATTTTCAACCTGAGAGCCAAGCTCGACAAGCTGACTTTCCCAGTCTTTAGACGTGATCAGTTTAGTGATTTTCGATCGTCCAAACCGCAATTCCAGTCGAAGAATATGCTCGTCAATCTTGATATCATGCCGTTTTTCGAGTTCATACGATTTATCATAAACCGAGAATGCGCAGCTTTTAGACTTATTCTCGATTGTCCATGAATGCTTATTGGCTCCCTTGAATTTTTCATCGGAATTCGAATATTTACCGAACTTAACCGCGTTGTAATGGGGGATAGGAAAGGATTTCTTGAAAATATCCAAACGATCTTGAACATCCGCCTTGCGTTCATAATACAGATTGCGGGTCAAATCATACCGCGACAACTTAAACTCCTTGAGCCGCCGGTCAATGCCGATTTTATCAAGGATATTCCGCAGGCGGTGCTTTATCTGCTGTACAGACTTTTCGTCAGCTTGAAATAATGCGGTCGGTTTATATGTACCGGCGAGCAGGGAAGACGGGTTAACAATCAGTACCAGCCAGCATGGATGCGCAACAGACTGACCAAGCTGTATCTCAATACCAATGTCCTTGAACTGTGGCATCTGGTAATACGACGAAAGACCTAATTTCCCTTTGTTGGTACGAATGCACTCATTTTGTTCAATAATGTTCTGTATTTTGGAATATTTGCATTGTAATTTCAACGAAAAGGTGTGGATACCGTACTTGTTCGTAATCATTTGCTATTCCTCCGTTTCTGTGCGCATACCGTGCAGCGCTTACAGGTTTTCACCTCATGCTGCCCTTGGTATTCGAGAATATCGCATACCATACAATTATTGCTATTGATAAAATCGCGCACTTGGCTCAGTCTGGCCTTTATGGTTTTAGCGGCTTTAGGTGACTGCTTTTTCGCTTTCTTGATAAAGCTGGCAGAGATAGCATCATCATCGCCATTCTGGTCGTAGAAAAGAACGCAGTGTGCCTTGCGTCCGTCGCGTCCCGCTCGGCCAATCTGCTGGATGTAATCCGTCATGCTGATCGGTGCATTGAAGTGCACGACAAGTTCAATATCGGGAACATCAATACCCATACTGAATGCAGAAGTCACAATCATAATCTTTCCTTTGCCTTGTAGGAAGTCGAACAGCAGTTGTTTCTTGCGGCGTTCCGGCTTGATTCGTGAGTGATAGCGTGTCACGTCATCGGGATATTTTTCTTCTAAAATATTGTACAGCGCATCGACATAAGTCGTAGTCTGCGCAAAGATAAGCACCGAACCATCTTTATGGTATTTGTTAATCGTCTTGCAGAGCTTCTTGATACGGAATTCCAGCCGTTCCTCCAACGTTTTCTTCTGACAAGTAACATCCTTCTTGAGAAGAATAAGATTATCACGCCGTAAATCACTGCGGAGCACAGCAGGCTTGTCCATATGCAGACTATCATGGATGATATTCAAAGAGTCAGCAGATATTGTCGCAGAGCAGGCACAGATAACCGGCTTGCGTTTCAGCTTGTTGATAAAATCGCCGATATGCAGATAAGCGTCACGAAACGTATAACCCCATTCCGTAATGGAGTGACATTCGTCTATTACGACCATAAAGATATCCGAATGCTGCATAGCTTCGATAAACGCATGGTTTTGCAGCCGTTCGGGAGTGACATAGAGAAAGTTCAATTTTCCCTTACAAGCCTTGTGCAATATCTTATCTATCTCCTCTTTAGAGCGGGTCATATCGATATAATCGGCAGAAACGCCATGCTCCTGTAACGTCTGCACCTGATTGTAGATCAGAGCAAGCAAAGGCTCGATAACGATAGTCAGCTTGTCGGAATGAGCCAGTCCAACCGTTTCATAGATGACCTGCTTGCCACTGCCGGTAGCAGCAATCACAATCGCGCCCTGTCCGGCATCGAGCGTATTCATCGGGATAATCTGTGCCTTGCGAGGCTTGTCGAAACCGAGTTGCTTCAGTGCAGATTTCAAGTGTCTTTTCATATCCATAGAGATAACCTCCAACGTACTAAGATTATCTATATGTTATCGAAATGTAAAAAGATAATGTCAAATAGTGAATATTTCTCGAAAATAAATTGCATTTTTCGATTTAATAGATTTTCTTCTCAAATGCCTTAATAGAGTAGTTTAGACCTAAATATCGTATTATAAATGATCGAAAGTGTAAAAAGGTTCAAATAGATAAGTGGGATTTTACAAAAAAATCACCGCCCCAGATATCTGATGCGGTGAAGATATATTGTAGAATGTTATGTATTTCACGGAAATCAGTACAAAACACAACGCTCAGCGCGCCGAAAAATGTATGTATACTGGCTGCCAAAGGCTGTTTTGAAGATATGGCACTTCGTCTTTTGGCCGGC
>CALCJW010000217.1:0-3628 GCA_937967235.1 uncultured Clostridia bacterium
CCGCGGTTGGCGATGACCTCATTGGCATTCATGTTCGACTGTGTGCCGGAGCCGGTCTGCCAGACGACGAGCGGAAAATGCGCAAAAAGCTTTCCCTCCATGACCTCGGTCGCCGCCTGCTCAATGGCCGCCAGCTTCTCGTCCGTCATTTTTTCGGGTTTCAGTGCATGGTTGGCTCTGGCTGCGGCCAGCTTCAAGACGCCAAACGCTCTTGTGATCTCACGCGGCATGGTCTCGAGACCTACGCCGATGGGGAAGTTTTCGTGGCTGCGCTCGGTCTGTGCGCCCCAGTATTTGTCCGCCGGGACCTTCACTTCGCCCATGGAATCATGTTCAATGCGGTAGTCCATGCAAACACCTCCTCAGTATGTGATCTGGCTGATGACTTCCTTGAGCTTGTTCGCGCTGTTTTGCAGCTTCGAAACCTCTTCGTCCGTCAGATGGTTCATGATCTTGCCGCGCACACCTGTGGTATCGACAAGCGCCAGCGTCGAAAGGCACACATCCTCTACGCCATACTCGCCGTGCATCATTGTGGAGACGGTCAGCGCCGTTCCCGCCGTGCTCATGACGCACTTGCACAGGTGGCAGACCGACATTGCGACCGCGTAGAATGTCGCGCCCTTGGCTTTGATGACCTGTCCGCCGGAGGTCTTGACGAACTGCTCGATGGCCTCGTACTCTTCCTCGCCCTTCCATGTAATACGATCGCGGTCCGGAGACGAATCCTTGTAGACATTCACATGGTTGTTCGCGATGTGCACCAGCGACCAGGGCACGAACGAAGAATCGCCATGCTCACCGTAGACGTGCGCGTGCACATTCTTCGGACTGATGAAAAAGCGCTTGGCAAGCGCGGACTGGAGGCGGCTGGTGTCAAGAATCGTGCCCGAGCCGATGATCTGGTGCTCGGGAAGCCCGGAAATTTTGTGGAACACATAGGTCAGCACGTCGACGGGATTCGAAACGATGATATAGATGGCCTTCGGCGCGACGCGCACAATCTGCGGGGTGATGTCCTTGAGGATGTTGACGTTCACCTGCGCAAGCTCCAGCCGGGTCTGGCCGGGCTTTCTCGGAAGGCCGGAGGTGATGATCACGATGTCGGAGTTTGCCGCCGCCTCATAGTCGCCCGAGCGGACGATGGCGGGAGAACAGAACGGCGCGCCCTGATAGATGTCCAGCGCTTCGCCGAACGCCTTCTGCTTGTTGATGTCGACCAGCACGATCTCGGAAGCCGTACCCTGAATCATCAGGTCGTTGGCAATGGTCGCGCCGACGCTGCCCGCGCCAATCACAGTAATCTTACTCATAATCGATCCCGTCCTTTTTAATCGTTCTCTATTTACCGATAAATTTATATCGGTTTTTTCATACTGAATTATAACGAAAACTGACATAGAAGGGAAATGTATTTTTCATTCCCACTATGTCAGTTTTCATATAACCCATATTTTGTATCAGGCATCCGTTTCCATCGAAAAAAACGCCGGATATGCTTATTTCTGATACCGCTGCTGCACAAACTCAACAAAGCCGCGTTCAATCTGCGTCATGTCGTATTGCAGCTGGTAAACCAGCGCGTCATGGTAGACGGTCTGGTTGATGTTGCTCGGCTTCTGCACGAGGCTCCAGCGCGCAAGGCACCGGTCCGGAATCGGCGCGCACCACATATAGGCGCCCGGAATCGTCTCCAGAAGCCGCAGCTGCGCAAGGCGGTCAACGGTATAAATCTTCCGCCGCAGGCCTTCTTCCACCTTCGGCCCTTTTCGGAACGTATCGCCGTGGACAATCTCGGGAAGTCCTGCCAAATCCTGCCCCGTGATAAGCTGCTTATCTGCCAGCGCGTGTGTCTGCGGCAGCAGCAGCTGATAGCGGTAGCGGCTGAGAATCTGGAAGCCAAAGCCGCGCGAGACGCTCTGCTCTTCAAAATAGTCGCGGTATTCGCTGCGGAAGCGGATGATGCCGACCTCAACCTCGCCGTTTTCCAGCATTTCGATCGCCTGTCGCGCATGGCACTCGCGTACCACCGAGTCGAGGTTCTGGTCGGTCGGCAGGGTATTGAGATAGTCCGCCGTCAAATCGAGAATGAACGCCGCGCGCGGGATGCAGATGCGGAGCCTATTTTCTACCGGGTGGCGCGGTCCCAGCGCATCGATGCGCTCGAGCTCGCGGATGATGCTCTTGGCGTGCTGCAAAAAAATCGCGCCGCGCTCGGTCGAGCGAACGCCCTTGCTGGTCCGCTCAAAAATCTTGAAGCCGAGGTTCGCTTCCATCTCGTGGAGAATACGGCTGAGGTTCGGCTGGCCGATGAACAGATTTTCCGCTGCCTGGGAAACAGAGCGGGTTCGTTCTATTTCAATCAGATATTGCAGATGCTGCGTATTCATAGTATATCCCCCATCATATGAACTCATGCCGAAAATAATATAGCAGATATTTTCAGCTTTTGCAATGTTTCCCGGGCAAGTTCTGAAAAAAGTCTTGCAAGATATATAGATTTTAACATCCCTTTGCGTAAAGATTCCGTAAAAATTGCATGCAGCATCCGCCAGAGCCGGTTTTACAGCAAGAGCATCGTCATCAGCGGGATCGTCACGACTGAGAGGATCGTCGTCAAAAACACACCTTCCGCCGCCAGCACCTCGTTTTTCTCATACTCGGCCGCAAGCAAGCTCACAAAGGAAGCCGACGGCATCGCCGCAATCAGCGTCACAAGGCCCAGCAGCATCTCGTCCTTTACGAAAAGCGAGAACACCAGATGCACCGCAACCGGCGCAAGAAGCAGCCGCCCCGCCGTCAGAAGCAGCAGCCGCCAATTGCATACCGCCTTTTTGAGCGGCACATCCGCCAGCGTAGAGCCGATGAGCATCATCGCGCCGGGCGTTGAAATCTGGCCGATGGTCTGCATCGGCTCTGCCAGAAGGTCCGGCAGCCGGATGTTGCAGAGATAGAGCGCCAGACCAAGGATCGACGTGATCATGAGCGGCGAAAAGATCTGCTTGAGGTCGACCTTCCCCATCGGGACGCCCTGAATCAGACTGACGCCATAGCAGTAGAGCGCAACGTAAAATGGCAGATTCAGAAGAGAAATTCCAAACACCGCCGTCGAGCCATAAATCGCCGCTGCGACCGGAATGCCGATAAACGCGCTGTTTGGAAAGATCATCAAAAGCTCATACACGCCGCCATCCTCTTTCGCCGGATGCAGCGCCAATCGGTAGAGCCTTGCCAGCACAATGAGAAGCGCGAAGCCCGCAAAATAGAGCCCCGTCAAAAGCAGCACGTCGCCGCTTCCCAGCACGCGCTCGCCGCAGACCGACGCATGTAGCAGCATACACGGCATGGTCACCTTGTTGATGAGCACCGACAGGCAGTGATTGCCCTGCTGCGTCATGATCCCCGTCTTTCCCGCAGCAAAGCCAACGCTCATCATGAGCAGCAGCACCAGCATTTTTTGAAATGCAATTCCAACGTCAGCCATCTCGTTCTCTCTTTTCCGCTTTCGTTTCTTCGGCTCCATTATAGCGGCTTTGCCCCAAAAAGTAAACCGGAAGCAGCCCCACAAATCACAACCACCGGCCGTGCCGGTGGTTTGCACTAGCCCCCTTGGGGCATGACCCGGGCT
>CALCJW010000218.1:0-3629 GCA_937967235.1 uncultured Clostridia bacterium
TTCATTTGACACCATATATGACACCATGCTATAATGAAAGCGAGAGAAGAGACAGAGGTGATGTTCCGTGTCAAAATGGGATAAACTATTGGCAAGGATCTGCGGATTATCGCGCGATCTTCGTTTTGACGAGCTGCGCAAGGTGCTGGAGAGCTACGGCTATGAAATGCGTCAGCCAAACGGCGGCAGCAGCCATTGCACGTTTCGCAAACCCGGCTGCGCGCCAATTACGATCCCTATGCACGAACCGATCAAGAAAGTCTACGTTATGATGGTAAAAGAAGTTGTAGAAAGCGAGGTGTCAAATCGTGAAGACGATTGAGTATTATATGAATCTTCCGTATCGTCTGGAGCTTGTTCCGGACACGGAGGAAGGCGGTTTTGTAGCCTCGTATCCGGAGCTGCGCGGCTGCCTGACCAGCGGCGAGACGGCGGAAGCGGCGCTGAAAAACGCGCTGGACTGCAAACGCGAATGGCTGGCCGCCGCACTGGAAGATGGCTATGAGATTCCGGAGCCTACGTCTGATGACGAGTATTCCGGTCAGTTCAAGCTGCGGCTTCCGAAGTCGCTGCACCGCGCACTTGCGGAAAACTCCAAACGCGAGGGTATCAGCATGAACCAGTATTGTCTGTACCTGCTGACAAAAAACAACGCTGAATTTCGTCACGGCGCATAACGAATCGTAAGATGCAGAAACCTCCATCCCATTGCGGATGGAGGCTTCTTTTTCCGCGCCCTTACGCACGCGGGGATAAAAACTGCCGGACACTTGGAACGGGCTGCATTCGCCAATCGTCCTTGTGTCCGGCAATCTTCGTTCTTACGACGCGCTGTAACCGACGAGGCGGCCGAGCCACGCGATGTAATAGGAGTTGTTGATCATGTAGGGGTAGTTGATGACCAGCAGATCGTCCACGCCCTGCTCCTTCGCAAACTGTGTCAGATCGAGAGACGGCTTGCCGTCGCGGTTAAATTCGCGCGGGTCGACGACAATGATCTTGCTGTAATGGCTGGTTAGGAACGGGGCAAACGCGTTGCCGTACGATTCCTTGAGCATCAGGCACACAGGGCCCTCCACGTCCGACTCGATGACGCACACGGGCGTATCGCCGCCGATGAAGCACTGATACTTATTGGACACCGACGCGTCCAGATGCTGGTACACCACGCTCACCGGCACGCCGTTCTCGAGGTTCGCGTCCGCGTAATATTTCGCGTGCGTCGTCGCAATCGGGAGATAGTACTCGAGGTAATCCGGGTTATCGAGCAGCGTCTGGCTCTGTGGGTAGTTGGCCGTAAAATTGTACATCGAGCCCACAAAGCGGTCGTAGCGCCCCGTCTCAAATGCATCCAGTGGAACGGCTTCAAAGCCTGCCGCCTCGCAGAACGCCGTGTAGGCGTAATACGCGCCCAGCTGCGTCCAATGGTGGTCGGTACGGAAGAAGATGTACTCATCCGTGTGCGCACGTAATTTAGAGTACGCGTCGACGGTGAGGATGCTGCCGTTCATCTGGCTGTAGCAGTAGTCGATCATGTCCTTCTGCGAATTGAGCCCCTGATGCATGCTCTCCGGAGAGTAGAACTCGCCGCCGTTCGGCGTGACCAGGCTGATGGTCCGCACGTCTTTTCCCAGCGCGCTGGCCAGAGCGTTGACTGTCTTCGCGTAACTCTCAATGACGGAGTCCGTCGCGGTCGGGATTTCCATCGCGCGGTCGCCCACGATCACGACGTTGCCCGCGTACTGCGCCTCGGAGATATCCGGGTTATCGAGCGCGGGAAGCGGCGCATCCTCTGGCGCATCCGTCGTTTCCTCCGGCGGGGTCTGCGTGTCGCCATTCTGATTTTCCGGAAGCGTCTCTTCCGTTCCTGTCACATCACCCGGAATATCCGCATCGCCGGAGCTCTCCTGCGCGGATGACGGCTCATTTTCAAGTGTCTGCCCGGTTTTCTCGTACTCCTGCCGCGCCAACGACTCGCCGCCCTGCTCGGCGCCGGTGTTGCCGCCAAGAACGAGGATGTTGTCGTCCCCGGCAGACGAATAGTAAAATCCGTTCAGCCAGCGGTTGGCTTTTAAAAGCGTATCGCGCATCGGAAACGTGTTCGCATAATAGGTTTCCAGCTGCGAAATAAATGTGCCGTCCAGCAGCGCCTGCATGGAGAATTCCGGCTTTTTTGTGCTCGCGCCGTCTGTACCGGAACCGGTTGTAAAAAGCGAGGCAAGGCCAACGGCAAGCAGCGCCGCCAGAAAAAAGCCCGCCATCGCGCGATAAATCTTTTTCATGCGCCCGCCCTCCTAGAAGCGGAAATATAAAAACGCGTTGTAGCTCGACCCGGCAAGCGAAATCGTCGCCAGCGCCAGCAGCGCCAGATCAAACACGAATGTAAGCCCCGCGTAAACCTTGTGCCCGATTCCATCCTCCCGCTTTTCCGCGCAGAGAAGACCGACGACGTTCCCCGTAAACTGCGGAATCGCCGAGCAGCCGACCGCGCAGATGGCGATGAGCGGCAGATTGTTGCGAAGCAGCATATTGGTCGTCTCGCTGGTAAAGCCGGAGTCCGCAAAGCCGAAGAAAATCGCGAAACTCTCGCGAAGCCTGCCAAGGTCCGTATGATAGAACACGTTCCAGCTGATCAGAATCAGCAGCAGCGTCAGCACGTGCCGCACGGGCTTTGGGATTTTTGAAAGCTGCTTTTTGAGCAGCCGCTCGATGCAGAGCAGCACGAAAAAATACAGTCCCCACAGCACAAAGTTCCAGCTCGCGCCGTGCCAGAGGCCCGTGAGCGCCCAGACGATGAAGAGGTTCAGGTAGACATGCCTGCGGTTACCGCCGAGCGGTATGTAGACATAATCCCGAAAAAACGAGCTGAGCGAAATGTGCCACCGTCTCCAGAATTCGGAAATGGACTTTGAGGTATACGGCAGCTTGAAGTTCTCCATGTACCGGAACCCGAAGATCCGGCCAAGGCCGATTGCCATGTCGGAATAGCCCGAAAAGTCGAAGTAGATCTGGAACATGTACATGAGCGCGCCAAGCCAGATGCCAAGCGTCGTCGCCCCGGTAAACGAGCCCCCCAGCAGCTGGTCTGCCACCTGCCCCACATGGTCGGCAAGCAAAACCTTTTTGCCAAGGCCCACACAGAACCGCGTCACGCCGCGAAATACGTTTTCCGGGTCAGACTCGCGCGACTCGATCTGCGCCGCCACGTCCACATAACGGACGATCGGCCCCGCAATGAGCTGCGGGAACATCGACACGTACAAAAGGAACTTCCAGTAAGACCGCTGCGCCCCAACGTCTTTGCGGTACACATCGACCGAGTAAGACAGCGCCTGAAACGTGTAGAATGAAATGCCGATGGGAAGCGAGATCTGCGGGATCCGGAACGCCGCTCCAAAAAGCGCGTTGCAATTTTCAACCAGGAAGCCCGCGTATTTGAACACGACAAGGCTTGCAAGATTCAACGCCACGCAAAGAGCCAGCAAGCCCTTGCTGCGTTTTTTTTCCAGCAGCAGCCCGAACCCCCAGTTGAGCGCGGCCACAGCCAGCATCAGAAACACGTAAACCGGCTCTCCCCACGCGTAGAACACGAGGCTCGCACACAGAAGTACGATGTTCTTCCCCGTCAG
>CALCJW010000219.1:0-24499 GCA_937967235.1 uncultured Clostridia bacterium
GCCGGAATAGCGGGTAGCAAAGCCCTTTTGAAACGTCTTGTTAGCGGAAAGTACAACAATTTGAACGTGCCGGCCTGGGCAATCAGGCTGGTGCTGCAAAAAGACGAAATCGACGGGATGCCCGAAGACAGGGGAGACGGTACATCAGGATGAACATCAAGGAAGCGAAAGAACAGATCCGAAATGCGATCACAGCGTATTTTTCAAAAGACGCCTTTGGTAATTATGAGATCCCGATCGAGCGCCAGCGGCCGGAGTTTCTGATGGGACCGCCGGGCATCGGCAAGACCGCTATTATGGAGCAGATAGCGGCGGAGCTTGGTGTGGGTCTGGTCAGCTATTCCATGACCCACCACACCCGTCAGTCGGCGCTCGGTCTGCCCTATATTGAAAAGAAGCTCTACGGCGGGCAGGAATACAGCGTCTCCGAATATACCATGTCCGAGATCATTGCGTCGGTCTACGACATGATGGAAAGCACCGGTGTGAAGGAGGGAATTCTGTTCCTCGACGAGATCAACTGCGTGTCCGAAACACTGGCACCCGCCATGCTGCAATTCCTGCAATACAAGATCTTCGGCCGCCACCGCGTCCCGGGCGGATGGATCGTCGTGACGGCGGGAAACCCACCGGAATACAACAACTCTGTGCGTGAGTTTGACATCGTGACCTGGGACCGGCTCAAGCGCATCGATGTCGAGCCGGACTACGAGGCTTGGAAAGAATATGCCAGCCGGAAGAGAACGCATCCCGCGATCCTGACCTATCTGGATATATTAAAGCTGCCTTGCAGCATGGCGCGGGCTACGGCTTTTATACCTCCGGCTATAAATTCCGCGTGGTAAAAGAAGGTGAAAGCCGCTATATTGCTGTCTTCCTCGACTGCTATCAGGAGCTGCGCGCCGTCCGGACGGTTGCCGTCTGGTCAGGCGTTTCCTACGCGGTCTGCCTTGCACTGGTCTATGTGCTGGTCGTCCTTCTGTCGCGCAGGGCCATTGACCCGGTTGTCAGAGCTTCCGAGCAGCAGAAGCAGTTCATCACCGACGCGGGGCATGAGCTCAAAACGCCCATCACCGTCATTGCAACGAACCTCCGGGTGCTGGAGATGGAGGTCGGGCAGCAAAAATGGATTGATAAAGCCAGAGCGCAGACCGAAAAGCTGCGGGAGCTGGTGCAGTCGCTCATCACGCTCTGCAAATATGACGAGGAGACCTCGCCGCTGCATCCGCAGACCTTCGCCGTCAGCGAGGCTGTCACGGACACGGCGGAGTCATTCGCAGATTTCGCGCAGTCGAAGGTGCACGCGATCAGCCTCGCGGTTGCGCCGGGGCTTTCCTACTGCGGAGACGAGGCCGCTGTGCGGCAGCTGGTGTCGATTTTGCTTGATAACGCCGTCAAGTATGCCGCGCCGGAGACGGAAATCCGGATTTCTCTGGAGCAGATCAAGCGCGGCGTAAAGCTTACGGTGACAAACACGTGCGATCAACCCCCGGAAGGAGATCTGAACCGGCTCTTTGACCGCTTTTACCGCCCGGACGCGTCCAGAACCGCTGCAACCGGTGGCTTCGGCATTGGGCTTTCCATCGCCAAAAGCATCGCAGAGGCCCACCGCGGCCAGATTCGTGCCAGCACGCAGGGCACTGCCATTTCCTTTATAGCTGAACTCAAATGAGATGCGCATAAAAAACCGCTGCCGGTAATCCGGCAGCGGTTTTCATATTTCGGGCCGTGTCGCCGCTGCCAAACAAGGCAGCAGCTATTATTGTATAAAGAAAACCACCGACAGTGCCGGTGGTTTTGATTTCTTCCGGTGCTTTCTGCTCCAGATTCCCGTTTGGGTCAAGGCGGAAAACTGAACTGCTGGTTTTTATAGCGCTACGATTTCGACTACCGTGAGCGTATCGCCGTCAATCTGAAAGCGCACGTCAAAGCCCGCAAAATTGAAGCCATAGCGGCGGTTGGGGTCGTGCTGATAGCCGGGGCGGGGGTTCTGGGAAAGCGCCTGGATGAGGCCCGCGCGCTTGTCTGTGGGGATTTTTTGCAGGAGCACGTCCGGGAAGACAACTTCCAGGGGCTTTGCGCTGCGGCTTTCCTCGAACGCATCGGTCGCGTCGGGATGGCAGTCGGCATAGGGGAGATAGGGCTTAATATCATAGATTGGGGTCTGATCTGCAAGGTCCGCGCCGGCGACATAGAGAACGGGACCGTCCTTTGTATGGAGGTTCACTTCTACGAGCTTTACGCAGGAAAGTCCGATCGGGTTCGGGCGGAAGGGAGAACGCGTCGCGAAGACCCCCACGCGCGTTTTGCCGCCGAGCTTCGGGGGCGCGACCGTGGGCGAAAATTTTCCGTCTTCGATGCGGTCGAAGCGCCAGATGAGCCAGAGGTGACTCCAGCTGTCGATGCCGCGCAGAAAGTCGGGGTTCCGGTAGGCTGGCTCGAAGACAATTTTGGAAATCAGGTCGCCGGTCAGGCCCGACTGGCGCGGGATACCGAATTTGGTGGGGAAATCCGAGTGAATGCGGGCAATGTAGTCCATGGGAGGCCTCCTGTGGTAGCTTGCGACTATCATAACACATCGGCGGAAAAATGCAAATTCCTTTTGCATTTTCAGAAAAACGGTGTAAAATAGCTTGTATCAGGAGGGATGGTCATGAATGATGAACTGACTGCTGTAGACATCAAGAAAATGCAGGACGAGATCAAATATCGCCAGCTGGAGCTGCGGCCGAAAATTCTTGAGGATGTGAAGACGGCGCGCGAGTTCGGCGATTTGAGCGAAAACTTTGAATATAAGGCGGCCAAGCAGGAAAAGCGCCGTAACGACAGCCGCATCCGGTACTTAGAGCGCATGATCAAGACCGCGAAGGTGATTGATACGGATTCGAGGCCGGACGAGATCGGGCTATTTGACAAGGTCGTCATCTATATTGAGGAGGACGACGAGGAGCAGACCATCGAACTTGTTACAACACTCCGGCAGAACGCCCTCAAGGGCCTCATCAGCAAGGAGTCCCCGGTCGGCAAAGCTGTCATGGGCCGCAAGGCGGGCGACCGCGTGCTGGTGCAGGTGAACGAGAAGTACAGCTATTATATCCAGATTCGAAGTGTGGAAAAAGGAACGGATGACGATTCGCTGCCGATCAGCAGCTACTGAAGTCGGCAAAAGCGGGACTTTAGCGTGTAAGGCCGTAGGGGACGATGCCCACATCGTCCCGGCAGACAGTACCGATTTTACGGAAATCTTCGGCGAATCCGGTGGTGCCCTTGGGTCGATGTGGGCATCGACCCCTACGAACATCCCGGAAGATTTAAAAGAACCGTAGGGGCGGACGACCCTGTCCGCCCGCAGAAAAAGCCGCTTTTTATGAAAAACTAGGCGAATTCGTAACTTCCATCGGGCAGACAGAGGCGTCCGCCCCTACGAGTGTTGGAGAAGAATCAGAAAAATGGAGATCCGTCAGGGAAGACCTGACGGATTTTTGCTTATTTGCCGAAGTACGCGAGGATTTCCTGTATGCGCTGGGACTGGTGGACATGGAAGGGACAGCGGTTGTCGCAGTGGCCGCAGGAAGCGCAGTCCTGCGCGGTTTTTTCGAGCGTGAGATAGTGCTCCTTGGCAAGACCGTCGCCGAGCTTTGCAAGGTCATAGTATTTGTTGATGAGGGCAATATCGAGCCCGGCGGGGCAGGGGTGGCAGTGCTTACAGTAGACACATTTGCCGAGCGTGTTTTCGGGCGCAAAGGTAGAGACGGCGGAATAGTCGCGCGCCTCCGGGCTTGTTTCAAAGTAGGAAAGCACCTCGCGGAGCTCCTGTTCGCTGCCGTAGCCGGGAAGGACGGTGATGACGCCGGGCTTATCGAGCGCGTAGGCGATGCACTGCGTTTTGGTGAGGGCAGCTTGGAAGGGGGACTGCTTTTTATCCAGCAGCTGGCCGCCGCAGAAGGGTTTCATGACCGAGATGCCAACGCCCTCTCGCTGACAGCGGCGGTAAAGATCGTAGCGCTCGGTGTTTTCGCCGAAGCCGAAGTCGCCCTTGCCGTAGTCGTAGACGGGATTGATGCTGAACATGAGCATATCGATGAGCTTCATGTCAAGGATGCGGTTCGCAAGCAGCGGCGTGTGGGAGGAAAGGCCCAGATGGTGCACAACGCCCTGTGCCTGCAAATCGGTCAGGTATTTTAACACGCCGTTTTTCTCGTAGGCCGCAAGGTCGGCTTCTTCGTCCAGACAGTGGATGAAGCCGAAGTCGATGTAGTCCGTTTGCAGGTTTTTTAGCTGCCAGTCGACGGATTTTTTGATTTCATCGAGTTCTGTCGTCCAGCCGTATTCGCCGGTGGTGTAGTCCGCGCCAAAGTGGACCTGCAGGTAGACTTGGCTGCGGATGTCATGAAGGGCTTTGCCGTAGGCCGGGAAGATGGTCGCGTGGCCGCCCGCCATGTCGAAGTAGTTGACGCCGAGATCGAAGGCTGCGCGGACGGTTTTCGCGATGTCCGATTCCTTCTGCGCGCCGACGACGGACGAGCCCATGCCGATGACGCCGATTTTTTCTCCGCCGTGGGGGAGCATTCTGTATTCCATATGTGCCTCCAGATCGTAATGGTTCTTTCTATAGTGTAGTGCGGTAGGGTGGAAGTGTCAACGTGCGGTGGGTCAATTTTACGATTTGTTCAAAAGCGCAGAAGCGGCTTACAGGCGGCGCGGAGGCGGTTCAGAAGCGTTTCCGCTTCAGCTTGGGTGCCGACTTTGGCGCTGAGATAGAGCTTGAGCTTGGGCTCGGTGCCGGAGGGGCGGACGGTGAGCTTGCAGCCGCCGTGTAAGCGGAACTCCAGAACGTCGGAGGCGGGAAGGCCGGTATCCGGCGCGAGATAGTCCGTGATTTTTGTGGCAGGGAGGGCGGCGATTTCTGTGGGTGGATTTTCCCGCAGGCGGTGCATACAGTGCGTCATGTCCTGCATGGCGCTCGCGCCGGAAAAGGCGAAGCTCTCCTGAGCGCAGCTATAATAGCCGTAGGCCACATAGAGCGCGTCCATTGCGTCACAAAGCGTCATGCCGCGGCTTTGATAGAAGCTCGCCATTTCACAGAGAAGGAGCACAGCGTTCACACCGTCTTTATCGCGCACGTGGCTGCCCGAGAGATAGCCGTAGCTCTCTTCAAAGCCGAAGAGAAAGCGCTCCTTATGCCCTTCTGATTCGAGAAGGCCGATTTGCTCGCCGATGAACTTGAAGCCTGTGAGGGTGCGGCGGAGCTCGACGCCATAGTGCGCGGCGATGGGGTCTGCCATGTCGGTCGAGACGATGGTGGTGACGGCGACGGGGCGTTGGGGCATGGTCCCGGATTCTTTCCGCATCCGACAGATGAAATCGAGCAGCAGCACGCCAACCTCGTTTCCGGTAAGAAGTCGGTACGAGCCCTTGCCGTCTGGCACGGCCACGCCGCAGCGGTCGCAGTCGGGGTCGGTGCCGATGAGAAGGTCGGGGCGCAGGCGCTCACAGTAGGAAAGGCCGAGCGCCATCGCCTCGCGGATCTCGGGGTTCGGGTAGGGGCAGGTCGGGAAATGGCCGTCGGGTGCTGCCTGTTCGGAGACGAGCGTGAGGTTCTGAATGCCAAGTGATCGGCAAAGGCGCTCGACGCATTCGCGGCCGGAGCCATTGAGCGGCGTGTAGACGATGCTTAATCCGGAAAGATCGTCATGGCGCACGCGAAGAGAAAGGACTGCGTCAAGATAGGCGTTCAGGATGGCTTCGGGAATCCAACGGATGCTTCCGGCGCGCAGAAGCGCGTCAAAGCTGCCGGTTTGGATGGCTTCAAAATAGGAATGGTTCTCCAGAATTGCGGCAATGCGGGAAACGCCGCTGGGGGTCAGCTGGCAGCCGTCCGCGCCGTAGACCTTGAAGCCGTTATACTGGGCGGGATTGTGGCTGGCCGTGATGCAGATGCCGACCCCGCAGGAAATCGCGCGCACGGCATAGCTCAGGGCGGGAACGGGCTCGAGTCGGGGATAGAGATTTGCCTCAATGCCGTTCGCGGCCAGAACGCAGGCGGTTTCCCGGGCGAAGCGTTCACTGTTTATTCTACTGTCGTATCCGATGGCGGCGCACTTGGGAAGGCTCGTTTCGTTCAGATAATCGGCTACGGCTTGCGCTGCGCGGCGGACGACATGGACGTTCATGCGGTTTGTGCCCACGCCGAGAATGCCGCGCAGTCCGCCGGTTCCGAATTGCAGGGCCGCGCCGAATGCGTCGTCAATGACGGCGGAGTCATTTTGCATGGCAGCAAGCTCTTTTTGAAGCGCCGGGTCGAGCGATGGATGGGAGCGCCAGAGTTCAAACAGTTCCTGGGCGGATTTCATATTGGTTTTCCTTTTTGCAGCGAATCGCAGATGGAAAGAAGGTCAGACAGACGAGCGAGGTTGTAGTCGCCCACGCGCTTTTTGGATGCGTCCCCGACGCAGGCCGCGAGAAAGCCGCCCGCATGCGCTGCCTGCGCGCCCGCGACCGCGTCTTCCACGACGAGGCAGCTTTCCGGCGGGAGGCTTAACATAGCAGCGGCGGTCAGGAAGACCTCGGGGTCCGGCTTTGCGCGGGTGATCTGCGTGCCGTCACAGATGCCGTCAAAGTAGGAGGTCAAGGCGAGACGGTCTAAAATAAAGCGCGCATTTTTGCTGGACGAGGCGACGCAGAGGAGAAGACCGCGTTTTCTCAGCGTAAGCAGGGTCGATACGACATCTGGGTCCGCGTCCTTGGGCGAGAGGTTCTGCAGGAGCTCGCGGTAGCGGGCGTTTTTCTGGTCGGCCAACGCGCGCTTTTCTTCCGGTGTGTAGGTCTTGGCGCTTTTTTCTAAAATGATCTCGAGGCTGTCCATGCGCGAAATGCCGCGCAGGCGCTCATTTACGGTGCGGTCGAAGGGGACGGAAATCGAATCGGCCAGCTCCTTCCACGCGCGGTAGTGGTATTCGTCGGTCGAGCATAGAACGCCGTCCAAGTCAAATAAAATGCCTTGCAGGGGCAAGAAAATCAGTCCTTTCCGGGAAAACGGCCGACGCAGAGCGCCGGCCGTTTGGTGGTTATCTTAGAATGTCAGGGAACCGGAGGTGATGCACTGGCCGGATTTGCGGTCGAAGAGCATGATCTGATCGCCGGTCACGGAGAGGGGAACCTCCGCGCCGATGGTAAAGAGCGAGCTTCCGAAGACGACGCCGGTGAGCAGGAAGCCTCCGACGCGGACCTTGATTGTCGACTCCATGCCGGTCGGCATAGCACCGTAAATTTCGCCGCGGAGCTTGCCCTCGTCTGCGATGTCGATGAATTCGGGGCGGATGCCGAGGACGAAATCCTCGTTTGTGATTTCGGGGAGCTCTGCAAGGGAGTCATCTTCCTCGTTGACCTTCGCGATGTGATAGCGGAAGACCTCGTCCTTGTTGCCCTTTTCGACGTAGCCCTTCTGGGAAGCCTTTTCCTTGAGCGCGGCAGCGCGTTTTGCGGCCTGTTCGTCGCGAGCGGCGAACCAGTCGGTAAGCTGCATGGACTTAGCAGGGCGGAATTTCGCTTTCAGGCCGCCGAGCACGGTCAGGTCGATCGAGCCGTCTTGCGCCTGCGCGCCCTTGGCTTCGACGAAGTTGATGGAAGGGTTGCCGACGAAGTCGGCCACAAAGAGGTTCGCCGGGTGATGGTAGACCTCCAGAGGCGCCTGATACTGCTGGAGAACGCCGTTATTGATGAGGCAGATCTGCGTGGCGAGGGTCATGGCCTCCATCTGGTCGTGCGTAACGTAGACGAAGGTGGAGCCGGTCTCAACGTGCAGGCGCTGGAGTTCATAGCGCATTTCAAGGCGGAGCTTCGCGTCCAAGTTCGAGAGCGGCTCGTCCATGAACAGAACCGTGGGCTCCGGGGCGAGGGTTCTTGCAATCGCAACACGCTGCTGCTGGCCGCCGGAGAGCTCGGCGGGGTAGCGCTCCATGAACATACCGATTTTGACGATGCGGCTGACGCGGCGGACGGAGAGGTCGATTTCCTCCTTCGTGAGCTTTCGCACCTGCGTGACGATTTCACCGCCCTTTACATAGCGGAATTCATCGTCCAGTGCGCAACCTGCGTCCTGCGCGGTCTTTTTCGCGGCTTCGACCTTGGCGGTCAGGGCGGAAATCTCAGAAGCGCAGTCGGATTTGCTTTCCAGATGATAGTCAAAGAGGCGCTTGGCCGTGTACTGCGAGAGGGTAAACGCGTCGATCAGCTTTAAGATGGCCTTCTTTTCTTCGAGCTTCCCGTCTTTATCGCGGCACTCGTCGAGAACGGAGATGACCTCAAACGGCGTTTTCAGGATTTCCGCCAGACGAGCGGCATTTTTGGCCTCGAAGTCGATTTTCGGAAGGGCTTCTTTGACGTTGGAGAGGCCGAAGGAGATGTTCTGGTAGACCGTC
The DNA here is from genome assembly GCA_937967235.1 of uncultured Clostridia bacterium. Taxonomy (GTDB): domain Bacteria; phylum Bacillota; class Clostridia; order Oscillospirales; family Oscillospiraceae; genus CAG-170. Next base: position 8,421 of record CALCJW010000219.1, read on the forward strand.
ATGTTGGGCCACAGGGCGTAGTTCTGGAACAGGAAGCCGACCTTGCGCTTATTAGCCGGGACGTTGATGCCGAGGCTACTATCGAAGACGACCTTGTCTCCAATCGTGATGCGGCCGGAGGTCGGAGTTTCCAGACCCGCGATCATGCGCAGCGTCGTTGTTTTGCCGCAGCCGGAGGGGCCGAGGAGCGTGACGAACGCGTTATTTTCAATGGTCAGATTCAGGTCCTCCACAGCGTAGAACTTGGCCCAGCGCTTGGTGACGTGTTCGAGTTTGATTTCAGGCATGTGATTAACCTCCTATTCCCTTGTCGAGACTTGCGCCGGTGATTTTGTTCACGAGCGTGTTGCAGATGAGAATCGTAATGATCAGAATCAGGTTGATGCCGCTGGAGAAAGCGTAGAGGCCCATTTCGTCGAAGTAGTCGAGCGTGGTCGAGAGGATGAAGCCCTGCACACAAAGGAGCATGAAAAGCGACAGCTCGCGAAGGCATGTCATAAACGGAAGCAGGAAGCCCGAAATGATGGAGGACTTCTGAATGGGGATGATGATGCGGGTCATGCGCTTGATCCACGGGATGTCCTGAATGATGGCCGCCTCTTCAATTTCGCCCGAGAGCTGGAGCATGGAGTTAAGGCTGCTCCTGCTGGCAAAGGGGATATATTTGACGGTGCCGACGATGATGAGGAGTGTATAGGTATTAAAGAGGTTCAGCTTTTCCGTTGAGAACAGGATGAAAAATGCGACGCCAACGGCGATGGACGGCATGAGGTAGGGCAGGAACGCGACGGAGTTTACATAGTTTGCCCAGCGGCTGCGGCGGTTTTTGGAGACGGCGTAGCCGATCATCGTGCCGATTGTGCCGGCGAGCAGGGCGCAGGCGACGGAGACGAGGATTGTTCCCTTGAACGCGCGCCAGATCGTCTCGTTATACAAGATGCCCTTCTGGCCGTACATGCCGTTTTCGGTGACGTTTTCGCTGGTGAGCCACCACTTGGTCGTGAGGTTCGAAGCGTCTCCTGTATAGAGGAACGAATAGTCGCCCGGGTTCGGGAGGAAGGTCTCAAACGCAAACGAGATGATGGGGAAGATGCTTGTGAAGAACGTGAGGATGACGAGGATGATGGCGATGATGTACTTGCCGTATTTTCCGAGCGTGATCTTGGAGATCTGGCCGGACTTGCCGGTGACGGTGGTGTAGTTCTTGCGGCTTCTCAAGGAAAGCTGGTTGAGCAGCATGATCGCCACGCCGAAGATCATCATGATGATGGCAAGAATGCTCGCCTCGCCGGTATACTTGGAGTTCATCGAGACATATTTTGTCGAGAGCGTGCTCAGACCCAGATAATGGGGAACCGGGTAAGAGCCCATGGCGCTTCCGAAGACGAGAAGGATCGTGGACAAAATCGCGGGCTTTACCATCGGGAGCGTGATGCGGAACATGGTCTTCCACTTGGGGGTATCGAGAATGGTTGCGGCCTCCTCTAAGTTCGCGTCCATGTTGCGGAAGATACCGCCGATTAAAATGTAAGCAAACGGCGCGTAGTGAAGGCCAAGGACCATCAGGCTCGGGAACAGGCCCTTGCACCACCACATCGGCATGTTGACGCCAAAGAGGGCGGCAAGCAGACCGTTGGACGTGCCGGTAACGGCGTTGGAGTTGAACAGGTTCTGCCACACGACGGCAAGCGTCCACTGCGGCATGATGTACGGGAAAATGAAAATAGAGCTTAAATATTTTCTCCAGGCGAGGTCGGTCCTTGTGATGAGGAACGCGAACAGGCCGCCATATAAGATGGAGACGACGCACGTGCCGACAGCGAGCAGGACGGTATTGAGAAGCGGCGTCCAGAGATTCGTCTTGGCCATGCGGCTGGTGAAGAGGTCAATGTAGTTGACCGTGGTGTAGCCGGAGGCTTGACCGGTCAGGTGCGCGTCGATGGTGCCGGCGTGGATCTTAAAGGTGTCTTCCACGATGGCGACGATGGGCGCGACGGTGGTGAAGGTCAGAACGATACCCAGCAGCAGAAGAATGACGTTGTGGGGCTTGGAAAAGAAGGTTTTGACCTTGTTGAGCGCGATGGTCGTTTTACTTGCGCGGAGGGTTGAGGATTGGTTCATGGCGTACTCCTCCTTCTTTCACGGATTTTCAGGGGAATGGGGTATTGGGGGCAACGCGGTTCGTAGGGGCGGACGACCCTGTCCGCCCAAGGGAAGCTGCGAATTCGCCGAAGATTTTCGCGTTTCGGATTCACGTTTTGCCGGGCGGACAGAGTCGTCCGCCCCTACGGCGTATTTGGAACTTGTTTGAAAAAACGGCGCCCTTGGATTGTTGCGTCCAAGGGCGCCGGGGGTATGCGCCGGGAAAAGGCCAGATTAGCCTGCGGAGTACTTGGTCAGCATTTCAATCCAGCTGCCGACGGTGAAAGCAACGTCCGCGCAGTATTCCGGATCTTCCAGAACGAGCTTGCCGTTGGTGGTCCACCATTCGTAGCCGCGGTCGTTCTTGGCTGCGAATGCAACGGTCGTGCCGTCTTCAGCCATGCCGCCGATGGAGTGATGGAAGTTGGCCTCAGTCTCCTCGGCAACCGTCGGGTTGGAGGAGTAGCCGCCCATGTCCTTGCCCCATGCGGAGAAGCCGTCAGCGGTGCAGGTCATGTAGGCGATGAACGCGCAGGCCGTCCAGGGAAGCGGGGAGTTGTCGGTGACGAAGAGGTAGTGGCAGTAGCCGTAGCCGCCGATGCCCTGATAGCCGTCTTCATAGGCCGCGACCTTGATGTTGTTGACGGAGACGGAGCTGGACTCTTCGACGGAGCGGAGCTTGGAGTAAACGAGCAGGCCGAACTGATCCTTCGCGGAAGCGTCGACCAAGGTGTTGCAGATGGGGCCGTCGTCGGTCTGTGCGTTGTAGCTTTCGACCCACAGCTTGATCCATGCCAGAGCGTATGCGCCGTCAGCGCCGAGACCGAGGTCGGCAGCGTCCGCTTCCATCTCGGTGATGGTGGGCTGGAAGTAAGCCTTTTCGTCATCGGACAGAGCTTCGAAGGACTCCTTCATCCATGCTGCGTAGTCGTCGCGGGTCAGCATGTACAGGAAGTTCTTGCCGACGATCTCAGAGTCGATGTCCATGTAGAGGCCGTGTTCGCCTTCCGCGACGAAGTCCCAGCAGTTGTCATAGGTCTTGTCGCCAGTGCAGTTGTACATGAAGACCTTGTTGAGAGTCTGCAGCGGCAGGAAGCCGGTGTAGGCGTCTGCGGTCGTGCCGTTTGCGTCTGCCCAGTCCTTCGGGATGAAGGTGTCGAGAATGCCGGTCTGGACCATCTTGCTCTCGATCTGGTTGCCGTCCTGGATGAGGGTCATGGCGAACGTGCCGGTGTCCTTCAGGGAGTCAGCGGTCAACTGATCGAAGATCTTGTTGTTCTTGGGCTGCTGCCATTCGAACTCCATGTTGTAGCTGGAGTCGATGGACTGAAGGTACTCGATGAAGAGGGGCAGCGCGCTCTTGCCGCGGCTGGAGTTGCCGACGCCGTAGAACATTTTGCCGTTGGACTCTTCAATGGCCTTCTTGGCAAGCTCCTCAAGGGTCATGCCTTCGGCTTCCTTGATGATCTTCTGGGTCTCGGTGAGGTTTTCCTCCTCAACCGGAGCGGCAGCTTCGGTCTCGGCGGGAGCCTCCGTCGCGGTATTTTCCGTGGCGGGAGTCTCTTCGGTCTTTGCAGGCTCCGTGGTGGTCTGGGCGGGGGCTGCCGCGCAGGCGGCCATCGCCAGAATCATGGACCCTGCAAGCAGAAATGCAAGAATCTTTTTCACGATATGTTTCCTCCTATGAAATTTTTACCGGGAACAGTGCTGGCACTGTTTGGATGATTCCATTCTACCGGTCATTTGCACAAAAGAACAGGGGACAAACCTGCGCTTTTTTGTGTTTGACTGATATGTTTGTGAGAAATGGATGAAAAGATCATAGAGGGTGTGATATAATTAGGGCAAAAATACGCAAGCGTTATGCTCCGGCTGTAGGGGGCGATGCTCACATCGCCCCTTTGGGAACGACGAATTCGCCGATGGGTTTCGGGTTTTGCTTGCGGCAACTGCGAGGGCCGATGTGGGCATCAGCCCCTACGAGGTGTAAAGAATGGGAAAATGGCGGATATTGACTGTAGCTCTGCTGCTCTTTTTGCTGGCGGGGTGTTCGGGAAAAGCGGAAGAGCTGGACTACGCGCCGGAGGACGGCGAGCGGCTGGTTCTGTATACGTCGCACAAGAAGGAGGTCTGGTGGCCGATCGTGAAGGAATTTGAAACGCGGACGGGCGTGTGGGTCGAGGTGGTCGAGGGCGGCACAAATGAGCTTCTCGAGCGGCTGGACAAGGAACAGGACGCACCGCAGGCAGATGTGATGTTTGGCGGCGGCGTGGAGAGCCTGGAGTCATATCGCGATCTGTTTGCGCCGTATACCTGCGCGGAGGCGGACGCGATTTTGCCGCAGTACCGCGCGCAGGACGATATCTGGACGCCGTTTTCGTCTCTGCCGGTCGTGTTTGTCTACAATCCGAAGCTCGTCCGGGCGGGGGAGATCACGACGTGGCGGGATTTGCTGGACCCAACATGGAAGGGGAAAATCGCGTTTGCGGACCCTTCGGTTTCGGGCTCGAGCTACACAGCGCTGGTGACGATGCTCTGCGCAGTGGAGGGAGAGGCGGACGACATTTTGCGGGCGTTCGCGGAAAACCTCGACGGAAAACAGTTGGAAAGCTCGGGCGCGGTATTATCCTATGTGGCCGGCGGACAGGCTGTGGTCGGCGTGACGCTCGAGGAGACGGCCAGCCGGCACATTGCGGCGGGTGATGAGCTCGCGATGGTCTATCCCGCGGACGGAACGAGCTGCGTGCCGGATGGGTGCGCGATTTTAAATGGCGCGCCGCATGCAGAAAACGCCCGCGCGTTTGTGGATTTTACGGTCAGCCGGGACGTGCAGCAGCTCATTCAGGAGCAGTTTTGCAGGCGGTCGGTGCGAAGCGATTTGGAGTCTGCCGGGACGCTGCCGCCCTTGGCGTCCATCGTGCAGGCAGACTATGATGTGAGCCTTGCAAGCGAGAGCCGGGAATCGGTTCTGATGAGCTGGGCGTTTTATCAGGAAACGGAGGAGACGCCATGAAGCAGCTGCGGTTTTCTTCGTTCCGGCAGCGGCTGAACGCGGCGTTTCTGGCGGTGTCGCTGGTGCCGGTGCTGCTCTGTTCGGCGCTCTTATTGCAGATTTTTCGGCTGCGCATGACGGCCGACCAGCAGCAGAACGCCGAGCAGCAGTTAGACGGCGCGTGCCATGCGCTTTCCTCCATGCAGGAGGGCTTGCAGGAGGCAGCCATCACGCTTGGCGGCAGCGAGACGGTGCTTGGCGCGCTTTCGGGCGGTTGGGAGAACAGCGCGAGCGTATACAGCGCGCTCTATGACGCGACGGAGGATGTGCGCAGGTTTGCGCGCTTCGAGCTTTACGACGCGGACGGGACGCTCAGGTATGCGACGCAGACGGTGCATGGCGCGCAGACGCTTCCCGTGTCGTGGGGTATTTTAAAGGAAGCGGCGGACAGGGATACGATCGTCTACAGCGCGAGCATCGACCCGACGGACCTCGATGCGCCGGTTCTGCGCGGGGCGGTGCGGCTGACGCGGGACGGACAGACGGCAGGCTTTCTCGTGGCGGCGTTTTATGAGACGCAGCTTCGCGCGATGTTTGATTCTCTGGCGGGCGCGCAGAACGAGATTCTGTTGATGGATGGGTTCTGGCGCGGGGTGTATTGCTCGCAGCAGGCGCAGGTGCAGACACTCTCTTACGCGCTGCGCGAGCAGCTTCTGCATGGCAAGGCGCTGACGGGACTGTCGGATAATTTTGTCTATACTGCGCGGCAGGACGAGGCTACGGGGCTGTTTCTGGTTCTCCAGCAGCCGCAGGTCTTTACGCGTGGGACGCTTCGGTTACTCTACACGGTGAGCGCGCTGTGCGCCCTTGGCGGTGTGGCGGTGAGCATTGCGCTGAGCCTGCGGCTGAGCCGACAGATGTTCCAGCCGATCGGAACGCTGCATCGGGCAATCACGCAGGTCGGGAGGAACGATCTGGAGGTGCAGGTCCCAGTGCAGGAGGGGCAGTGCGATGAGCTCGGAGAGCTGGCGCAGCAGTTTAACGGGATGGTGCTGTCTTTGCGGCGCAACCAGCAGGCGCTGCTTCAAAACCAGCAGGCGCTTAATGACGCACAGATCCGGATGATGCAGGCGCAGCTGAACCCGCATTTTCTCTGTAATACGTTAGACACGATGAAGTGGATCAGCAAGATCAATCAGGTACCGCAGGTGGCTTTGATGTCGACCAATCTGGCGGATATTCTGCGGTTCTGCATTTCACCGGATGAGTTTGTGGAGCTGCGGCAGGAGCTTGCGATTCTGGGGCGGTACGTGGAAATTCAGCGCATCCGGCTGTCGGACAGCTTTACGTTTGCGCAGGATGTGCCGGAGGCGCTATTGTCGTGTCTGGTTCCGAAGATGATGCTCCAGCCGCTGGCAGAGAATGCGATTTTGCACGGACTCTCCGGCGTGCAGGACGGCAGGCTCACGGTCACGGCGCGGGAATCGGACGGTGTGCTCGAAATCTGCGTTCTGGATAACGGCTGTGGCTTTCCGGCGGAAATGCTGGGGCCGTATCAGGCGCCGGAGCAGCAGACGGGGCACTTAGGACTATTCAATGTGGATACGATTTTGCGCAAGCACTATGGCGAGAGCTTCGGCTTGCGGCTGGGAAACAGAAAGGACGGCGCGGGGGCGTGCATCACGGCGCGGCTCCCGGCGAGAAGGAGGGACGCGGATGCTGCGGGTGCTGGTTGTTGAGGACGAGGAGATGATCCGAAAGGGGATCGTGCTGGCGACGGACTGGCAGAGTCTCGGGTGCGTGGTGGTCGGAGAGGCTTCTAACGGAGAAGAGGGGATTGAGAAGGCGGAGGCGTGCAAGCCGTCTCTTATCATTACGGACCTCAAAATGCCGAAGATGGACGGGCTCGAGATGATCGCGAAGCTCCGTGAGCGGGGGTGCGGCGCGTACGTCATCATTCTGACGGCGTATGACAGCTTTACCTATGCGCAGACGGCCATCCGGCTGGGCGCAGTGGACTTTCTCTTAAAGCCGTTTCATGACGGGGACCTCGAGAATGCGGTTCTGGCGCTGCAAAAGAAAATCGAGGGACAGAAAAAGAGTGCGGATGTGCAGCTGCCGGAACTCCGCTCGGGCGCGAAGAGCCGGTACGTGCAGGAGGCGATGGACTACATCGGGAAAAACTGCGCGGACGCCGGGCTTTCCATCGGGCAGGTCGCGGCGGGACTGGGCCTGAGCGAGGGACATCTAAGTCACCTCTTTAAAAAGGAGACGGGGCTGACAGTGGGAAGCTATCTCACGCGCTGCCGGATGCAAAGGGCGATGGGGCTTCTCAAGGAAGGGAAGCTCCGCGTCTATGAGGTGGCCGAGGCTGTGGGATATAAGGATATTACCTACTTTTCGGGGACGTTCAAAAAGCTGACCGGCATGAGCCCGACGGAATATCAGAACGCGATTTTTTAAAAAGCGCAAAAACCGGCGCAGCCTGCAACGTTGCAGACTGCGCCGGTATGTTTTTATATGGGGGACTTCAGTAGAGCAAGCCCCTGCTTTTTGACAGGCCTAGTAATCTTCGCGGGTGCCGTCGCCGTGGCGCTCGCAGAATCTGGCGGAGAAGGACGGGACTTCTCCGGCGGCGTCGAGATGGGAGAGGTCTCCGAAGCGGGACATGCGGAAGATGGCCTTGCCGGGCGCGCGCTCTTCGGTCGAGACGATGGTGACGCTTGAGGGAAGGGCAACGGTATGGTGCCAGAGGACGACGGGTGAGCAGTTGAACAGGCGCGAGAGCAGGACGCACTCGATGCCAAAGTGGCAGAAGAGAAGAATATTTTCTGTATTCGGGCGGAGCGCGGCGTAGAGATGGTCCTGGCGCTCGTAGCCGTGCTTCGCGATCAGGAGGTCAAACTGCTGGACGACGCTGCGGTAGACCGCGTCAATGCCGGAATTTTTGTAGGCAGGAGCTTTCATCCAGTTTTCCGGGTCATAGTACATGGGCTCGCGCGCCCAATGTTCGGGGAGAAAGTCCCAGCCGTGGCCGGTTGGATGGAAGTCGGGACGCGTCTTGTAGCCTGTGTCAAACTCGCGCAGCCACGGACAGACCTCGACTTCCTTTCCGACGGCCTGCATGGTGAGGCTCGCGGTGGCGCGCGCTCTTCCGAGGGGCGAGGTGTAATACGACGCGTCAGGGATCTTTGAAAGGCGGCGGCTGAGCAGCTCTGCCTCGCGCCAGCCCTTTTCGGTCAGAGAATCGCGGGCGTAATCCGGCTCCGCGTGACGGATGATGTAGATGTTCATAAAAGGCTCCTTATGTGCAGTTTCAAAGGACGGGGCTATTGTAACGCGGCGAGGACGGTTTGTAAAGGAAAATGCGCCCGCAGAAATTGCTTTCTGTGAGCGCATGTGGTCAGATTTTCTTCTTGTAATTGCCGTAGATGACCGCGCCGTCCTTGGCGACGATGAAGGCATGGGGGTCGTATTTGGAGATGATGGCGCGCAGGCGGCTGATTTCGTATTTGGAGGCGAGGATGTAGAAAACGTGGACGGGATCGCCGGTATATTCGCCGATACCATCGATACGGGTGATGCCGCGGTGCAGGTCAACGAGAATCTCATGCTCCATCTCAGGGCTCAGGATCTTGGTCACGACGGTGACCTCGACGTTGATGTTCTGCATGTGGAGCTTATCCATGACGGTCGTCGAGACGAAGGAGAAGAGAATGGAGTAGATCGCGGTGGAAAGGCTGAAGGCGGCGGCACAGATGGTGTAGAGCGCGAGGTTCCAGCAGAGGTTCACATGGCCGATGCTGGTGTGTGAGCCGCTTTTGATGAGCATCATGCCAAGAAGGTCCATGCCGCCCGACGTGCCGCCCATCCACAGAAGAAGGCCGATGCCGCTGCCGCAGAGCATGCCGCCAATTAAGCACCTTGCCAGCTGGTCACCGGAGAGAATGTCCGTGCGCGGGACGAGGGAGAGAAAGAGCGTCGTGCTGGTAACGGAAAGGAGGGTCTTTAAAACGATGCGGTGGTCGAGTCTTTTCCACGCGATCAGGAGCATGGGGAGGTTGATGGCGTAGTTGATGAAGCCTGCAATGTCGACTTTGAGCGTCCAGCCGGTCCATTGCAGGAGGAAGGTCCGCAGCAGCTGCGAAAGACCCATGATGCCGCCGGTGTAGAGCCCTGCCGGAACGACGAACAGGTTCATGCCGAGTGAATAAAGAAGCGTCCCGCCCAGAATGCCGAGGCAGCGGAGCAGCTCGTTTGCGGAGAAGCCGCTTTTTTGCATGGATGATTGCATAATGTTCCCTCCTTGGCCACAAATGATGCAGCGCATGCGTATCATAGCACCTCGTATGACAAAATGCAAGGAATCTTTCATATAAAAACCTAAAAAATCCGACCCGCCCCAGAAAGGAGCAGGCCGGATTTTCAAAAGTCTGAGAAAAGCCTCGCAGAGTTTCACGCCCGCAGGCGTGAAATAAAATAGAAATCCATGTTATCCGGCGGCTCCGCCGACCGGAAACATACTCTACGCCTTGCAAGTGTGAAATTTTGCCCCAACGGGGCAAAATTATGCGCGCAGTCAAGGCGCAACCCCTCCAAATCAAAAGGCTGCGCCTTTTGATTTGCGGCTAGAAGCTCCCGCTGCTCCCGTGACCGCCGCCGCCCGATTCGGAACTGCCCGAGCTGGAGGATGATTCCTTTTCAATCTTCGTCCGGGTTTCGGTGGTGTGGGTGAACTGGTCGCGGCTGGCCGTGACGTTGAGCGCGCCGACGACATAGGCGTTTGCGTGCGTACCGGCGCGGACGGATTTCATCTTGCCCTTGAGAATGAGGCAGACGATCAGCGCGAAGACCATCGAGCCGAGGGTGATGAGAAGAATGGGACCGGTCGTGCTGCGGCGGACGGGCTCACCGGCGGCTGCTTTTGCAAGGAAGTCCTCACAGCCGGCAACAAAGTGGTTGAGGCCGCCTGTCCAGTCGTCATTGCGGAAATCGTCGAGGTACCAGTCATTGAGCTCGAGAACGCCGTGCTCGTCGAAGGCATAGTCTGCTTTGGGACCGTAGACAAAGTTCGCGAACTGGCGGTTGGACATGCTGAGAAGCAAAATGATACCGTCACGGTCGTCACCTTCGCCGAGGGTATATTCGTGGTAGAACTGCCATGCAGTTTCATAAGGTGAGTCGTAGTAGTCCTCGTAGTTATCGATCGTGATGACGTAGACACCGACGCCGTAGGTTTCGGAGACGGACTCCGCGTAGCTTTCAAGCTGCGTGTATTCTTCGTCTGAGAGGAGCCCGGCATCGTCGGTGATGTTCCAGAGCTGGCTTTCGGCGAAGACCGAGACGCTCAGGCAAAGAAGAAGGGTTAGCGCGAGAAGAACTGTGATAATCCGTTTTTTCATGCCGTGTCCCTCCTTACGCGAACAGCAGATAGCCTGCCGAAATGAGTGCGGTGAGGACGGCCGAGATGGCGGCAAACGTGCCCCAGAACTTGCCTGCGCTGGTGGGAAGGTCACCGACGAGCTTGCCGGTCTGGCCGTTCATGGCGAACAGGTAGTTCTTACCCTGCCACTTGGTGCTGAGGAGCCAGACGGGAAGCAGCGCGTAATGCACCTTGCCGCGGCGGAGCTTCACATCGTGGGAGACGGGGACGCAGGAATCGTAGCCGGTGACCGTATCACCAAGCGCCGCGACGAGAGAGCCCTCACAGCGGGTGTCGGCGCGTTCGTGGCAGTCTTCGACGGATACATCGTATTTGTCGGCGAGGAAGCCGGGCAGATACGCGGTCGAGAAGCGTTTGAGCTCCTTGTAGTCGAAAGGCTCGATGGAGTCCATGTAGTCGTCGGGCATTTTGCTTGATGCGTCGACGGGGACTTTCTCGAAGGAGATGGAGCCCTCACGGAAAATATCGAAGTGGTCGGTCTCGGTGACCTCATAGTCGCCCGAGGTGTAGCAGCGGCTGCGCGTAGCCTCGTACTGGGCAGAGCCCGTGGCCTTGCCGTCGAACATCCAGAACGGGACGTAGACGCCCTTGATCTCCTGCACGTGGTTCTCGTTTGTGAACTGACGCGGGAGGAAGGGCTTTCCCTTATAGTGCGCCTTGAGCGCCTTAACTGCGTCGTCCTTCGAGAGCTTGAAGGGCAGAACGTAGTCTGGCTTGAGGCTGCCGGAGAACTGGCCGGGGACGATGCTGGGGTTGCCACAGTAGGGGCAGGCGGTCGCGGCGGTCGATTCGTCGCAGATAAGCTCCGCGCCGCACGACGGGCAGGAATAGCTCTTCATGCCGGCAGCGTCTTGCCCCCAGTCGCTGCCAAGATCGGATGTGTCCCAGCCCTCGGCCTGCGCTTGCTGTTTCTGCTGCGCGGTTTTCTGGTCGGCGGTCTTCTTTGCTTCGGCGGCCTTTTGTTCCTTTTCGGCAAAGAGCGCCTCAATTTCGGAGACCTCGTAGCTTGTGCCGCAGTAGTCGCAGGTGAGCTTGCCGGTCGCGCTGTCAAAGTGCAATGGGCCCGTACAGGCGGGGCATTGATAGTTCGTTACCTGAGTTGGCATATCTTCCCTCTTTTCCAGATGATTTGGCTGTGAATCAGGTCAGGTCCGCGTCGTTGAACGGATCGCCGCATTCGGGGCAGAACTTGGGGGGATTGGTGGGATCGGCGGGAGTCCAGCCGCATTTATTGCACTTATAGTGCCGGGGCGCGGTGGGCTTGGGCTTGCCGCATTCGGAGCAGAATTTGCCTTTATTTACCGCGCCGCAGGCGCACGTCCACGTGTCGGAAACGGGCTTGGGGCTTCCGCACTCGGCGCAGAATTTGCCGGTGTTGCCGGTCTTGCCGCAGCTGCACGTCCAGCCGTTCGTGGGCGCTGCCGGTGCTGCGGGAGCGGGCTGCGCGGCCTGCTGCTGAGATTGCTGCTGCGCACCCATCTGATAGAGGTTCTGCGCGTTCATGCCGCCCATCTGGCCCGCCATATTCATGCCCATGAACGCCATCGCAGGGCCTGCGCCCTGATTGCTCGCTGCGGCCTGCATCGCGGAGGCCTGCGCGCCGACCAGGTGGGCTGCGGCTCTTGTCGGGTCCATGAACGCTGCGTTGCGCTGCATCTCCTTGAGCATCTTTTCGTCTTCCTCGCTGGCTTTCACACTGGAAACGCCGAACGACACGATCTCAAGACCGCGCAGGTCGCGCCACTTGGAAGACAAGACCTCATTGAGCGCGTCGGCAAGCTCCATCGTGTGGCCGGGGAGAGAGGAGTAGCGGATGCCCATGTCGGAAATTTTTGCGAACGCGGGCTGAAGGGCGGTCAGAAGCTCCGTTTTCAGCTGGCCGTCGAGACGGTCGCGGGTGAATTCCTCCGAGACGTTGCCGCAGACGTTCGTGTAGAAGAGAATCGGGTCGCAGATGCGGTAGCTGTATTCGCCGAAGCAGCGAAGGGAAATGTCGATGTCGATGCCCGCGCGCTGGTCGACGACGCGGAAGGGAACGGGGCTTGGCGTACCGTATTTGTTGCCGATGAGTTCCTTAGTATTGAAGTAGTAGATGCGCTGGTCCTTCGGGGGCTCACCGCCAAAGGTGAAGCGCTTGCCGATGTTTTTGAAGGTGGCAAGAATGCTCTGGCCGAGAGAGCCGGAGAAAATGGAGGGCTCGGTCGAGGAATCATAGACGAATTCGCCGGGCTCGGCGCAAAGCTCGGTGACCTTGCCCTGGTCGACGATGATCATGCACTGACCGTCAGCCACAGCGACGACAGAGCCGTTGGTGATGACGTTCTCCGAGCCCTTGTAGTTGGTGCTGCGCCCGGAGACGCGGTGCAGGCCCTTGACGGCCATGACGTTTTCGGGAATGGCTTCACAGTAGAAATACTCCTTCCACTGGTCGGCCATCACGCCGCCGGCGGCGCCCAATGCTGCGTTGATAAGTCCCATAATGTAACTCCTTTTTCTGAAATCTGAAGCTCTGACGCGCAGAGCCCGCGGCGCAGGGGAGAACGCGTGCTGTGTGCCCTCTGCGGAGGCCGGGTAATGGTGAGACGGTGCGCGGGTGGAAAAGGTTCCCGGAGACGGGAGGACCTTCCACGAGCTATTATAGCAGATAAATTGCGTTTGCGGTATGGTTGTTTGGGCTGTTGGAAGAAAAATTTGTGGGAGGGCCGCAGGGCCGGAAATTCATGCGCATTTTTTATTGGCATTTTGCGTTTCTGGAATGCGGAACGTCCCAAATGGCGGAGTGCACTGAAAATACAAGAAAAACCTGTAAGATCAAGGCTTTCAAGAGACTGTGTCATGTGAACACTATGGATCAGCGGGAAACTGTACGGGAATACTCCGCCAGCGGAGCTGGCTCCGTGCCCCTGCGCATTTTCTTTTGGCTATGCCAAAAGCTGCGATGCTTTGCATCGCAGCCATCTGACGATGGCAAAATGCTTGTGGTCGAACCCGATGAGGTCGGTTCGGTATACGGATAACAAAAAAGAAACCATCCGAGAGGATGGTTTCTTTTTGTGTTTTCACTACACTATAGATGAACACATCACAGCGTTTGATTTCTGTAATTTACTCTTTCGGTTTGTTTTTGTCCGGAATCTCGCTAGTCGCTTCAATCAGATTGCTCACGACCTGATTGAGCTGCGCGGCGTTTTTTGACGTAATGACCGGCACGCCGGTCTGTTGCTCGATAGCCTTCCGGGCGTCGCCTGCGACCTTGCCGCCGGAGCGCGCAACCTCTATATTTTCGCGCAAACCCTCCAGCGCTTTCTGCTTGGAGATCTCCGTGGTCGTAGCTTCGGCCAGCATATTGAGAACCAATTCCAGCGTCGTCATGTTGTCGCGCAGGTTTTCTTTCTTCAAGCCCTTGAGATTCTTATACTGCCGCGTGTTCATGCCGGACCACGCTTTTGTGATCTCGTCGGTCAGAATCGCGTATTCCACACCTTTTTGAACGCCGCGCGCGTTCCATTCGTCGGTCAGCTCCTTGCGCACCTGAATCGCTTGCAGGCGCTGGTTGATCCATTCGCGGCTGTATCCCTTCTTGAGATAGGTTTCCAATGCGCGGTCAATCGTCAGTTCCGGATCGATCGTTTCTTCTATGCGCTCCCGGCCAACCTGTGCCAGCCAGAGCTTGAACGGCTCGGCTTTGGGAGAGGGAATGGACTGAATGATGCGAAGGAGCTGTTCCGTGTCGGCTACATCGGTGTTGTAGCATTTCCCGTCTGCCGAACGCATTTTCAGTTGACTACATTTTGTAGTCAACTCACTACCTTCTTTTTTCAGTCGGGTCTTCAGCACGCTCCAATATTTCGCCGCGTGGCGCTGATCCAGCTGATCGGTCAGCACAGCTACAACATCGACGATGGAAAAGTACCATTCTTCCTTTTCTGCATCCCATGCGGTGCGGATGCGCTTGTTCTCAAATAATTGGATTTTGTCATTCTGCGACATTGATTTTACCTCTGTCTGTCGAGATTGTGGGAAGCAGAAATCTATTACTGACTCGTTTTGATTTCTAATTGTGATATTTCAGCCTATTTTAATTCTATCCCATCGAAAAACTCATCAATAGGATACAGCTGCCTCGGCTGTCTTCCCCACCTGATTGTGTACTCCTTCGGCTCATGGATTCTTTTCTGAGGAAGAAGAATCCGATACTCTTTTTCTCCTGCAAAGTAGGTATCTTTGCAAAACAAAATGCGCTTCATGTTTTGCTCTGTAATTGTAAGTTGAATGCTCTCTACGCTATTTGCTACCTCAACCATTGACGCGAGAAGTTTATTGTGTTTCGACACGACTCCGGGGCATCGAGAAACATATTCAATCATTTCTTTGATGACACCTTTAGGGGAAAAATCAAAATATTTCACCTCATCATAGGAAACCATCCCCAGTTCAGACAGGCTCCTGATGAACAGTTCCGGTCGAAAGAACACGCCAGCCGTATCTGCTTTTGGAAAGTGTGCTTTTATAGTATCTCTAATTGTGTCGCTAATCGTAATAAATCGTTTCCCCTTCGCTTCTCGGATAGTACAGTCCCCTGCTGATATGCAAGTAATACAAAATATAGGTATGTTGTCAGTATCAGCAAGTCCGAGAGACACGGTTATATTCGGTTGGCGAAAAAATAGCCCGGTGTTTGTCTCAGTCATAATGGCATTTCCGTTTTTCAACTGCAGAATTGCTTCAAATGCATCTCCTTGTCCCTTTAACCCGTTTGTCTTCTCGATTCCACGAAACTTCACCGCATTGGAAAAGTACATCTTACCGTCGAATAATCGCTTGACATATTTGCGTTCCCCGAACTTTACAAAAAGCACACTTTTATTATCCATTTTGCTCACACTAATAAATTTCGCTTAATACTCCACTATCCAGCGCAGCCCACCATGTTGCGCCGAAGTCCTCGGTATAGCATAAACCTGCCACATTGCCATGGTGGACGGCATTGTTCATCAGGCGGGACATCTTGCCTGCGTAGTCGCTGTTGCAGGCGGGGCTCATCATTCCATCTTTCTTTGCCAAGTCTCTCATTGCAAGCTTGGTCATCGGACTGTAGCAAACGAACGAGGTTTTCTTCATGCTGTATTCTCTTGGGTAATTCGTCATTTTCTTTAGTATACCAGTCCGGCGTGTTTTCGTCGAGAGATATTTCCATATGTACGGCAGATTCTATCATCCGCAGAAGTTCCGCCTTAGATAGACCACCTGCGTTCGCTTTCCGGAGATACCATCGTCTTGCATCCATCGTCAGCTCTGACTCCATGATGACCACGTTCAGCGTCCAGCCGATTTTCATCGCCAGACGGAGGAGCGTTTGGTCATTTTCATAAGTCCGGTAAAAATCTCGCATCCGGCGCACATTGCGTGGGGAAAAGCCTGTGCGGTCAGGGAAATTCGCCTGCAAAAATTCTGCGGCTGCGACCGCCGCGCCCTTCTCCGGGCGCTGGTTAATGAGCTTGC
>CALCJW010000220.1:0-22554 GCA_937967235.1 uncultured Clostridia bacterium
ACGGGGAAGCTTGAAATTCTCTCGCTGGGGCCCCTGACGGATGTAGCGCTCGCGCTCGAGAAAGCGCCGGAGATTGCAAAGGCCATCGCCTGCATCACGATTATGGGCGGCGGCGTCCACGCGGGCAACGCAACAAGGTACGCCGAGTTCAACATCGTAGCCGACCCCGAAGCGGCGAGCGTCGTCTTTTCAAGCGGCGTGAAGACCGTCATGATCGGACTCGATGCGACGAACCTCTGCTACCAGCCGCGTTCGGACATTGAGCTTCTGCGCGCGCCGACCGAGCTTGGGAAAATCGTCCCTGCGATGCTGTCAAGCTACGCGGACGTTTACAAGCAGGTGCACAACATCGACGGTATGATGATCCACGACGCGATCTGCGCGGTCTATCTCTGGCGGCCGGAGCTTTTTACCTGTATGAAATGCCGGATGACCGTCTGTCTGGAAGACGGCGAGCATCTGGGGCAGACCATCCCGGAAGACGGCGATACCTGCCTCGCCGCAACAAGCTGTGACGCGCAGGCCGTGCGAAACGAGCTTCTCGCAGTTATGCAGCAGGTCGTAGCAGCGCACTAAAGCGTCGCGTAAAACACCCCGGGCATTTTGAAATGCCCGGGGTGTTCAAGAATCATGGGGTAACACAGCATATTTGCATTCTCAGAACATGAAGTACAGGTTCACACAAACGAGCATGACCGCAATCGCAAAAACCGCGGTGTAAACCAGCTTGCTCCCTTTGGCCGCAGCGTGCTTCCGGCAAAAAAAGAGGTAGACTGCCCATGCAAGACAGGCGGCAACCGTCAGCCAGCCCTTGCGAAATATGGCGGAAATACAGAACAGCGTATTGACGATTCCCATTCCCTTTTCTGAAAAGAACGCTTCTTTCAGCTTCTGCATACCGCGCCTCCATGGTTTTCTCTTTTTTCAGCAGATTACAGTCCGCAAAGCCCGTAGGATATCCTGCGGGCTGTTTGTGTTACTTTACAAGTTCGGCTTCCTCGTCCTTGCCGAGCCGCCGGAGCATGGTTTTCTTGACAGCCCGGAAAATGTTCTGGTAGCCGGTGCAGCGGCACAGGTGCCCGGACAGGAGCTTGCGCAGCTCGTCGTCCGTGTATTCGACGCCTGCGTTCAGAATCTCGGTCGCCGTCAGGATGAAGCCCGGCGTGCAGAAGCCGCACTGGATGGCTGTCTCGTCAATAAAGGCCTTCTGGATATCGGAGAGCGTTCCGTCGGGGTTCATGAGGCCCTCGAGGGTGATGATCTCCTTGCCGTCTGCCCACACAGCCAGATACAGACAGGAGTTGATGGCCTCACCGTCAATGAGCACCGTACACGCGCCGCACTCGCCGACCTCGCAGCCCTTTTTGACGGAGGTCAGGTGGTAGTTGTTGCGGAGCATATCGGTCAGGCTCGCGCGCACGTCCACGATCTGCTCGCGCTTTTTGCCGTTGATTGTGCATGTTACAAGCTTATACTGTGCCATTACACGTCACCTCCGCAGCGTTTGACCGATTCGATGAGGCAGCGCTTGGCCATCTCGACTGCGATGTGCTGCCGGAAGGCTTTGCTCGCGCGCCAGGAATCTCTGGGGTGAATGTCCTCGAGAACGGTCTTCGAGAACGTCTCGATATTCTCAAGCGTTACTTCCTTGCCGTTGATGGCCGCTTCCGCGCTCGGAACGCGCATGGGGACAGGACCCGCTACGCCGTAGGCAATGCGCACGCGCTCGAACGTCTTTTTATCGTCGGACAGCCGGCAGTTGACCGAGCAGCCCGTCGTTGCGATGTCCATCGCGTTTCGCATGGCGTACTTAATATAGAAGCCCGCCGTGCGGTCGTAGGACTCCTTCGGAATAAGGATCGCCGTCTGAATCTCGCCGTCGGCGACGTTAATATCAACCGTACCGGCCTTGATGTAGAAGTCCTTGATGGGAAGATAGCGCTTGCCGTTTTTGCCGGTCAGCTCGATGATCGCCTCCCATGCGTGAAGGGTAGACGCAGAGTCTGCAGACGTCACACCGTTGCAGGTGTTGCCGCCGATGGTGCCCGCGTTTCGAATCTGGGGGCCGCCGACCATGTCGACCGCCTCGCCAAGGACATTGATGTATTTCTGAATGATCGGGTCGTGCGTAATATGCGAGAAGGTCGTGAGGCTTCCGATGCGGATGGCCTCGTTTTCGTCCATGCTGACGCCGCGGATTTCATCCAGACCCTGAATCGAAATCAGTTCTTTTCCCGCGCGCTTTCCCTCTCGCATCTGCACGAGAACGTCCGTGCCGCCCGCGATGATCTGGGCTTCCGGATGCGCAAGGCGCAGCTCAATGGCGTTCTCTACGCTTGTCGCTTCATAGAGCGCTTTCATATCATACATAGCTTATTTCCCCTCCTCTGCCCATTCGTCGTGAATCAGGCCTGCCTTCGAGAATTCCGCGTACAGAACATGCGGCGTGATAGGCGTTTTGTCGATCGAAACGCCGGTCGCCTGCAAGATGGCGTTGCGGATGGCAGGCGCGCCGGAGCAGGCGGGCGGTTCTCCGAGCGCCTTCGTGCCAAAGGGCGAGGTCGGCTCGGGATTTTCGACAAACAGCGCCTCGAGATTCGGATGGTCCATGAACGTCGAGAGCTTGTAGTCGAGCAGGTTGTTGTTGAGCGGCCGGCCGGTCTTCTCATCGAAGAGCAGCTGCTCGGAAAGGCCGTAGCCGATGGCCATCGACATACCGCCGTGTACCTGTGCTTCGGCGAGCGCGGGGTTGATGAGTTTGCCGCAGTCATGGACATTGATAAGCCGCAGGAGCTTCACCTTGCACATCGGGATATCGACCTCGACTTCCGCAAAGCTGCACCCAAAGGAATAGGCGTTGTTGCGGATCGTATACGTCGACTCGGCCGTAATATGCTCGGAGTCGGCGGCGTTATACTGCGCGGTCATTGCAAGCTCCTTGAGAGACATCAAAACCTTGCCGTCCATGATGCGGACGATGCTGCTGTTTCGGATGTCCATGTTTTCAGCCATCTGCCGCGTGAGCTTCGACGCATAGGCGAGAATTTTTTTCTTGAGCAGCTCGCCCGTCTGCCGAATCGAGAAGCCCGCAACATAGGTCTGACGCGACGCGTACGCGCCAAGGCCGGTCGGGGTGATATCGGTATCCTGACAGGAAACAACGTGTACGTCGCGGTAGCTGGAAAGGCCCACGACCTCTGCCGCCATCTGCGAGTATGCGGTGTCCGCGCCCTGGCCGATCTCTGTTTCGCCGCACTGCATTGTGACGGTGCCGTCGAGGTTCAGCTGCATACGGTTGGACGACGTTTCAAGCGAAATGGGGTAAACCGCGGTGTTGTACCAGAAGGCCGCCATGCCGATGCCGCGGCGGACAGGGCCGGTCTGGTTCTGATATTCCTTGATCTTTCTGTCGTAATCGATCGCTACGCGGCCTTTTTCCATACAGTCGCGGAAGGAATCGTAGTAGTTGACGTTGTGCGAGAAGCCATCTTCAAAGCCCTTGGGCATGATGAATTTGTTGCGGTACTCGAGGGGGTTCATGCCGACAGCTTTCGCGCAATCTTCAATATTTGCGTCGTCCGCGAACGAGGCCTGCGGCATGCCGTAGCCGCGCATCGCGCCCGCGACGGGGCGGTTGGTGTAGACGGTGTAGGCATCGCCCTCAAAGTTTGCGCACGGATAGATCTGCGGGAACGAGCCCATGGCCTTGGCCACGATCGAGTGCCCGTGGGACGCGTATGCGCCCTGATTGGAGAAGCACTCGATTTTTCTGGCGGCAATCGAGCCGTCCTGATGCAGCCACGTGATGATGTGGAACCGGATGGCATGGCGCACACGGTTGGAGACAAACGTTTCCTCGCGCGAGCAGTCGATGCGGACGCACCGGCCGTTGACCTGCGTGGAGCACCAGGCGCAAAGCGGCTCATAGAGCGCGTCCTGCTTGTTGCCGAAGCCGCCGCCGATATAGGGCTTGATGATCTGAATATCTGCCCAAGGTCTTCCCAGCGCCTGACCGACGATCCGGCGGATGATGTGGGGGATCTGCGTCGAGGAAACGACGGTGATGCGGCCGTTTTCGCCGTAGGCAAAGCAGCCGTGGTTTTCAATGTGGCAGTGCTGCACCATCGGCGTTTCATACCAGCCCTCGACCTTGATGAGGCCGGGCTCTTTGATCGCCTCGTCGTAATTGCCCTTGGCCATGGACGTGTGCTTTAAGACGTTTCCCGGACATTCCTCGTGGATCTGCGGTGCGTCCGGCTCCATCGCTTTCTGCACGTCCAGCACGAACGGCAGCACGTCGTACTCGACCTTCAAAGCGCGCACGCCCTGCATCGCCGCGACCTCGTTTTCCGCGATGACGACGGCGACCTCGTCCCCATAGTAGCGCACGTGCTGGTTCAGCAAATGCCGGTCGGCAACGTCTTGATGGCCGGGGTCCATCGACCACGGGTGACCTGCCGTCGGGAAGGGAATGTCCGGCACGTCGAAGCAGGTCAGCACCTTGACCACGCCTTCGATGGCCTCGGCCGCCGAGGTGTCGATCGACTTGACGTAGCCATGGGCAATTTCCGAGTGCTTGATCCGCGCATAAAGCGCACCGGCCGGCATCCGGTCTTCGTAATATTTGGTTCTGCCGGTCGCTTTGTCAAACGCGTCGACACGAACCTCGCTTTTGCCTACGATGCTCATACTCTGACCTCCAATTTTCTATCGCACAGGTGCGCGCGGGCCGCATTTTTTCGCCCACTGCCCCTTGTATTCTGAAATAATTTTAGCACACCCGAAAAAAAATCGGAAGCAAAAGCATTATCCTATTTTCGGTATAACGCTTTTTTCGAAATTGCCGAAATTCTTGGTGCTTTCTTGCGTAAATGCTCAAAAGTGGGTATACTGAATTGTAGAAAATCACGGAGGTTTTGTCATGGCAAACGCAGCCGCACCCAAGCTCGGGTGCCTCATCATGGCGGCCGGAAACGCGAGCCGCTTCGGCGCAAACAAGCTCTTCGCCGCGTACCGGGGAACATCTCTTCTGGAGCTGGCGTTTCTGGCCGTGCCGCCGGGGCTTTTTTCCTGTGTGACGGTCGTGAGCCAGTATGAAAAGGCGCTCGAGCTGGCGGCACAATACGGTTTTACTGCGATTTTGAACGATGCGCCGGAGCTCGGTGTGAGCCGGACAATTTTTCTTGGGACGCAGGCCATGCTGGACTGCGACGCAATTTTATATATGGTGGCCGACCAGCCGCTTTTGCAGCCGAACTCCGTCTGCGCGGTGGCAGAGCGCTGGACACGGGAGCCCGACTGCATCGTCGGAGCCGCCCACAACGGTAAGCGCGGCAACCCCTGCATCTTTCCGGAAAAATTTTTCCCGGAGCTTCTCGCGCTCACGGGCGACACCGGCGGCAGCCGCGTCATCCGGCAGCACGAAGACCTTCTTCGCCTCGTTGAAATTCCGTCCGAGGAGCTCTACGACTGCGACACCAAGCTTGCGCTCGACACGCTAAAGGCAGAGACGGGCGCATCCTGAGAGATGGAAAACAGCGCGCCGACGACGGGACTGAGCGTGCCCGTCATGGCGAGGATAATCGCGATAAAATTGAGCGTCATGGAGAACGTCATATTGAGCTTGATCGTCGTCATCATCCGCTTCGAGAGCGCCACCAGATGCGGAAGCTCGCGAATCTCATCGTCTACCAGTGCGATATCCGCCGCGTCAACGGCAATGTCGCTTCCTACGCCGCCCATCGCAATGCCGACAGCCGCTTTTTTGAGCGCGGGCGCGTCATTGACACCGTCTCCGATCATGCAGACCGGACTTCCGGCCTTCTGGAAGTCATCAATATAGCGCAGCTTATCCTCCGGGAGGCACCCGGCGCGCACGGCCTGCATGCCGACCTTCGCTGCAATCGTATTGGCTACCGCCTCATGGTCGCCCGTGAGCAGAACCGGCTGCACCGAAAGCTCCTTGAGCCGTGCAAGCATCTGCTCGCTGTCCGGCCACAGCGTATCGGCCAGCACCAAAGCGCCCGCGAACCGCCCGTCATGACCGCCTGATTGATGGAGGTCCGGCCGGAGATGATCACGCCGTCGACCGGGATGCTCTCTCCGGGAAGGACACGGAGGATGTCTCCGGTCTGAACCTTCTCAGCAGGAATGATTCCTTCTTCGCCGCCCAATACCACGCGCGCCGTCTGCGGCGTGAGGTGCAAGAGCTTTTCAATGCCCGCGCGCGCCTTTGCAACGGTCAGCTCCTCAAGAAGGCTGCCCAGCTGCACGCCGCACAGGCTGCAAATGACCGCCGCGCCGGACAGCGCCAGCAGCGTCACATCCTTTTTGATGCCGCCGAGCTCCAAAAACGCCTCCAGCTTTTCTATCAGCTTTTTCATGTCGAACCTCTTCTTTAATACCATATGGGGTATGCGTATATGATACCTATAGGGGTATAAGTTATCAAGAGGCAAACAAAAAAGAACTGCGTCACGCAGTTCCTTAGATGATCCGGGAAATTCCCGAAATTTTTCCTATTACGCGTAGGGGGCGTCCCTACGGCACGATTGTAAATTTATTAGCCCATATTCGAGAAGCGTTCAACCGCTTTTGTAAAATTCTCGATCGTTTTGTCCGCGTCGCCGTGCTCGATGCCGTCACGCACGCAGTGCTTGATGTGCCCCTCGAGCACCACCTTGCCGCAGCCGTGAAGTGCGGATTTTGCGGCGTTGATCTGCGCAAGAATATCCTCACACGGCACATCCTCGTCGATCATACGGTCGATGGCCTGGACCTGACCGATGATCTTTTTGAGCCTGCGATGCAGATTGTCCGAATCCATGCATTGCTTCATTGCGCGTCCCTCCATACCGGTATGGGTATGATCATAAGCCCTCATGTCCAGAATGTCAATCGGGCTCCGCCTGTTTCACGCAAAATTGTCCGGACCAAACTATTGCCCGTCCGTTTGACAAGCTGCACAGGATTTTCTTCCGAAAAAATGCACTTTTTGTTGAAACCAGTCTTGCATTTTTTGCAGTTCCGTGCTATATTGTGTTCACGATTAAAGAAGGCTAACTCGCGGCGCAGCAGCCGCCGGTGCGGCCCAAAATAACAGGAGGTTTTACAGATGAAGCATATTGGTTTGTTTGCTGCCGGCGTTCTGTTCGGAACCGCGGGCCTGAAGATTCTCGGAAGCAAGGACGCTAAGAAGGTCTACGCCCACACTACCGCCGCCGTTCTTCGCGCGAAGGACTGCGTCATGAAGGCTGCTACCACCGTCCGCGAGGGCGCGGAGGACATCTACGCCGATGCCAAGGACATCAACGAAGCGCGTCTGGCGGCGCAGGAGGCTGCTGTCGTGGAAGACGCTTCGGAAGAGGACGCACCTGCGGCCGAATAAAAGGCTACCCCAAGGGCCGCACAGCGCGGCCCTTATTTCTTTGAATTGTTCCCCGGAGGATTCCATTATATGAAATGTCAGATTCTGCATGAGTCGCGCGGGCGGATGCGGGTGCACCTGGCCTGCGCGCATATGACGCTGCATCAGGCAGACGTTCTGGAGTATTATCTGAAAAATATTGCGGGCGTTTTGGATGTTAAGGTCTTTGACCGCACGTGTGACGCGGTGGTCAGCTTCCAAGAAAACCGCACAGCCGTTCTTCGCGCGTTTGCCGCGTTTTCGTTCCAGAAGGCGGAGGCGATGGACCTTGTCCCGGCGCACACGCCGCGCGCTCTGAACCGCGAGTACGAAGACAAGCTCGCCATGACCGTCCTTCGCCGTACGTTTTCCAAACTCTTTCTGCCGCTTCCCGTGCGGGCGGTCATCTCGGCCTTCCGTTCGGTCAAGTATATCCGCGAGGGGCTTAAGGCGCTGCTCTGCGGAAAGCTCTCCGTCGCCGTTCTGGACGCGACCGCCGTCACGGTTTCGATGGTGCGCGGCGATTTCGACACGGCGGGCTCGGTCATGTTCATGCTGCGCCTCGGCGAGATTCTCGAGGAGTGGACGCACAAGAAGTCCGTAGCCGATCTCGCGGGCGCGATGGCACTGAATATCGATCAGGTCTGGGTCAAAGCGGGCGAAACGGAAGTGCTCGTTCCTGTCTCGTCGGTGCAGGCGGGCGACCTCGTCGTCGTGCGCACGGGCAACCTCATCGCGCTAGACGGCAAGGTGGTCGAGGGAGAGGCAATGGTCAACCAGTCGTCTATGACGGGCGAGTCCATGCCGATCGTCAAGCGCGAAGGAAGCTTTGTCTATGCGGGCACAGTCTGCGAAGAGGGCGAGTGTGTCTTCCGCGTGGAAAAGACGATGGGCGGCGGCCGGTACGACCGGATCGTAAAGATGATCGAGCAGTCCGAAAAGCTCAAGTCGACCGCCGAGGACAAGGCCTCCCGCCTTGCCGACAAGCTCGTTCCCTATACGCTGGGCGGCACGGCGCTGACGTATCTGCTGACCGGAAACGTCACAAAGATGCTGGCCGTTCTGATGGTCGACTTCTCGTGCGCGCTCAAGCTTGCGATGCCGATTGCGGTTCTGTCCGCAATGCGCGAGGCAAGCGCGTCTCATATCTCTGTTAAGGGCGGCCGGTTCATGGAGGCCGTTGCGAACGCAAACACCGTCGTTTTCGACAAGACCGGCACACTCACCTACGCCATGCCAAAGGTCGCCGATATCGTGACCTTCGCCGATTATAAGGAAGCGGATATGCTGCGTCTGGCCGCGTGCCTCGAGGAGCACTACCCGCACTCGATGGCAAACGCCGTTGTGGAGGCCGCAAAGGAGCGGGGCCTGAGCCATGAGGAGTACCACTCGCAGGTGCAGTACATCGTCGCGCACGGCATTTCCAGCATGGTAAACGACAAAACGGTTCTCATCGGCAGCGCGCACTTCGTCTTTGAAGACGAGGGCTGCCATGTGCCGGAGGGCGAGGAAGAAAAGTTCCGCTCGCTTCCTGCGGAGTATTCGCACCTCTATCTTTGCATCGCGGGCGAGCTTGCCGCCGTCATCTGCATCTTTGATCCGCTTCGCAAGGAGGCGGCCGACGCAGTGCGCGCGCTGCATGCGTGCGGCATTGACAAGGTCGTCATGATGACAGGCGATAATCGCAAGACTGCCGAGGCCGTCGCGGCGCAGGTCGGTGTGGACGAGGTCTACGCCGAGGTACTGCCGGAGGATAAGGCCGCCTTCATCCGCGCGGAAAAGGCCGCCGGGCGGACAGTCATCATGATCGGCGACGGTGTGAACGACTCTCCCGCGCTCTCGGAGGCGGACGCCGGCATCGCCATCTCGACGGGAGCAGCCATTGCAAGAGAGATTGCCGACATTACGATTGCCTCGGAGGACCTCTTTGAGCTTGTGACCCTGCGAAAGCTCTCGACCGAGCTCATGGCGCGCATCCGCCGCAACTACCGCTTCATTGTGGGCTTTAATTTCTCGCTCATCGTGCTTGGCGTGGCCGGGATTCTGCCGCCGACGACCTCAGCGCTGCTGCACAACACGTCGACCCTTGCCATCAGCCTCAAGAGCATGACGAACCTGCTTCCCGAAAAAACGCAGGCGCACGAAAGCGTCTGATACGCAAAATGAGCCCGCCGACAGTATGTCGGCGGGCGTTCTCGTTCATTTTGTATGGGCCGCGATGAACCTTTCCATGGCGGCGATCTGCATGCTTGTCTGCTCGACGGCAGGGCCGCCGTAGCTCTTGCGCTGCGAGACACAGGTATCGAGACGGATGGCCTCGTATACGTCGGGGGCGAAGAGGGGCGAGAGCTTCTTGAGCTCCGTCAGAGACAAATCCTCGAGCGTACAGTTTTTCTCCGTGCAGAGATAGACAAGCTTTCCGGAAATTTTGTAGGAGTCCCGGAAGGGCATGCCTTTTTTGGTTAAGTAATCGGCGCAGTCCGTTGCGTTCAAAAATCCCTTGCTTGCCGCCGCGCGCATGTTCTGCGGGAGAACCGTCATCGTATCCACCATCGCGGCAAAGACGGGGATGCACTGATGAAGCGTGTCGAGCGCATCGAAGACCGGCTCCTTGTCCTCCTGCATGTCCTTATTATAGGCAAGCGGCAGGCTCTTCATGACCGTGAGAAGGCCCATCAGGTCGCCGTAAACGCGCCCGGTCTTTCCGCGGACGAGCTCCGCCACATCCGGGTTTTTCTTCTGCGGCATGATGGACGAGCCCGTGGCGTACGCGTCGTCGAGCTCCACGAATTTAAACTCCCAGCTGCACCAGGCGATGATCTCCTCGCTGAACCGGCTCAGGTGCATCATGAGAATGGACGCGGCCGACAAAAACTCCAGCGCGTAGTCCCGGTCCGATACGCCGTCCAGAGAATTTTTCATCGGAGCGTCAAAGCCGAGCGCCGCGGCAGTCTCAAAGCGGTCGATGGGATACGTCGTTCCAGCCAGCGCACCGGAGCCCAGAGGACACTCGTTCATGCGCTTTTGACAGTCTTCGAGCCTTGTGATATCGCGCGCGAACATGCTCGCGTAGGCCAAAAGATGCTGCGCAAACGTGATCGGCTGCGCCCGCTGCAAATGCGTGTAGCCGGGCATGACGGTCTTCTGGTGTTCCTTTGCCTTTTTGCAGAGAACCGCTTCCAACTGCAGCAGGTTTTCAACCACGGAAGAAATTTCGTCCCGGAGGTAGAGGCGGAAATCGAGCGCGACCTGATCGTTGCGGCTTCTTGCCGTGTGTAGGCGCTTTCCCGCGTCTCCGATCCGCTCGGTCAGAAGCGTCTCGATGTTCATGTGGATATCCTCGTTGTCCGCGGAAAATTCGACGTTCCCCGCTTCGATATCGGCTAGAATATCGTCTAACCCAGCCTGAATCTGTTCGTTGTCCTCTTTTGTGAGAATGCCGCAGTCAGACAGCATCTGCGCGTGCGCCTTGGAGCCCGCGATATCCTGCTTGTAGAGCCGCTGGTCAAAGGAGATGGAGGCGTTGAAGTCGTTGACGAGCTCGTCGGTCGGTTTCTGGAAGCGTCCTGCCCAAAGTTTCATGTTTCTTACCTCATATCAAAAGGCCTGCCCGCACGGACAGGCCTTTGTTGGATTGAATTTTAATCTTAAAGTTTACCACTCTTCAGCAAAGACTGTACTTTCGTGGGAAGTCCCCAGATGTTGATGAAGCCCACGGCCTGCGCCTGATCGAAGTCGCTTTCGCCGAAGGTGACGAGCTCTTCGGAATACAGGGAGTTGGGGGAGGTAATGCCGGCGTTGATCATGTTGCCCTTGTAGAGCTTGAGCTTGACCGTGCCGGTGCAGTTCTCGTTGGCTTTCTTGGCAAAGGCGGTAAGTGCCTCGGCGAGCGGGCTGAACCACTTGCCATTATAAATAAGATCCGCATAGTCGACAGCAAGCTTCGACTTCATGTGTGCCGTCTCCTTGTCGAGCGTCAGCATCTCGAGCTGCTCGTGGGCAAAGTAGAGAATCGTGCCGCCCGGGGTCTCATAGATGCCGTGGTCCTTCATGCCGATGAGCCGGTTCTCGACGATGTCGAGAATGCCGATGCCGTTTGCGCCGCCGAGCTCGTTGAGCTTCGCGATGATCTTGGAGACCTTCATCTTTTCGCCGTTCACGGCTACGGGCACGCCCGCTTCAAAGTCGACGGAAACCTCGGTTGCCGCATCGGGCGCCTTATAGGGCGAGACGCTCATCTCGAGGAACTTGTCCTTATCGAGGTCCGGCTCGTTTGCCGGGTCTTCGAGGTCCAGGCCCTCATGGCTCAGGTGCCAGAGGTTCTTATCCTTGGAGTAGTTCGTCTCTCTCGAGATTTTCAGCGGTACATGATGCGCCTCTGCGTAATCGATCTCTTCGTCTCTCGACTTGATCTCCCACTCTCTCCACGGCGCGATGATCGTCATGCCGGGGGCAAAATACTGAATGCCGAGCTCAAAGCGGACCTGATCGTTACCCTTGCCGGTGCAGCCGTGGGCAATTGCGTCTGCGCCCTCTGCAAGCGCGATCTCGGCCAGCTTCTTGGCGATGATGGGTCTTGCGAACGCCGTGCCGAGCAGGTACTTTTCGTATTTTGCGCCCATCATGATCGACGGCACGATGATATCGTCGCACATCTCGTCCGTGAGGTCGGCCACGATCAGCTTGCTCGCGCCGGTCTTGATGGCCTTTTCCTCGAGACCTTCGAGCTCGTCGCCCTGCCCCACATCGGCGGCAACGGCAATGATTTCAGGATCGTTGTAGTTTTCCTTCAGCCAGGGGATAATGACCGACGTATCCAGGCCGCCCGAGTAGGCGAGAACGATTTTCTTGATGGTTTCCTTTTTCATGGTGTTTCCTCCGTGTGTCATACTTTATGGATAAATATTATATCTTTTTGCATAAAAATGCAATACGCATCCTGCACAAATCCCACGCGGATTTTTCTGCCGTTTTGCATATATCGAAATGAATTCTGCATAAATTTCTGTATATACGTATATTTATTCGTTTACAACGAAAAATATACCGGCAAGCGACTGCCTGCCGGTATAAAGCATACACTATTCAGCGAATGAAATTTGTACGCTGGAAGGGCTCGACGGCGGGCGGATTCACACCCGCGTCCTTTCCGGCCTCGATGCACGAAAGAAGCCACGCCATATTGCGCCCCAAAGCGCGCATGGTCTGAAGACCCTCTAAATCCTGCTCCACATCCTGCGCGTTTGCACCGTGCACCATGTTCCAGTACTGGCTCGAGACGATCGGCATGTGCGAAATGCCGGGATATTTTAAAAGCTGCTCATAGGCCGCCGAATTGCCGCCGCGTCTTGCCGCCGTGACGACTGCTGCGGGCTTGAAGCGGAAGGTTTCCGCATCGGCCGAGTAAAATACCCGGTCCAGAAAAGACGTCATATTGCCCGAGGCCGCCGCGTAGTGGACGGGGCTTCCGAAGACAAAGCCGTCCGCCGCCTTCGCCTTCCCGGTAAATTCCGCGACCACGCCCC
The DNA here is from genome assembly GCA_937967235.1 of uncultured Clostridia bacterium. GTDB lineage: Bacteria > Bacillota > Clostridia > Oscillospirales > Oscillospiraceae > CAG-170. The sequence goes on from CALCJW010000220.1 coordinate 12,931, forward strand.
CAAACACGCACGCGCCGGTTTTCCCGCATCCGCCGCAGCCGATGCAGCCGCCGACGGGCTCGTTTCCGATCCAGAAGATCTCGGTCTCCACACCGGCTGCCTGCAAGGTCTTCTCAACCTCCTGCAGGGCCCTGTTCGTGCTGCCGTTTTTGTGCGGGCTGCCGTTGACCAACAATACCTTCATAACACATGCTCCTTCCTCAAAAAAGCTTACCCCTATTTTGCAGATTCCTTCCGCATTTGTCAAGCGCGCGCCGTCTTCATGAAATCTTAAGATTTTTCCGCATTGTTTCTTAAGCGCATTTTCTGTATGATAAGTACAAGTGAAAGCAAGGAGAAAACCAGACATGTACAATATTTTAGTGTGTGACGATGAAAAGGACATCGTCTCGGCGCTTACGATCTATTTGCAGGCCGAGGGCTATCAGGTCTTCGGCGCATCAAACGGTCTGCAGGCGCTCGAGACCTTGCGCCACGAGCAGATCCACCTTGTGCTGCTCGATATCATGATGCCGGGGCTGGATGGTCTTCATACCATGCAGCGCCTGCGCGAGTTTTCAAACGTCCCAGTCATTCTGCTCACAGCAAAATCCGAAGACAACGACAAAATCCTCGGCCTCACCGCCGGGGCGGACGACTATGTGACAAAGCCCTTTAACCCCATCGAGGTCATGGCGCGCGTGAAGTCCCAGCTGCGAAGGTTCCTGCAGCTCGGCGGCGGCGCGGTTCGCTCGAATGTGCTCCATATCGGCGGCATTGAGCTCGATGACGACGCGAAAACCGTGAAGTTAGACGGCGAAGCAGTGAACCTCACGCCCAAGGAATATGATATTCTGCGCTTTCTGATGCAGAACCCCGGGAAGGTCTTCTCCCCGAGCGAAATTTACCGCCGGGTCTGGGACGATCTGCCGCTCAACGCAGACAATGCGCTGGCTGTCCACATCCGTCACATCCGGGAAAAAATCGAATATAACCCCGCCGAGCCCCGGTACTTAAAGGTTGTCTGGGGCAAGGGCTACAAAATGGAGGCTGATCCCCGATGAAATCACTTCAAAGTAAGCTTTGGGCGAAGATCACGGCGCTGCTGCTGCTGACGGTCTTTGCCATCGTGCTCTTTTTCAGCGGCTTCGGCGTGCTGTATCTTGCCGATCAGGGAGGCTACAGCAATCCCGAGGGCTTTGCGGAGGACCACATTGCAGGAAACGCGTTCTACAGCGCAATGAACACCGCCGCCGACTATTATTCCGCCGTTTTGCAGCAAAGCTCGGGCGGCAGCGGCTCGGCGCTTTCGTATTACGAGCAGCAGTTCTCCCGCGAAAACAGCAACTTTTTCTTCACCGTGCAGGACGATACCGGCAAAATCGTCTTCGAAAGCTCCGATCAGGACGAAACGTATCAGTATATGCGCAGCCAGGAGCAGTATCTGTCCTACAACTGGCGCGACGTTGTGGAGGATGACCACGTCTTTGCTTCCGAAGAAGAATACCAGACCTACCTTGATTCCCTGCAAAAGCAGAACTTCAACATCAACGACGCATATATCACGGAATATATCTACGCAGACGAAACAGCTACCGCCAGTCAGACGGAAACGTCTGTCTCAGAAGCGCTTGTGACCGACGATACCGAAGCGGAAGCCGCGTCTGCACCCGAGCCCGACGAGGCAGGCGCCGTGCGCGAGGTCCACGCCTACATTTCCTATCAGCGCTTTGACTATCAGCACGTGACCATCACCGGCTACATCCGAAGCCCCCTGACGGCGAAGGACGATATCTATCAGGAGTCGTATTATTCGAACCTTCTGGTGGAAAACAGGCATGTCCTGATTGCCGTCGCCGCCGTTTCGTTTGCCGTGTGCCTGGCGCTGCTTGTCTTCCTGCTGTGCGCGGCTGGTCACAAGGAAGGCGTCGAGGGCATCCACCTCAACTGGGTCGACCGGATTCCGCTGGATTTGTACCTCGTCCTTGCCTTTACCGCCGGAGCGTGTCTGCTTGCTTTCGGCGTTGATCTGACTAATTCGAGCATCGCTATCGCGATTTTCGTCATCGCGGTGCTGCTGGTCTTCGCGGTGCTGCTCGTGATGAGTGTTCTGATGACGCTTTCAACGCGCTTCAAATCCGGCGCGTTCTGGAAAAACACGCTTGTCTATCGCTGCTTGTGCCTGCTTTTCCGCATGGGAAAGGGTCTCAAAGACGGTCTTTCCTACTGCGCGAAGCATCTGCACCTGTACTGGCAGACAGGTTTGATCTTCGTCGGTGTGAGCCTTGCCGAGCTGTTCGTTCTCGCGGCGTTCAGCCGCAGCGGGGTTGTCGTGATCTGGGTGATTGCCAAGCTCGCAGAAGTGCCGCTGCTCGTCCTGCTCGCCGTCAGCCTGCAAAAGCTCAAAGCGGGCGGTGAGGCGCTCGCAGCAGGAAATCTCAACGCAAGCGTCGATGTCAATCACATGTACGGCGTTCTGAAACACCACGGCGAGAACCTCAATTCCATCGCCCAGGGCATGCAGAAGGCCGTGCAGCAGCAGTTAAAGTCCGAGCGTTTCCGCACCGACCTCATCACAAATGTCTCACACGACATCAAAACGCCGCTGACCTCGATCGTCAACTATGTCGACCTTCTCAAAAAAGAGGATGTGCAGCCGGAGAAGGCGAAGGAGTATATCGCCGTTTTAGACCGGCAGTCCGCACGGCTCAAGAAGCTGACCGAGGATTTGGTGGAAGCCTCGAAGGCCTCGAGCGGCACGCTGCCGGTGCATCTGGAAGCGGTCGATGTGAATGTGCTTCTTTCGCAGGTCTCGGGCGAGTACCAGAGCCGGTTTGAGCTCTGTAAGCTCGAGCCCATTGTGAAGCTCTCTTCCGAAGATCCGCAGATTCTGGCGGACAGAAAGCTTCTGTGGCGTGTATTTGATAATCTTCTCAGCAATATCTGCAAATACGCCATGCCCGGCACGCGCGTCTATTTTACAAGCGAGGTGCAAGACGGACGCGTGAGCATCAGCTTCAAGAACATCTCAAACTATCCCCTCGATATCGCCGCCGATGAGCTTCTTGAGCGCTTTGTGCGCGGCGACTCGTCCCGCTCGACGGAAGGAAGCGGCCTTGGCCTGTCGATCGCCCAGAGCCTGACTAGCCTTCAGAAGGGCACGTTCGACCTCGTTGTCGACGGCGATCTCTTTAAGGCCAATCTCTCGTTCCCGCTTTTAAACGCTTGAGTGCGTTCCCAGCGCCCCGGATTTTCCGGGGCGCTCATTTTTTTCGGTTTTTCCGGAAATCCTCTTGACAAACAGACATCTTGTGCTATTATAGACATTTGCTTAGAAAATAAACTTTTGTCCGGCGGTGAAACAATGACAGAACGTGAAACTGAAATATTCCGTATCATCCAGCAGAACCCCGCCATCTCGCAGAACGAGCTGGCCGCGAAGCTGAATCTCGCCCGGAGCTCGGTAGCCGTCCACATCGCAAATTTGCAGAAGAAGGGCTACATTCTCGGCAAGGGCTACATTGTAAATGAAAGCGCGTACGTGCTCGGCGTCGGCGCGGCGAACGTGGACATCCACGGCCGGTCGAAAAAGCCCATCGTTATGCACGACTCCAACCCCGGCCACATGAACACCTCGGCCGGCGGCGTGACCAGAAACGTCTGCGAGAACCTCTCGCGCCTCGGCGTGAGCGTGAAGCTCATCTCCGCCGTCGGAACGGACGTATATGCAGACCAGATCCGCCGCGAGTGCCAGTCGGCCGGCATCGACATTTCAAACCTCTATGTTGCGGACGGCAAAGCCTCGTCGACCTACATGTCCATGATCGACGCAGACGGCGATATGTTCGTCGCGCTCTCCGATATGACGGTTTTGCAGGGCCTGCCCCTGAGCTTTCTCAGCGGCAAGCAGAGCCTCATTCGCGGCGCGCGGCTCGTCACGTGCGACCCGAGTCTTTCGGAGGAGGCGATCTGCCGCCTGCTTGATCTTTGCGAGGGCGGCCCGGATGTATACGCAGACCCCGTCTCCACGGCCTACGCCAGAAAGCTTGCCCCCTATGTCGGACGGCTGCACACCGTCAAGCCCAACCGGATGGAGCTCGAGATCCTGGCCGGTCAGGAAATCCGCGACGAGCTGAGCCTTTATAACGCGTGCGAGAAGGTTCTGAATAAGGGCCTGCACCGCATCTTCGTGAGCCTCGGCACCGAAGGCTGCCTTTACATGGATCAGGAAGGCCGTATGCTCCGCCGCAAGCTCCGCCCCTTCGAGCACATGGTCAACGCCACCGGCGCGGGCGACGCATTTACTGCCGCCATGATCTACGCCACACTCGAGGACATGCCCATTGAGTCCGTCATGGACTACGCCATGGCCGCCGGCATTGCCGCCATCGGCCACGAGAGAACCATCAACCCCCAGATGAGCATTTCGCTTCTGGAATCTATTTTAAAGGAGTACAAACAATGAATCTGCATGAATATCTGTCCGTCGCACCCGAAATCGCCGAAGCCATTGCGCAGGGCAAGCCCGTTGTCGCGCTGGAATCCACCATCCTGAGCCACGGCATGCCGTATCCGGAGAACGTGGAATTTGCCCATAAGGTCGAGAAGATCGTCCGTGAAGAGGGCGCAATCCCCGCAACGACCGCGATCATCGGCGGCAAGCTGAAGGTCGGTCTGAATGACGAAGAGCTGCTGACGATGTGCAAGGCTGAAAACGTCGGCAAGGTCAGCCGCCGCGACGTGGCTGTGTATCTGGCAACCGGCCAGACCGGTGCAACGACCGTTGCAACGACGATGATCATCGCGAGCCTGGCCGGCATCCGCTTCTTCGCAACCGGCGGCATCGGCGGCGTGCACAGAGGCGCGGAAAAGACGATGGATATTTCCGCCGACCTGCAGGAGCTGGCCAACACCCCCGTCTGCGTCGTCTGCGCGGGCGCAAAGAGCATTCTGGACCTCGGTCTGACGCTCGAGTACCTCGAGACCTACGGCGTGCCCGTTCTCGGCCTTCGCACCGACGAGCTGCCCGCGTTCTATTGCCGTACCTCCGGCTACAAGCTGGACTACAACTGCCAGGATGAACAGACCGTCGCCAAGATCATGAAGACCAAGTGGGACGTGGGTCTCAAGGGCGGCGCCGTCGTCGGTAACCCCATCCCCGAGCAGTACGCAATGGACCCCGATTATATGAATGGTATCATCGAGAAGGCTGTCGCACAGGCCAACGCCGAGCACATCCATGGCAAGGCCATCACCCCGTTCCTGCTGGCCCACATCAAGGACATGACCGGCGGCAGCTCGTTCGCAGCAAACCTCGAGCTGGCCTATAACAACGCCCGCGCCTGCTCCAAGATCGCCTGCGCCTACGCAAAGCTGTAAGCAGAACGCCCAATTACAAACGAGTCCCGGAGGAACGTTCCTCCGGGGCTTTCTTTGCTTTGGCCGCGGTTCTGTTTCCGGGCTGTCACCCAACTGTATCCGCATTGTAACGCGGCGTTTCTAGTTTTTTCATAATTTTCGTGTATACTATAGGCTATGAAATTTCAGGAGGGATGAGACATGCCGGATTGCCGCGCGCCGGTTGCGGTGTTTGACTCGGGACTTGGCGGAATCAGTGTTTTGCGCGAGCTGGTGCGGACGCTTCCGCGGGAAAACTATCTCTATTTTGGAGACTCCCTCCACGCGCCCTATGGCACAAAAACGCCGCAGGAGGTCATTAGCCTCAGCCTGCAGGCGGCGGACAGGCTTCTCGCACAGAGCGCAAAGGCGCTCGTCGTCGCCTGCAACACAGCAACCAGCGCCGCCATCCGGACGCTGCGGAAAACATATCCAGAACTTGCCATCGTCGGCACCGAGCCCGCCATCAAGCCCGCCGTCGAGCGCCACCCGGGCGGTCGGATCCTCATGCTGGCCACGGCCATGACCGTCCAGGAGGAAAAGTTCCAGCGCCTCAAGGCGCAGTATGACGATCAGGCGCAGATCATCCCCATCGCGTGCAGCGGCCTGATGGAATACGTCGAGCAGGGGATTTTGCGCGGCGCGGAGGTCGAGGGGTATCTTCTCGACAAGCTCGAGCCTTATCTGAAAGTCCCCATCGACGCAGTCGTTCTCGGCTGCACGCACTATCCATTTTTGCGCGGGGCCATCCGCCGCATCGTGGGACGAAGGCCCGAGATCATCGACGGAAGCATTGGCATCGCCCGGCAGCTTGAGCGGAGGCTCGAGGAGCAGGGACTTTTGAATCCCGGAGACGTGTCCGGCAAGGTAGAATTTCAAAACTCGCTCGATGAGCCGGAGATTCTGGGGCTCATGCAGGCGCTGTTCCACTATGAGGACGAAGCGCCGTAATCGACCCAAAAATTGAAAATCGAAAAAATCAGCCGTCCGAAAGAAAAACAATCTTTCAGGCGGCTGACAATTTTTCAGTGTATAAACATGGCATATAATTTGGAAAACGAAAATTTGTGCAACTTTTCCGTTTGCGTTTCCGGCAGAAAATCTGCTATAATTAAGATACAGAAAGTTGGATTTTGCGGGAAACGGAGGATGCGATGTTTACACCGGGCGATTATGTGGTTTACAGTATCGAGGGCGTGTGCCGCGTGGAGGAAGCGGGTCGGCTGAATGTGCCGGGGCTCGAACGCGGGCGGGACTATTATCGCCTTACGCCCTATTACCGCGGCGGCGTGATCTACACCCCCGTCGGCGGCAAGGCGACCATCCGCCCGGTCATGACGAAGACTGCCTTACAGGCGCTTTTGCCGGAGCTTCCCGGTCTTCCCGAGCTGACGGACGTTCCGACGGATATCAAGCAGCAGTCGGGCTTTTACCGGGAGATTCTTGCCGCGCACGATTGCAGAAAGCTGCTCCAGCTCTGCAAGACCATCTACAACAAGCAGAAGCAGCTCGCCGCCCGGCGCAGAACCGTCAGCGCCACCGAGCTTCGCAGCTGGAAAACCGCCGAAGAGATGCTCCATCAGGAGTTTGCCTTTGTCCTCGGCAAGCAGCCGTCTGAGATCAAGGCCTATCTGGAAGATGCGTTTGCGTCCTGAAAACTGGAATCCTTCTAACATGCATAAAAAGGGGTCGATGCATACCGCACCGACCCCTTTCTTGTTTCTATGTTACCCGGAACGACTGCGCGAGCAGGCGCAGAATAAAGGCGGAAAAATCGCTTTCGAACGAAAACACGAAGCGCTCACCGTCTTCAATTTCGTGGCAGGAGATGAGTTTTCTTGCTTCGCTGACCCAGACTGCCATGTTTATGCTACCCCCTCAACAATAGATTCCCAGACGGAGGCCGGCTGACCGGCAGACAGGCTGAGCGAATAGCTGTAGGTCCCGTCCTGCCAGATGGCAAGCGTATAGCTGTCCGCTTCCCCCTTGAGGGTCACGGCGCAGCCGTTTACGGTGAGGCTTTTCTGCGCGGGGTATTCGCTCCAGTCGCCGGAATTGTCCTCTTCTCCAAGAGACTGCCTAAAGCAGGCCATACTGCCGCCGTTTGCGTAGTCGATCTGTGCCATCTCGCCCCAGTAGGAGGTATAATAGATGCTCTGCGGGAAGAACGGAAGGCTCTGCGCCGATTTTACCGGGAAGCCGACGGCCTCGCTCAGTTCCTCTTTTGATGCCACCTCGACCATGCCGTTTACGATCGTCGTCTCGGATCCCTCCGGCGCGGGGCTGGAAATGAGCTTTGGCAGCGCCGCCGCGCCCACGAGCAAAACAGCAAGGCACGCGGCCAGCGCGGCAAAGCGGCGGAGCCGGTTCGGCTTTTTGCGGGGCTCGGCCATCTGCGTCTCGACGTTTTGTAAGATCCGCGCGCGCATCTCAGGCGTTACTTCGAGCTTTTCCATCACTTCATCGTATTTCGTCAAAGTCGTACGCCTCCTTTAAAATCTCGCGCAGCAGCGCTCTGCCCCTGTGCAGATCGGAACGGACGGTCGCCTCGCCGCGCTGCAAAATTTCCGCGATCTGTCTCGTTGAGTAGCCTTCATGGTAAAACAGGTGGACCGGCGCGCGGTATTTTTCGGGAAGGTCGCGCACGGCCTGCCAGACAAAAGACAGATCGTCCCGGTTCTCCGCGACCAGCTCGTCGTTCAGTTCATCCGCCGCGCGCACGGCGTTATAGGACAGCCGGTTCTTGCTGAGATTGCCCGCCACGCGCAAAAGCCACGCCTTTTCATGCGCTTCGCTTTCAAACGCAGGCGCGGTCTTTAAAAATTGTACGAGCGTATCCTGCAAAACCTCCTCGGCATCCTCCATATTATGAAGATACGAGTAGGCATAGCGCAGAATCGCGTTTCCGTGCGTGTCCAGAATCTCAGCCGCGCGGGCGTTAACATCGGCCTGCGCATCCTCCCGCGCGGGATTTGCCGCAAGCAGCTTCGCCGCGAACAAAATCCGGACGGTTTTCAAAGCTTGCGCGCCCGCTTCCCAGAACCGGCTTAACCCCGGCGCGGGCGCAAGGTAAGCTGCTGCTTCCATCATGATCTCCTTCAAATGGCCGCACGGAAAATCCGTGCGGCCATTTCGTTTTACTGAGTGTTCGAAACGAGCGCGGCCATGTCGTTCTGGCTGAGACCGGATTCTACGCTCAGCGCGTAGCTGTAATTGCCATTCGTCCAGACGGCAAGCTTTACAAGACCGTCCGCACCCTTCATCGTAACGCTCCCGCCATCCACGTCGACCGTTTCGGTTTCGGCGTACTCGTTGTAGTCGCCGGAAACATCGTTTGCGCCCGGGGCCTTGCGGATGCGCGCGGTCTCGTCCCCGCCGGATGCGTAGATGATCTCGAACATGACGTCTCCCTCAGCGCTCAGGACGCGGTAGGATTTTTCCGAGCAGCCGGAAATCTCGTCCGGCACGGCGAGGTCGAAGCCTGCGGCCTGCGCGGCATCGTCCTTCGAATCATAATCCGTCCACGGATTCGGGATCTGAACGTTTTCGGTTTCGGCGGTTTCCGCCTGTGCGTTCTTGCTGTCGGCTGTTTCGGTCTGCGCGGGCTGATCGGGCTTGGCGGTGGGCTTTGCGCTCTGCGAGCAGGCGGCAAGGCTCAGCAGCATGGCTGCGGTTACGGTAAAGAGCAAAAGCTTTTTCATGATATGTGTTCCTTTCAACTGTAAGTTTTTCGCGGCTATCAACCGTTTCTATCCTGTATACAGTTGGGGAATCGGAATTGTTGCAGCGTTTTGAAAAAATTTTTTTAAAAATCGGAGAAGTTTTTATCTGCCGGTTCTGCGCAAGGCCGGACGCAGCTTACGCGTCCTCCTTCACGCACGCAAGGAATTTTCTCAGGTGCGCGCGGCCCTCTGCCGTACATTTGTACACGCCTGCGCACTCGAGCACCTGCGCGAAAACCTGCCCGATCTCAAACTTAATGATGTCTTCGGCGTTCTCGGCGTTAAACTCCGGGTGTCGTTTCATAAAGCCTTCTGCCCAGTCGGCGTGCTTGGCGAGTTCCTCATTTTCGCGCAGATTTTCGCCGTTCAGAAGCGCAGTCCTGAGGTCGGCCATTTCCTTTTTGAGCCGTCCGGGCAGGACCGCCAGACCCATGACCTCGATGAGGCCGATGTTCTCCTTTTTGATGTGGTGCAGCTCCTCGTGCGGATGGTACAGACCCATCGGGTGTTCTTTCGTCGTCAGGTT
>CALCJW010000221.1:0-22476 GCA_937967235.1 uncultured Clostridia bacterium
CATCAGCAATCTGCTCAACGCCATTCAGCAGGGCATCCTGACGCGCTCCACAAAGGAGCGGCTGGAGGAGCTGGAAAACCGCCGCGACGAGCTCGAGAACAGGCTTGCCCGCGAAAAGCTGGCGAAGCCCAAGGTCAGCGCGGAGTTTATGACCTTCTGGCTCCACCGCTTCCGCAAGCTGGACGTGCGGCAACAGAGCCACCGCAAGATGCTCATTGACACCTTCATCAACGCGATTTTCCTGTACGATGATAAAATGGTGATCACCTTCAACTACAAGGAGGGCACGAAAACCATCACCTTCGCGGAATTGCAGGAAGCTATCAGCAACAAAAACGGTTCGGATTTGGATTGTCTTGCTGCACCACCTCCTCAGATTCTTCGGAATCTGAGGCGTTTTTCTATCTTCAAAGGAATGTGTGGATTAGAAAATTCAGACATTAGCAGTTCTAATATTGAGTATCCAAAACAAATGATTTACTTATGCCGTTTCCGTGCTATAATACCCGAAGATAATAAATGAACCATTGAAGGAGATTGACGAACATGAGTAACTGCGCAATTGTTGGCATCAACTGGGGCGACGAGGGCAAGGGCCGTATGGTCGACCTCATCGCAAGAGAATACGACATCGTCTGCCGCTATCAGGGCGGCAACAACGCCGGTCACACCATCGTGAACGAGTACGGTAAATTTGCCCTGCACCTGATTCCCTCTGGCATCTGCCTGCCCGGTGTTGTGAACGTGCTGGGCAACGGCGTTGTCATCGACATTGAGGACCTTTGGAAGGAAATGTCCGCGCTCAAGGACGCAGGCGTTCCCATCACGCCGGAAAACTTCAAGATTTCCGACCGCGCGACCATTGTCTTCCCCTATCACCGCGCGCTCGACGGTCTGGAGGAAGCCAGACTCAAGGACAAGAAGTACGGCTCGACGCTGCGCGGCATTGCGCCGGTCTACTCCGACAAGTACCAGAAGAAGACCATCATGGTCGGCGAGCTCCTATATCCGGAGTATCTCGAAAAGCGGCTTGCTTCCATCCTCGAGTGGAAAAACCTCACGATCCAGAACGTCTACGGCGCCGAGCCCTATCAGCTTTCCGACATGCTCGCCTGGTGCAAGGAGTTCGGCGAGAAGCTTGCGCCCTATATCTGCAACACGACGAAATATATGTATGACGCGCAGGCCGCTGGCAAGAACATCATGTTTGAGGCGCAGCTGGGCGCGCTCCGCGACATTGACTTCGGTATCTTCCCCTACACGTCCTCTTCCTCCTCCAACGCGGGCTACGCGTGCGTCGGCGCGGGCATTCCGGGAAGCCATGTTGACCGCACGGTCGGTATCGTAAAGGCATACTCCACCTGCGTCGGTGAGGGCCCGTTTACGGCCGAATGGTTCGGCGAGGAAGCCGAGAAGCTTCGTGAGGCTGGCGCGGAATACGGCGCGTCCACCGGTCGTCCCCGCAGAGTTGGCCCCATCGATATCGTTGCGACCCGCTACGGCTGCCAGATCCAGGGCGCGACCGAGGTTGCCCTGACGAAGCTCGACGTTCTTTCCTACATGAAGGAGATCCCCATCTGCGAGCAGTATGAAGTAGACGGCGAAAAGACCGACGACTTCCCGTTCACGGCCGTCATCGACAAGGCAAAGCCCGTCATGACCGCCATGCCTGGCTGGGGCTGTGATATTTCCAGCGTGCGCAAGTATGAAGACCTGCCCGTCGAAGCTCGCAACTATGTCGAGTATATCGAAAAGCAGATTGGCTGCCATATCAGCTACGTCTCCGTCGGCGCAAAGCGCGATGAGATCATCTACCGCTAAATAAAGAGGTCGATCACATGAAACCCACCTATGAAAGCCCACTGGCCTCGCGCTACGCGTCAAAGTATATGCTGCATCTATTTTCCCCGGACAGCCGGTTCGAAACGTGGCGCAGGCTCTGGGTCGCTCTGGCGCAGGCACAGCACGATCTGGGTCTTCCCGTTACGCAGGCGCAGGTCGACGAGCTGGCCGCGCACGTGAGCCCGATCGATTACGACGTGGTGTCCAAAAAGGAAAAGGAGATCCGGCACGACGTGATGGCGCACATCTATGCGTTCGGTGTGGACGCGCCCGGGGCAAAGGGCATCATCCACCTCGGCGCAACGAGCTGCTACGTGACCGATAACGCGGACCTGATTCTCTACCGCGACGGCCTTCGCTATCTCGAGGGGCAGCTGGAAGCCGCGATGCAGAACCTCTGCGACTTTGCCGACAAATATGCGGCTCTCCCCTGCCTCGGTTATACGCACTATCAGCCCGCGCAGCTGGTCACCGTTGGCAAGCGCGCGACGCTCTGGCTGCAGGACCTGATGCTCGATTTGGAAGAGCTGCGCGACGTCATTTCCGCCGTCCGCTTCTTAGGCTGCCGCGGCACAACGGGCACAGAAGCAAGCTTCGTCTCGCTTTTCGAAGGCGACAGCGCAAAGATTGACGAGATGAACCAGAAAATTGCCGCAAGCTTCGGCTTTGACCGTCTCTATGACGTGTGCGGACAGACGTATCCGAGAAAGCTTGACAGCCGGATTTTGAACGTTCTGTCATCCATCGCGCAGAGCTGCTGCCGGTTCGCGAACGATATCCGCCTTTTGCAGCACGACCGGCAGGTCGAAGAGCCGTTTGAGTCCTCGCAGGTCGGCTCGTCGGCGATGCCCTATAAGAGAAACCCCATGCGCTGCGAGCGCATCTGCTCGCTCTCCCGGTATATTATGGCGGACGCAATGAACGCGCCGATGACCGCCTCCACGCAGTGGCTCGAGCGAACACTGGACGACTCCGCCAACCGCCGCATCTCGCTTCCCGAGGCATTTTTGGCCTGTGACGGCATTCTGCGGCTGATGCAGAACGTCACGAAGGGGCTGCACGTAAACGAAAAGATCGTTGCGCGCTTTGTAAACGAGTATCTCCCCTTCATCGCGACCGAGAATCTTCTCATGGCAGCCGTCAAGCACGGCGGCGACCGCCAGCAGGTGCATGAGATCATCCGCAAGGCCTCGATGGAAGCAACCGCGCAGATGAAAAACGGCGAGCGCTGGGACCTCATTGCCGCTCTGGCCGCCGAACCCGCGTTCGGCATGACGGAAGATGAGATCAAATCCCACATGGAGCCCTCGCAGTACATTGGCCGCTGCCCTGAGCAGGTGTATGCGTTCACTGCAAAGTGCCGCGCGCTGTGCAAAAACGCCGAAAGCTGCGCCGAGGAAATCTCGCTTTAAAACAGTTCTTGACAGCCTATTGGTTTTCCTGTAACATATACCTTGTTGCTTATGGGAGAATCCAACTTTTACAGCTCCCGCCCTTGGCTGGACGGGGGCTGTTTTTTGCGCCTTTGGGCGCGTTTTTTGCGGAAGGGACGAATTGTATGGAACAGGTACGAACGGAAAACAAAATGGGCACGATGCCGATTGGAAGGCTTCTTGCCAACATGGCGGTTCCCATGATGGTCTCGATGCTGGTGCAGGCATTTTATAACGTTGTCGACAGCGTCTATGTCTCGCAGCTGAACGAAAACGCGCTGAGCGCCATCTCGCTGGCCTTCCCGCTGCAAAATCTCATGATTGCCTTTGGCAGCGGCACGGCCGTCGGCACAAACGCACTGCTGTCCAGAGCTTTGGGTGCAAAGCGGCACGACCTCGTCGACCGCGCGGCCAACACGTCCATCTTCCTGATGTTCTGCAATTTCGCAATCTTCTGCGTGTTGGGGCTGACGCTCTCGCGCACCTTCTTCCTCGCGCAGACGGACGTGCAGCAGATCGTGGACTACGGCGCGAGCTACACCTCGATCTGCCTTGGCGCGTCGATCGGCATTTTTGCGCAGTTCTGCTTTGAGCGGCTGCTGCAATCGACCGGGCGGACGAAGCTTGCGATGTACACGCAAATCGCCGGCGCGGTCATCAACATCATTTTGGACCCGATCCTCATCTTCGGCTGGCTCGGCTTTCCGCGCATGGAGGTCGTCGGCGCGGCGGTGGCGACCGTCATCGGCCAGATCGTCGCGGCGTGCCTTGCGCTCTTTATGAACCTCAAATTTAACCCCGATGTCCGCATCCGCCTGAGCCATATTCGTTTCCACTGGGATACCGTCAAGGAAATTTACCGCGTCGGCATTCCCTCGATCGTCATGATGTCCATCAGCTCGATCATGAACTTCGGTCTCAACCAGATCCTCATCGTCTTTTCCACCACAGCGACGGCCGTCTTCGGCGTCTATTTCAAGCTCCAGAGCTTTATCTTCATGCCGGTCTTCGGCCTCAATAACGGCATGGTCCCGATCATCGCCTACAACTACGGCGCGCGAAAGCCCGAGCGCGTGAAGAAAACCATCCGCCTGTCCGTCATTGCCGCGGTCTGCCTGATGCTCATTGGCCTGGCGCTCTTTGAGTTCATTCCCGGAACGCTGCTGTCTCTTTTTAACGCGACCGACCATATGCGCCAGATCGGGATCCCCGCCTTCCGCATTATCGCCATTCACTTCCTGTTTGCGGGCTTCTGCATCGTCTCTGGCTCTGTGTTCCAGGCAATCGGAAATCCGCTGCACGCGCTCATCAACTCCGTCTGCCGTCAGCTTGTGGTGCTGCTGCCTGCGGCGTGGCTGCTTGCGCAGTCCGGGAAATTGGAGCTCGTGTGGTTCTGCTTCCCGATCGCGGAGATTTTCTCCTTTATCCTCAGCGCCGTCTTCCTTCGCGAGACGCTCAAAACTGCGAATGCCCGAATGCTGGCAGATGGCTAAGTATAGAAAATTCCGGCTGCGTTTCAAGCTTTGAAATGCAGCCGGTTTATTTGCGAAAATTTTTAAAAGGATGCAACCGCTCCCCCACTTTTGTCGTCTATTCAAGCAGAATGAACTTTCAGGAGGAATCCGTATGCATTATCTGTTTCCGATTCTGCTGCTGGCTGCGAGCGTGCTGCTGTGCGTGTTTGCCGCGCCGAGCGTTGTCTCCACGCTGACCCCCACCGTGAGCGTCTGCGGCGGTATTCCCCTTCCTTGAGCGCGGCGTTCCCGCATCCGTCTGTCAAACTTTCATACATGCAATAAAAAAACTGCCGGAAAGACGATTCGTCTCTCTGGCAGTTTTATTTTTTAGAGTTCATTCGGGAAGAGCTTTTCGATGGCGGCCTCGGCGGCGGCCTGCTCGGCGCGCTTTTTGCTGCTGCCGGTTCCCTGTCCAACGGAGCTGCCGTTGAGCAGGACTTCCACGGTAAAGTGCTTGTCGTGGTCGGGGCCGGACTCGGCGATCAGCGCGTAGTGAAGGCTCTGGTCTTTTTTCCGCTGGACGAGCTCCTGGAGCGCCGTCTTGTAGTCATAGTTCCGGGGGCGTCCTACCGGAATATCACTCAGAATCAGCCGGTCGATGATTCCCTTCGCCGCCTCAAAGCCGCCGTCCATGTAGCTTGCCGCAATGACGGACTCCATCGCGTCGGAGACGATCGAGTCGCGCTTTCTGCCGCCGCCGTGGTCCTCACCGTGGCCGAGCAGGAGGAAATCGCCCAGATGGATCGTCCCGGCCGCCTTGGCAAGGTTCGTCTCGCAGACGAGGTCCGCGCGAATTCTCGTGAGTTCCCCCTCGGGCTTTTCCGGAAAACGCCGGTAGAGATAGTCCGCCACGACAAAGCCCAGAATCGAGTCGCCCAGAAACTCCAGCCGCTCATTGTCCGGAAGCCTGCGCTCGCGGTTCTCGTTTGCGTACGAGCTGTGCGTCAGCGCGTTTTCGAGCAGCTTCCGGTTCTCAAAAATATATCCCAATCCTTCTTCAAGACTTCTGTACATGCTCCAACTCCTTCGGAACCATCATCTGTTCCACATTTGCGCGAATATCGTCGGTAAAGCCGCTCGAAACGGCCTGCGCCGCCTGCCGGATGGCGCTGCGGATGGCGACCGCGTCCGACGAGCCGTGCGCCTTCACGACCGGCTTTGTCAGCCCGATGAGCACCGTACCGCCCGTCTGCCGGTAGTCGAGCTTGCTTTTGAATTCCCGGATGCCCGACATGCACATCGCGGCGGCAAGCTTCGTAAAGATGTTCTTTTTGAACATGTCCTTCATCATGCCGGACATGAAAAGCGCCGTTCCCTCAATGCCCTTGAGCAGAACATTGCCGGAAAAGCCGTCGGACACCACAACGTCTGCCTCGCCCATCGGCACGCCGCGCGCCTCGATATTGCCGATAAAGTTTACATAACCAGCGTCACCCGCTTTTTTGAGCAGCGCGTACGCATCTTTTTGCAGCTGCGTTCCCTTCGAGTCCTCCGCACCGATGTTAAGAAGTGCCACGCGGGGGTTTGATACGCCCAGCATCTTCTTTGCGTAGTAAGAGCCCATGAACGCGAATTGGAGCAAAAACTCCGGCGTACACTCCGCCGTCGCGCCGCAGTCGATGAGCACCGTGCCGCCCGTTTTCGTCGGGATCACTGGCCCCATCGCCGCTCTTCTCACGCCCTTGATGCGCTTGACAATCAGCGTCGCCGCCGTTAACAGCGCGCCCGTCGACCCGGCGGAGACAAACGCGTCTCCCCCGCCGTCCTTGAGCATCTGAAGGCCGACTAACATCGAAGAATTTTTCCGGGTCTTCATAACGGAGGCCGGGTCATCGCGCATGTCCACCACGTCGTCGGCGTTCGCAATCTCAACGCCTGCCGGAAGCGTCTCCATGCCGTGGTTCTTGAGACACTGCAAAATCGCCTCGCCCCGGCCCACCAGCACAACGTCCAGCCTTTCTTCCTTCGCCGCCTCGATCGCGCCCAGCGCGATGGCATCGGGGGCGTTGTCGCCGCCCATGACGTCTACAATAATCCGCATCCGGTCTCCTCCTTCGGTTAAATGGTATGCTCGCGCAGCATCTGATCGATGATGGCCAGCGAACGCTCGGCAATCGCTAAGTTCTTATTGGCCTTCCCCTTGACCTTGTAGCCAAGCGGATCCATAATGCCAAAATTGATGTTCATCGGCTGGAAGCTGCCGATACTCGTGTCACTGATGTACTGCGCCAACGCGCCGATGGCCGTCTGCTTCGGAAAATCCGGAACCGGCGTGCCTTGCAGCTTTGCTGCCATGGAAACAGCGGCCAGATAACCGGAGGCCGTCGACTCGACGTACCCCTCCACGCCCGTCATCTGCCCGGCGAACGCAACAAGGGGATTTCTCCTGTCGGCATAGTACCGGTCAAGCAGGCGGGGGCTATCTAAGAATGTATTGCGGTGCATCACGCCGTAGCGCACAAACTCCGCGTCATGCAGCGCGGGAATCATCGAAAACACGCGCTTTTGCTCCGGGAATTTCAGGTGTGTCTGGAACCCGACCAGATTATAAACAGAACCCAGCGCATTGTCCTTTCTGAGCTGCACAACGGCGTACGGCTCTTTGCCCGTCTTCGGGTCTTTGAGGCCGACGGGCTTCATCGGGCCGTAGCGGAGCGTATCCTCGCCCCGGCGCGCCATGACCTCTACCGGCATGCAGCCCTCGAAGACGTGCTTGTCCTCGAAGCCATGCACGGGCGCTTCCTCCGCCGTTTTCAGCGCTTCGACAAAGGCGATATACTCGTCTTTTTCCATCGAGCAGTTGACATAATCCGCATCTCCACGGTCGTACCGCGAGGCGAACCACGCCTTTTCCATGTCGATAGACTCGAATGTAATGAGAGGCGCAGCGGCGTCAAAGAAGCTCATATATTTCTGGCCGCCGAAATAGTCCTGAATGGCCGCGCTCATCGCGTCGCTGGTCAAAGGGCCCGTCGCGATAATCACCGGCGCTTCCGGAATTTTTGTGACCTCTTCTTCGACCACTGCGATCTTCGGATGGCTGCGGATTTTCTCCGTCACCATGCCGGAAAAGCCGTACCGGTCGACGGCCAGCGCGCCGCCGGCTTCGACGCGGTTTGCCTCCGCGCAGGTGAGGATCAGGCTCTTTAAGCGGCGCAGCTCTTCTTTCAAAAGCCCCACCGCGTTTTCCAGCCGGTCGCCGCGCAGAGAGTTCGAGCACACGAGCTCCGCAAAATCGGCGCTGTGGTGCGCGGGCGTCATTTTTGTGGGCTTCATTTCGACCAGCCGCACCTCGAACCCGCGCTCTGCCAGCTGCCACGCAGCCTCACAGCCCGCCAGTCCTGCGCCAATCACTGTTACTGTCATGTTGTCTCTTCCTTTTTCGTCCGGCGCGCGGGAGCCTTCTTGGGCGCTTCCTGCGCGGTATCGTCAGCGGCCGCCTTCTTTGTCGTCTTCGCAGCGGCCTTCTTTGCGGTCGCCGTTTTCTTGGCCGCGGGCTTTTTCGCGGTCGTCTTCTTGGCTGCCGGTTTCTTTTCGGTGGCCTTCTTCGTTGTCTTCTTCGCGGGCTTTTCCTCCGTCGCCGCGTCCGCAGTCACAGGCTCGGGCGGGAGATTCGCCTCCTCCGCACCGGCCTCCGCATTTTCTGCCGCAGCGGGCTTTTTGCGATAGCCGCGCTTATCCTCGGGGAGGAAGTTCTTGCACTCGGGATTGATGCAGAAGGGCTTCATTGCACCCCGGCCGGAGCGCTTGAACATCGTCTGGCCGCATTCCGGGCAGTCCTGATCGGTCGGCACATCCCACGTCATAAAGCCGCACTCCGCGCCGCGCTCACAGGCGTAGTACGCATAGCCGCGCTTGCTTTTGCGCTTCAAAATCGTACTGCCGCAGCGCGGACATCTGCCCGGCATGCGCTCAACGATCGGTTTGGTAAACTTGCACTCGGGATAGCCCGGGCAGGCGAGGAATTTTCCGAAACGGCCGGATTTCACGACGAGGTTGCGCCCGCACAGGTCGCACTTCTCCTCCGTCACCTCGTCCGGCACCTTGAGCCGCACATCCTTGAGCGCCTCCTCGGCCTCCTCCATCTCCTGATGGAAGCCCTTGTAGAATTCTTCGAGTACGCGCTTCCAGTAGATCTTGCCCTCTTCGACCTCATCGAGCTCAGCCTCCATACCGGCGGTAAACTCGACGTTGATGACATTCTGGAAGTGCTCCATCATAAGGCCGTTCACGACCTCGCCGAGCGGTGTGGGGGAAAGACGCTTGTCGATCTTCTGGACATATTCGCGGTCCTGGATCGTCGAAACGATCGTCGCGTACGTCGACGGGCGGCCAACGCCCTTTTCCTCCATTGCGCGCACGAGCGTCGCCTCGGTGTACCGCGCGGGCGGCTGGGTGAAATGCTGCTGCGGGTCGGTGGATAAAAGCGTCAGCTCTTCGCCCTCGGCAAGATCGGGAAGCGGAGAGCCGACAGCCTCCTGCTCATCGTCCTTGCCCTCTTCATAGATGGCCGTAAAGCCCGCAAACGCAACAGACTGGTGCGTGGCGCGGAAGACCTGATTTTCGCACGCGGCTTCGATGGCCGTCACGTCGTAGACGGCATTTTCCATCTGCGAGGCGATAAACCGGTTCCAGATGAGCTTATAGAGTCTATACTGATCTTTCGTCAGATCATGCTCGACAAGCTCCGGATAGAGCGCGACATTGCTCGGGCGAATGGCCTCGTGGCCGTCCTGCGCGTTGGCCTTGGGCTTATAGCGCCGGGGCTGGCCGGGATAGTATTTTTCGCCGTAGCGGCTGCGGATGACCTCTCCGGCCGCGGCAAGCGCTTCTTCCGAGATACGAAGCGAGTCCGTTCTCATGTAGGTGATGAGGCCGACCGAGCCCTCTTCCCGGAGCTCCACACCTTCATAGAGCTGCTGGGCGAGCATCATCGTCCGCTTCGGCGTCAAGTTCAGCTTACGGGATGCTTCCTGCTGAAGGCTGGAGGTAATAAAGGGCGGCGCGGGATTTTTCCGGCGCTGCGTTTTTTTGACGCTCTGCACCGTAAAGGGCTTTCCCGTGATCTGCGAGAGAATCTTGTCCACGTCTTCCCTGTTTCCAAGGTCGTTCTTTTTGGGGTCGCCGTAGTACCGCGCGGTAAACCCGCCGGGCTTTCCGGTGCGGTCGAGCGCTGCGTCGATCGTCCAGTATTCCTGCGGCGTAAAAGCGCGGATCTCATTTTCGCGGTCGACGACAAGACGCGTCGCAACCGACTGCACGCGTCCGGCCGACAAACCCCGGCGCACCTTTTTCCAAAGTAAGGGACTCAGCTGATAGCCGACAATGCGATCTAGCACACGCCTTGCCTGCTGCGCGTCGACGAGGTTCTGATCGATGGCGCGCGGCGCGGCAATGGCCTTTCGCACGACGTCTTTTGTGATCTCGTTGAACGTCACGCGGTAGGTCCTGTCGTCCGGGATGTCCAGCAGATATTTTAAGTGCCATGAAATGGCCTCTCCCTCGCGGTCCGGGTCGGTTGCGAGAAAGACGTTCGCGCTCTTGGCCGCGGCGGACTGCAGATCCTTGATGATATCCTCTTTTCCCTTGATGGGGTAGTATTCGGGTTCAAAATCGTGGTCGATGTCCACGCTCATGGTGCTCTTGCGCAGATCGCGCAGATGTCCCATACTGGCCTTGACCTGATAGTCGGGGCCCAGGTATTTTCCGATCGTCTTCGCCTTAGACGGCGACTCGACGATGACGAGGTTGGTTTTTGCGTTCGGCATGCGTGCCTCCAATTATGATTGTTTTTCCGCGAGCGAAAAGCGCTTGCCCGGAAGTGCGCAGACATAGCCCTTGATCTGCAGCAGCGTCAGCGCAGAGGTAATGCGCGCGGCGGGAAGCTGGGTTGCGGCGATGATCTGATCGATGTGCTTTTCTCCGCTCGTGAGCTGGCCGATGGCGGCCTTTTCGTCGGGCGATAATGCGCCCAAAATTTCCTGTACGTCAATATAAGCCCTGTTTTCCGACTTGTCAATGACTTTTGTGTCGGTGGACGCGGGCGAAGTTTCTTTTTTCTGCGTCTTTTTCGGTCTCGGCGGAAGCTTGTCCGTGGATTTTACGGCGCTTTCACGCTGCTCCGGGGTCAGCTGCATGGGGATGGTTTTCGGCTGATGGGACACGAGCTCCGGATACAAATGGACATACTCTTTCATAATGTCCCAGCCGTCTTCGACGACGATCGCGCCCTCGCGCAGAAGCTGAATATTTCCCTCGCAGGTCGCTGTACCGACGTTACCGGGAACGGTAAACACATCTCTCCCCTGCTCTAACGCCCGATTTGCCGTAATGAGCGCGCCCGAGCGCTTCGGCGCTTCTACAACGACCACGCCGAGAGAAAGCGCACTGATGATCCGGTTTCTAACCGGGAAATGAGAGCCGAGCGCGGGTGTTTGCGGCGGGTATTCACTAAGTAAGCACCCGTGCGCCGCGATATCCTCAAACAGCACCCGGTTTCCAGCCGGATATACAACGTCAACCCCGCAGCCGAGCACCGCGATGACCGGCCGGTCCGCGCTCAAAGCTCCAGTCAGACACATCGTGTCAATGCCGTCCGCACCGCCGGAAACCACAATGCCGCCGCTTTTCGCAACCTGATAGCCAAGGCGCTTTGCCTGCATGAGTCCGTAGGCCGAAGCCTTTCTCGTGCCGACCATGGCAATGACGGGCGAGGTATCGATCGCCGGGAACACGCCCTTATAGTATAAAACGATGGGCGGGTCGGAAATCGCGCGCAGCCGCGCCGGATACTGCGCGTCCTGAATGGTCATGACGTGGATGTTTTTCTGATAGCACTGCTGCAAAATGATCTCTGCGCCGGTGAGCGACTTATCGAGCAGACTTGCGGGAACAGGTCTTCCGTCCGCATCCTTGAGCGCGTCCTCGTCTGCCTGATAGATGGCCGCGGCCGAGCCGAGGCGCGAAAGAAGCGAGAGCGCCTGCACGTTGGAAACGCCCTCTCGTGTGCTGAGCCAGATCCAGTACTTGAGCATCCGTCCGTCCTCCGTTTCTAATTATCCGTTTTTCATCTGCCACATGACAATTGCCGCCGCAATGGCCGCGTTGAGTGACTCACAGTGCGGCTGCATGGGGATGATCACACTTTGTTCCGCCGCGTCCAAAATCGATTTTCGGACGCCCTGTCCCTCGCTTCCGATGACGGCGACGGCGTTTGTGAGGTCCGCGCTCCGGATATCGACCGCCTGATCATTTAAGGCAGTGACAGTTAACATCAGTTTCTTCTCCCTGCACTGCGCCAGCGCCTCTTCCTCCGTGATCTGCGGAACCGCCATGCGGAACACCGCGCCCATCGACGCGCGCACGGTCTTGAAGCTATAGGGGTCGGCGCAGCCGTCCAGCAGCGCAACCGGTACACCAAGCGCGTCGGCAGTCCGGAGCATCGTGCCAAGGTTTCCGGGGTCCTGAATGCCGTCTAACAGCAGCGTCCCGGGCGTAAGCTCTGCCTTCGCCTTCTGTGGAAGGCCACACACAAAAATCGCACCCTGCGGCGTATCGACGGTCGAGACGCTCTTGAGCACGTCTTCCGGCACCGTTACGACACGCACCGTGTCCGGCAGGTTACATAATGTGACACTCTCGCGGCACACGACCGTTCGCAGGTCCGGCCACCATTTTGCCGCTTCCTCTAACAGCTTCGTCCCCTCGGCGACAAATTCGCCGCAGGTCTTCCGGTAGCTTCTGGACGAGGCAAGCTTTCGGATGTGCACCAGAAGTGGGTTCTGGCGGCTTGTAATATGCTCCTGCTTCATGGCTTGAGCTTTGCCAGCTTGTCGTTTGTGCCGAGAACGACAAGCACCGTGTTTTCCTTCAGCGCAAAGTCCGCGCCCGGGGCGACCTCGATCTTTCCGTCGTGGCGGATGGCGATGATATTCACGCCCAGCTTTGCGCGAATGTTGAGCTCGCGCAGCGTCTTTCCGAACCAGCTCTCCGGCGTATGGATCTCGGCAATGCCGCAGTCCTTGGAAAGCTCGATGAAATCGAGAATGCTCGACGACGTGATAGCCTGCGCCAGCTTGATCCCCGTCTCGCGCTCCGGAATCACGACGCGGTCGGCTCCCACCTTTTCGAGCGCCTTTTTGCGCAGCTCGTCGGTTGCCTTGCAGATGACCTGCGGCACACCAAGATCCTTCAGATTCAAGGTTGCGATGATACAGGTCGCCAGATCCGAGCCGATGGCGACCACCGCGCAGTCGCAGCTTCTCGCGCCGAGCGAGCGCAGAACCTCTTCGTCCCGCGCGTCCGCGACCACGGCGCAGGTGACCTTGGATTCCATGCGCTGCACCTTATCGGGGTCCGTATCAATGGCAAGCACCTCGTTCCCGAGCTCATACAGCCGCTCTGCTACACTCGAGCCGAACCGCCCCATACCGATGACAACATACGATTTTTTCATATTCTATCTCCTATCCGGCGCTTAACCGATCATAACCTTGGTCTGGGCATACTGCACGCGCTCTTTCGCGCGGTCGCCCATCATAAAGCCGACGCCGATGGTCATAATGCCGACGCGGCCAAAGAACATAAAGACGATCAAAATGAGCTTGGAAGCTGTGCAAAGCGTCGGCGTGATGCCGGTCGTGAGTCCCACCGTGCAAAGCGCGGAAATCGTCTCGTAAATGGCGTTCATAAAGCTGCACCCGTCGCACACGGTAATAACCGCCGCGCCGAGAAGCGACAGCCCCATCACCAGAAGCGCAACGGAGACCGCATTCGAAATATCCTCCTGCGAAATAGACCGTCCGAATACCGTCACCTGTCTTCTGCCGCGCATCGTGCTGACGGCAGACAGGATCACAAGCCCCATCGTCACCGTCTTCACGCCGCCCGCCGTTGACCCGGACGAGCCGCCCACGAACATCAGCAAATCGGACAGCACTTTAGATGCTTCCGTCAATGCGTCCTGATTGAAACTGGCAAAGCCCGCCGTGCGGAGCGTCACCGATTGGAACAGCGACGCAAGGATTTTTTCACCCGGTGCGAAATTCCCAATCGTTCCGGGGTTGTTCCACTCCAGAAGCGCGAACAGCGCGCCGCCGCCAAAAATGAGACCCAACGTAATGAGAATCACGAGCCTTGCGTAAACCGAGAGCCTTGAAAACCGCCGTGTGTGCCGGATTTCGCCCCAGACGGAAAAGCCGAGGCTGCCAATCACGATCAGGGCCATCAGCGTGAGGTTCACGACCGGGTCCGTTACGTACCGCGCGACGCTTCCGCCGTAGGAAACATCCGCCAGAATGTCAAAGCCTGCATTGCAGAACGCGGAAATCGAATGGAACACGCCATACCATAGGGCCGTTCCCGCGCCAAATTCCGGCAGGAACCGGAAAAAGAGGATCAACGCGCCTGCGCCTTCGACGCAGAAGGTGCCAAGGATCACATTGCGTACATAGCGCACCACGCCGCTCATGGAGCTCACGCCGAGACCCTGCGCCAGAACCATACGCTGCCGCAGACCAATGCGCCTTCTGAGCGCAAGAAAGAAAATGGTCGAGACGGTCATGAAGCCGAGACCACCCAGCTGAATAAGCAGGATAATGACAACCTGTCCGAACGTACTCCAGTATGTCCCCGTGTCAACCGGAATAAGGCCCGTCACGCACGTGGCGGATGTTGCGGTAAACAGCGCCGTCAGAAATTTAGTCGGCTCGCCGGACTTCGAGCAGACCGGCAGGCATAAAATCGCGCTTCCCGTCAGCACCAGCGCCAGAAACACCAGCACAACGATCTGCGGCGGCCGCATCCTGCGAAACGGCCTTTGAATCGAGGCGGCAAGCGCCCGCAGCCTATCGGACAAAGAGAATCCTCCCAAAATCTGCGCCAGTTCGGCGCGCTACATTAAAATAAAAATATGATGCTTCATTCTACCATTGTGTGGTAAGAATATCAAGTCTTCGCGTAAAAAACGGCGAAACGCTGCAAAACCCGGAGACGTTTTGTCCCCGGGCTTTTGTTCAGCAATAGAAATCCTTGATCTTTTTCGCGCGCGACGGATGGCGCAGCTTGCGGATGGCCTTGTTCTCGATCTGACGGATGCGCTCACGCGTCACGCCGAAGATCTGGCCGACCTCCTCGAGGGTATGCGTCCGGCCATCGTACATGCCGAAGCGCATCTTGAGAACGTCCGCCTCACGCTCTGTGAGCGTCCCGAGGATCTCCGTCAGCGCCTCAGAAAGAAGTGCGTTGGACGTTGCGTCCGCGGGCCCCGGCGTATTGTCGTCTTCCACGAACGAGCCGATGGTCGTGTCCTCTTCGTCGCCGACCGGCATGTCCAGAGACAGCGTATCGGCCGCCGTGCGGTTTGCCTCGATGATCTTCTCGATCGGCAGATTCAGCTCCGCCGCGATCTCCTCAAGCGTCGGCTCGCGTCCAAGCTCCTGCACGAGCTTGCGGTTGCAGCGGGTCGCCTTGTTGATGACCTCTACCATATGCACCGGCACGCGGATCGTCCGCGCCTGATCGGCAATGGCTCTGGTAATGGCCTGCCGGATCCACCAGGTGGCATATGTAGAGAATTTGTTTCCCTTTGTATAGTCGAACTTGTCGACCGCGCGAATCAGGCCCGTGTTGCCCTCCTGAATGAGGTCGAGAATGTGAAGTCCGCGGCCGGAGTATTTTTTCGCGATCGACACGACCAGACGGAGGTTTGCTTCCGTCAGCTTGTCCTTTGCCGCCTTATCGCCCTCGCACACGCGCTTGGCAAGCTCCATCTCCTCGTCTGCCGTGAGTAAGCGCACCTGTCCGATCTCCTTGAGGTACATGCGGACCGGGTCGTCGAGATTGTATTCCGCCGCCAGCTCGACAGGGTCGATGAGATCTTCCTCTTCATCTCCCATTGGGATCTCGCCGTCACCCATGCCAAGGCCGTCCGCCGTGTCGTCTAGGTCGATCTCAAGCTCCGGGCTCACGATCTGGATGCCCATCGCGTCGAACGTGTCGTAAATATGTTCAATCTTTTCTACCGGAAGATCCAGCTTCTCCAGCTGCGCGTTCAGCTCCGTCGCCTGAATGCTTCCTTCCCGCTTGGCCTTTGCGATCAGTGCGCTGACCGCGGCCATGGCGTCTTCTGCCGGAACCTTTGTATTCTTTGCATTTGCCATCTATGCTCATCCTCATTCAATGCGGTATCCCGCGCGAAAAAAGACACTTTCCGCGCAACCAATTCATTATATACCACAACCCGCTTTTTTGACAAGCGGTTTTTCGAAATTTCTCGTCTCTTTTTCCTGAAAAACAGGATACCCCGTTTATTTGCGGGGCATTCTGCTTTTCTGACAGTTTTTTAGATTTCCATGATCACGGGGAGAATCATCGGGTTGCGCTTCGTGGTCTTGAAGAGGTACCCCGAAAGATCGCTCTTGATATTCGCCTTCAGAGCGCTCCAGTCGCGCGTGCCGCCGGAAAGGCAGCGGTCGATCGCGTGTGCGGCGATGACGCGGAGCTCTTCCATGAGATTTTCCGATTCCTTGACGTAGACAAAGCCTCTCGTAATAATATCGGGCCCCGTGATGACGCTTCCGTCCTCGCTCGAAAGGTTCACGACCACGACCAGCATGCCGTCCTGCGCCAGATGCTTGCGGTCGCGCAGCACGACGCTTCCGACATCGCCAACACCCGTGCCGTCGACAAGGATCTTGCCTGCCGGAACGGTGCCCGCCCATTTGCAGGTAGCCTTCGTGAGCTCAAGGACCTTGCCGATGTCCGAGATAAAGATGTTCTTCGCGTCCATACCCATTGACTGCGCAAGCCGCGCGTGCGCCTGCAGGTGCCGCTGCTCGCCGTGGAGCGGAATGAAGAAGCGCGGATGCAGCAGCGCGTGCATAATCTTGAGCTCTTCCTGGCAGGCGTGGCCGGAGACATGCAGGCCCTCGAGCTTATCGTAGACAACGTCGGCTCCCTTGCGGTAGAGCTCGTTGATGATCTTGCTGATGGACTTTTCGTTGCCGGGGATGGCCGAAGCGGAGATGATCACGCGGTCGCCCGCCTGAATTTCCACCTGCCGGTGCCCGGAGAAGGCCATGCGGTACAGGGCCGACATATTTTCGCCCTGCGAGCCGGTCGAAACGATCACGATCTTGTCCTTTGGAAGGGATTTGATGGCGTTGATGTCGACAAGGGTGTTGTTTGGAATCTTGAGATAGCCAAGGTCCGTCGAGACCTTCAGGATATTTTCCATGCTGCGGCCTGTGACCGCGACCTTTCTTCCGTGCTTGTGCGCAACGTTCAGAAGGCTCTGGAGCCGGAACGCATTGGACGCGAACGTCGTGACGATGATTCTCTGGCGGCAGCCGGAGAACTGGCGGTCAAAACTGTCGGTGACGCTGCGCTCCGACGGCGTAAAGCCCGGGCGCTCGACGTTTGTGGAGTCGCACAGGAAGGCAAGCACGCCCTCGTTTCCGAGCTGGCCCAGGCGCGCAAGGTCGATCATGCCGTCCTCCGCCATCGCGTCAATTTTGAAGTCGCCCGAGAAGACGAGCGTGCCGACCGGCGTTTTGACCGCGAAGGCCACCGCGTCCGCGATCGAGTGGTTCACATGGATGAACTCGACCTGGAAGCACCCGGCCTTCACGACCTCGCCTGCCTCGTGTGTAAAGAGCTTGACCCTGCGTTCGAGGTGGTGCTCCTCCAGCTTGAGCTTCACAAGCCCGGCTGTCAGCCGCGTACCATGGATCGGGCAGTTGAACTGCTGCATGGCATAGGGAATGCCGCCGATGTGGTCTTCGTGGCCGTGGGTTAAAAACATGCCGCGGATCTTTTCCTGATTCTTGACCAGATACGTCATGTCCGCGATGACAAGGTCGATGCCGTACATGTCGTCCTCGGGGAAGCCGAGGCCGCAGTCGATGATGATCATGTCCTTGCCGTATTCGAGAACGGTCATGTTCTTGCCGATCTCATTGAGTCCCCCGAGGGGAATGATCTTTAATTTTTCTGCCAAATTGTATATACCTCTTTTCAAAAATTCATGGTTCTGCCGGTCCGATTTCCGGCTTTTGTGTGGACCGCGCAAATATCGCGCAAAAATGCCGGCGCAGGAAACTCCTGTGCCTTCCCGTGCAAGCGGGCTTTCTGACGCAGAGGCCAAAAGGACGCACAAATTCCAGCGGACAGCTTCGGCCTCTCCGACCCCGTCTCGTCGGATTTCTCCATAGCTGTCTGCGAAGGCTGTGCTTCTTGTACCGCTCCGGCCGCCCCATCGCCCCGGGCAAACCGCAAGCAGCGCGAGTGGCTGTCTGCATCCTCAAATGCAATCCGTCTGTGCCGCTTTGAGGCTACTCAAAAAAATTGGCACACTTTTCATGCTACATGGTAGTATAGCACAGCATCTCCAAAAAGTATACAAATTTTTTCGTTATTTTTTGTCGATTCCGTAAAAAGCCCATTTGGGAGCCGAACGCGCCGGCGCGCAGCGCCTCCGCATTTTCAGCACCCGGAACCTGCAATCACGGCTTGTAAAGACGAAAAAGATTTGCTATAATGAAGAAGATTATTCTAAAAGGCTCAATCAGAGGAGGCGCGCACCCGTATGAACAAGCATGTTGCAAAGCTGCTGCAGCCCGGCGTTTTCTGGTACTGCCTGATCATGCTGGCCTTTGCGGCGGCCGCGGCGCTTTTTGACCAGTATTATCTCGCGGTGGGCGAGCTGGTTGTGACCGTCATCGTGATGGTGGTCAGCCGTCTTCTCTCCGTCCGGCGCAGAAACGCGCTCATGCGCTACGTGCAGAGCGCAACTGACGCAGAAGGGATCTCCGTCCACGCGGGCTCTCCGTTTCCGATGGCCGTCATCCGCCTGCCGGAGGGCGAGATCATCTGGGGCAACGACGGCTTTTACGCCATCACAGGTCTTTCCGACAGCACGCAGTACCAGACGCTGGACGCTGTTGTCCCCGGCTTTACGACCGGGTGGCTGCGCGAAGGGCGCAGCGAGCTTCCCGGAGACCAGCTGATTGGCGCGCGCCGGTACCGCATCTACGGAAACTACGTTCGCTCGGAGGACGACGAGACGACCGTGCGCCTTGCGACCATCTTCTTTGTCGACATGACGGAGATGTTTAATGTGCGCGACGAGTTTCTGCGCACGCGCCCCATCACGGCGGTCATTCTTATTGATAACTACGACGAGCTCATGAGCAATCTGCCGGACTCGACGATTTCGAAGCTCGATGCACAGATCAATGAGGCTGTCTCCGGCTGGGTCACAGGGCTTCACGCGCTGTGCCGCAAAATGGAGCGCAACCGGTATCTTCTGCTCTTTGAAAGCAAGGACCTCTCCCGGCTTCAGGAGGGCAAGTTCTCGATCCTGGACGCAATTCGCGCCGTCGTGAACCCCGCGGGCGTAAACGCGACGATTTCCCTTGGCATCGGCAAGGACGGAAGCTCGTTTGAGGAAAACTATTCGTTCGCGAATCTCTCTATCGAGATGGCGCTCTCGCGCGGCGGCGATCAGGCCGTCATCAAGGACCGGTACAATTTTGCCTTCTACGGCGGCAGGACCAAGGAGACCGAGCGGCGCACAAGGGTCAAGTCCCGCGTGGTGGCCGGTTCCCTCTCCGAGCTCATCGCCCAGTCGAGCAAGGTTTTCGTCATGGGTCACAAGATGGCGGACTTAGATGCATTGGGCGCGGCGGTCGGTATCAGCTGCCTGTGCCGCAAACGCGGAAAAACGGCGCAGATCGTCATGGACTTGGAAAAGAACGCCTCTGGGAGCCTGCTTGCCGAGCTCAAGGCCTCGCCTGATTTTTCCGGTGCATTCATTTCTGGCGAAGACGCGCTCGTGGCGGCAGACCCGAAGAGTCTTCTCATTGTCGTCGATACGAACCGGCCCGATCAGGTTGAGTCGCGCGCATTGCTGGAGTCCATTCCCCGCGTGGCCGTCATTGACCACCACAGAAGAGCGGCAGATTACATTGAGCAGGTCGTTCTGAACCTCCATGAGCCGTTCGCGTCGTCTGCCTCCGAACTTGTGACAGAGCTTTTGCAGTACGCCGTCGACCAGCGGGACATCCGCCCGATTGAGGCGCAGTCTCTTCTTGCCGGTATCGTGCTCGATACGAAGAAGTTCTCCGTGCGCACAGGCTCTCGCACCTTTGAGGCCGCGGCATTCTTGCGGCGGGCGGGCGCGGATACCGTCGATGTGATGAAACTGTTCCAGAACGATCTGGACGCGACCATCGTGCGCTACCATATTATCCAGTCGGCACGGCTGTACCGCAACGAAATTGCGATTGCGGCCGTCGACCATACGGTGCCGAGGACCATCGCCGCGCAGGCCGCCGACGAGCTTCTGAACATTTCCGGCATTATGACCTCCTTCGTTCTCTATCCGGACGGGGACGTGGTCTTCCTCTCCGCGCGCTCAATCGGCTCGTGCAACGTGCAGGTCGTGCTTGAAAAGCTGGGCGGCGGCGGAAACGCGGCCACGGCAGGCGCGCAGATCAGAGACAAGTCCGTGCGCGAGGTGCTCACGGAACTTGTTGCTTCCATCGACCAGTTCTATGAATCGTAAATTATTGATATTAACAGCTGAAAGGAGCTTATCGCTATGAAAGTAATTTTAACGCAGGACGTCCGCGGCAAGGGCAAGCGCGGCCAGATGATCGAGGTATCCGACGGCTACGCCAGAAACTTCCTGCTTCCCAAGAAGCTTGCGCAGGAGGCGAATGCCGACAACATCAACACCATGCGCATGAACGACAAAGCAACCCAGGAGCGTCAGGCCAAGGAGCGCGCTGAAGCCATGGAAATTTCCAAAAAGATGAAGGACATGACCGTCGTCGTCATGGCCAAGGGCGGCGGAGCCGGCAAGCTCTTCGGCTCGGTCACGAACGCGGAAATCGCCGAAGCACTCGAAAAGCAGGAGGGCATCGCCCTTGACAAGCGCAAGGTCGTCATCGATCCTATCAAAACGACTGGCGTGTACACCGCCAAGTGCAAGCTCGGCTATGAAATCACCGCCGACCTCAAGGTAGAAGTGCGCGAGCTGTAATTTTACCGAAATCTGCATTCATAGATCTTATGTAAACTTTCGAGGAGGTGAACATCGATGCCTGTCGACGAGCTCTTAGGCCGTCAGGTGCCGCAGTCGCTCGAAGCAGAGCAGTCTGTGCTCGGCTCTATGCTCATTGACGAGCGGTGCGTGCCGGACGTGATTTCGCTTTTGCAGCCGGATGAATTCTACTTGCAGCAGAACCGCGAGATCTTCGAGACGATCTATACGATGTTCAACTTCTCGCAGCACATTGACCCCGTCACCGTGCTCGACAAGATGAAAGAGCGCGGCGTGTATGACGAGGCGCACTCGTATCATTACATTTCCCAGCTCCTGCAAATCACGCCCACCGCCGCCAACGTCAAGCAGTACTGCGCAATTGTCCACGACAAGGCGCTCATGCGGAACCTGGGCACGGCAGCCGATGAGATCACCAACATGGTCCAGGAAGGCGTCGGCACTGCGCAGGAGATGCTCGAGGCCGCCGAAAAAAAGGTCTACAGCCTCCGCAAGGAAAACTCCGGCGACAGCCTCCAGCACATCGGAAAGGTTCTTATCAATGTCTACGACCGCCTCGAAGAGCTGGCCGAATCCGGAAACGACATTCCGGGCCTTTCCACGGGCCTTCACGATCTCGACAAAAAGATCAACGGCCTTAACAATTCTGACCTTCTGCTCATCGCCGCGAGACCCGGCATGGGCAAAACGTCGATGGCGCTGAACGTCGCGCTCTCCGTCGCGAAGAGCACCAATAAGACCGTCGCGTTTTTCTCGCTCGAAATGTCCCGCGAGCAGCTGGCGATGCGCCTTTTGTCGAACGAAAGCTTCGTCGATAACCAAAAGCTCGTCACGGGAAAACTCACGGAGGAGGACTGGAACAAGCTCTCCATCGCGTCCTCTGCCCTCAGCCAGACGGATATCCGGGTCGACGACAACCCGGCCATCACGGTCGCCGAAATGAACGCCAAATGCCGCAGGCTCGAAAACCTCGGCCTTGTGCTCATCGACTATTTACAGCTGATGACCGCCGCCGCGCCCGGAAAATCGGGCGAGAACCGCGTGACGGTCGTAAGCGAAATCTCAAGAGCACTCAAGATCATGGCCAAGGAGCTGAACGTTCCGGTCGTGTGCCTGAGCCAGCTGTCGCGTGCGAACGAATCTCGAACCGACAAGCGGCCGATGCTGTCCGATCTTCGCGAATCCGGCGCTATCGAGCAGGACGCGGACTCGGTCATGTTTATCTACCGCGACGACTACTATAACCCCAACACCGAAGAAAAGAACATCGCAGAGATCATCATCGCCAAGAATCGTCACGGCGAAACCGGCACGGTCAAGACGCAGTGGATGCCGCAGTATACGACGTTCTCCGACCTGGAGTGGAAGCATGAGGGATAACATTCTCCGCTATCTCCAGGAAAACGAGCTGATCGCCCCGGGCGCTACGGTCATCTGCGCCGTCTCGGGTGGCAAAGATTCGGTGTGTCTGCTGCATGTGATGCTCTCGCTTCAAAAGGAGCTTTCCATCACCGTCGAAGCCGCGCACCTGAACCACCGGCTGCGGGGGGCAGAATCCGACCGCGACGAAGCGTTCGTGAAAAGCCTCTGCGAAAGCCTCGGCGTTCGGCTCACCGTC
>CALCJW010000222.1:0-4257 GCA_937967235.1 uncultured Clostridia bacterium
CCACGAGTACCAGAAGACGTTCATGGACGCGCTGGAAGAGGGCTACCGCGACGGTATCCTCGAGCAGAGACCGACGCTCGTGAACCTGCAGTGCGACGTTGACCATCCGACGCAGTGCATGGCCGACATGCTGCATGTCATCCACTACTTCGGCGGCGTGGAGAACCTCAAGGGCAAGAAGGTCGCCATGACCTGGGCCTACTCCCCCAGCTATGGTAAGCCCCTGTCCGTCCCGCAGGGCGTCATCGGCCTGTTCACCCGCTTCGGCATGGATGTCACCCTCGCCCATCCGGAAGGATACGACGTGTTCCCCGAGGTCGAGGAAATCGCCCGCAAGAACTGCGAGAAGTACGGCTCCAAGTTCCACAAGACCAACTCCATGCGTGATGCCTTCAAGGACGCCGATATCGTGTACCCCAAGTCCTGGGCTCCGTTCAAGGCGATGGAAAAGCGCTCCGAGCTCTATGTGAAGGGCGACCAGAAGGGCATCGACGAGCTCGAGAAGGAGCTGCTCGCACAGAACGCGCAGCACAAGGACTGGACGTGCTCCGAGGAAATGATGAAGCTCACGAAGGACGGCAAGGCTCTGTACCTGCACTGCCTGCCCGCCGATATCTCCGGCCTTTCCTGCACCGAGGGCGAGGTTGACAACTCCGTGTTCGACCGCTACCTCGTGCCGCTTTACAAGCAGGCTTCCTACAAGCCGTACATCATCGCCGCAATGATCTTCCTGGCACAGGTCAAGGACCCGGTCAAGGCTCTGATGGACCTCGACTCCGCCGACAACAAGCGCAAAATGTTCTAAGCGTCTTCATTGAAAGCGGGGCTTTCAATGAATTTGGGATTGCAGCCCGCCGCGCGCATAATTTTTGCGGCAAGCCGCAAAAATTCCACACTTGCGGACTGAGTGGAATTTTTCCGGTCGGCAGAGCCGCCGGATAAAATGATTCACACAATTTTGCGGCGTGCGCGCCGCAAACTCTGCGAGGCTAATTGATATGGCGGGAGCCTTGCTCCCGCCATTTTTACCAAAACCATGTGAGGATTATAAAATGGGAAAAAGAATTGTTATCGCCTTGGGCGGCAACGCGCTGGGCAAAAACCTGCATGAGCAGATGGACGCTGTCCATGTCACCGCAAAGGCCATCGCCGACCTCATCGAGGACGGCCACGAGGTCGTCATTGCCCACGGCAACGGCCCGCAGGTCGGTATGATCCAGAACGCCTTCGCCGCCTACCACAAGCAGGAGGCCAAGAGCGACATTATGCCGCTTTCCGTGTGCGTGGCCATGAGCCAGGGCTACATCGGCTATGATTTACAGAACGTCATCGGCGAAGAGCTCGACCGCAGAGGCCTCGGCATTCACTGCGCGACGGTCCTCACGCAGGTCGCCGTCAACCCCGCCGACCCCGCCTTCCAGCATCCGACCAAGCCCATCGGCGCGTTTATGACCGAGGAAGAGGCCAAGAAGCTGGCCGCGGAAAAGGGCATTGACGTTGCCGAGGACGCAGGCCGCGGCTGGCGTCAGGTCGTCGCGAGCCCGAAGCCCGTGGAGATCGTCGAGATCGAGACCGTGCGCGCGCTGATGAACGCGAAGCACGCTGTCATCGCAGCCGGCGGCGGCGGTATCCCCGTCATCTGGGAGGATAAGTATCACCTCAAGGGCGTTCCCGCCGTTATCGACAAGGACTTCGCCTCCGAGTGCATGGCAGAGCAGCTGGACGCCGACATGCTCATCATCCTGACGGCCGTCGAGAAGGTCGCCATCAACTTCGGCAAGCCCGACCAGAAGGGCCTTGACACCCTCACCCCCGCCGAGGCGCGCGAGTACATCGCCCAGAAGCAGTTTGCTCCCGGCTCGATGCTCCCGAAGGTCGAAGCGGCCGTGAAGTTTGCCGAGTCCAAGCCCGGCAGAACCGCGCTCATCACCTTGCTTGAAAAAGCCAAGGACGGCATTGCCGGCAAGACCGGTACTACCATCTCTCTTTGATCAAGAAGCCTCCCCCGCAGAGCCGTTTGGTTCCGCGGGGGATTTTTTGCGCGGACGTCTTGCCTGTTCAAAAGATTGGGGTAGCAATTTTCACCGCTTTGTAATATAATGTTACCAACGCAGAGCAGAAAGGAGGCCATGGCAGACGCCATCAAAAAGCGCCAGTGCCTGCCATATGGCAGGATAACGAGGGGAAACGTGATCGAAAATTCGGCGGATGCGTTTCCGTGCTGCCCTGTGCGCGTGACGCGGTCAGAAATATGCGGGTAACCGCAAAACAGAGGGGCCACGAACAGGAAGCAGGCAAATATCTGCGGTTTGTCCTGAACTTATTTTCAGGAGGAACTATTTTATGTGTGGAATCGTAGGTTATATCGGCAAGGAGCAGGCCGCGCCCATTTTGCTCGAGAGCCTTGCGCGGCTGGAGTACCGGGGCTATGACTCGGCAGGTATCTGCGTGGCGGAAAACGGCATGCTGGACATCGCCAAATGCAAGGGCCGGCTCGCAAACCTGGCCGAAAAGACGGCGCATGGCGCGCTCATGCACGGCACGGTCGGCATCGGCCACACCCGCTGGGCAACGCACGGCGAACCGAACGATATCAACTCCCACCCCCATGTGTCCCAGAACGGCAAGATCGCGCTGGTACACAACGGCATCATTGAAAACTATCTGGAGATCCGGGAATTTCTCGAGGAAAAGGGCGTACAGTTTGCCTCGGAAACGGACAGCGAGGTCGTCGCGCAGCTGCTGGAATATTGTCTGGGGCTCGACGAGGTGCACTGCATGCAGGACGCCATTTACATGGTGCTGCACCGCATCGAGGGCGCGTACGCCTTCGGCATCGTCTGCGCAGACGATCCCGAGCGGCTGTATGCGGCAAGAAAGGACGCGCCGCTGCTGCTTGGCTACGGCGACGGCTGCAACTTCATCGCCTCCGACGTGACGGCGCTCGTCAAGTACACGAGAGACGTTTCGTACATGGAAGACGGCGAGGTCGCCGTTCTGACGCGCGACTCTATTCAGGTCTATAACGCGATGGAGCTGCCGATCGAAAAGGAGCACCACCACATTGACTGGGAAATTTCCGCGGCGGAAAAGGGCGGTTACCCGCACTTCATGCTCAAGGAAATCATGGAAGAGCCTGAGGCGCTGCGCCGCGCGATTACCCCGCGCATCAAAGACGGGCGCATCGACTTTGGAGACCTCGTCCTTGGCCGCGAGACAATTGAGAATATCGGCCGCATCATGATCATCGCCTGCGGGTCTTCGTATCACGTAGGCATGCTCGGAAAATATACGATCGAGAAGCTGACGCGCATCCCGGTCGAAGCAGTCCTCGCCTCCGAGTTCCGGTATTGCGATCCGATTGTCGACAGCCATACGCTCGCCATCGTCATCAGCCAGTCGGGCGAGACACTCGATACTATGGCGGCGCTGCGCGAGGCAAAGGCCAGAGGCGCGCGGGTGCTCTCGATCGTAAACGTGGTCGGAAGCTCGATCGCAAGGGAGTCGGACGATGTGCTCTATACGTGGGCTGGCCCCGAGATTGCCGTCGCGACCACGAAGGCGTACTCCACGCAGCTGGCCGTCATCGACATGCTGGCCATCTACATGGCAGATAACCTCGGAAGGCTCGATGCGGCAGAATATGCCCGTCTGGTCGAAGAGCTCCAGATGCTCCCGGAGAAGATCGAGACGGTTTTGGCAGACCGCGAGAAGATCCAGTTCTTCGCCTCGCAGTATTTCAATCACGACTCGGTATTTTTCATCGGCCGGAACCTCGACTATGCCCTCGGCTTGGAAGGCTCTTTGAAGCTCAAGGAGATTTCCTATATCCACTCCGAGGCCTACGCATCCGGCGAGCTCAAGCACGGCACGATCTCGCTCATCGAAGACGGCACGCTTGTCGTCGCGCTCGGGCTCTATGGGCCACTTTTTGAAAAGGCGATGAGCAACGTCATCGAGGTCAAGGCCAGAGGCGCAAGCGTCCTCGCGCTTACGACCGAAAGCGGCAAGGCGGAGCTGGAAAAGCGCGTCGATGCGCTCCTCACTGTCCCCGATACGGAGCTCATGTTCCTGCCGTCTCTCGGCGTGGTGAGCCTGCAGCTGTTCGCGTATTATATCGCGCTGCAAAGAGGCTGCGATATCGATAAGCCAAGAAACCTCGCTAAAAGCGTAACGGTTGAATAAAGCATACGTCCTCCGGAGACTAATGCCATTAAGTTAAGCAAAAAAATTTCGATTAAGCGGAAAAAGTCCTTG
>CALCJW010000223.1:0-3279 GCA_937967235.1 uncultured Clostridia bacterium
TACAAAATCAACGCCATCAACAGGTTTTTTTCAGCTTTGCCCCAGAAATCCTCTCGTTCCAGCTTATTGGAGGTTGTCGCCATGATTGCTTCGGCGATGATACTGACAAGGGATGAATCCCGTTCCACATCGTCAAAGCAGTTGAAGCCGTCGCTGTGGTCAAGGTCCAGAAGATTCAGCGCCCGGACGGTATATCCGTTTTCAACCGCAAATTTGTATGTGCGTTCGAACAAATCTCCTTTGGGATCCACAATGATCAAGCTCTCTTTTCCTTCGGCGATTTTTTTCATCAGCAACGGGAGCGTACAGCCTCGGGTTTTTCCCGAACCGGATGCGCCATATACAATGGTGTGGCCGGACATATATGCGGAATTCTTGAGCGCCGCAAATTTCTGCGACCCTTCATCCAGCTTTCCAATCGGGAAATCAGCAAGTTCATTGACAGGTCCGATCTGCAGGATTTCCCGTTGCTCGTCTTTTCCCATCCATCCGCTGGTCCCGTGCAGGCCGTCATGCAAAATTTCAAAACCGCGCTTGTCACGCTCCAGCTTTTCTCCACTCAGCCATTGGCGGAATTTATCCGTAAACAGGAAGACCAATCCTGCCATTATCAGCGTAAAAAGAAAACCGAACGGCGAAAACACCGTGCCGAGAGCTGTAGCGGCACTCCAGTCTAAAACAGGTCCGCTGGGTGGTTCTGCCGAGAAAGTATGGCTGATTCCTGCCTGCACCGTATGGATCATAACGCCATACAGATACAAAATCACCAAAATCAGCGGAACGGCCTCAATCAGCTTTTCCCGGCTCGGCAATTTCCGCCTCAGGATGTCCCACAGCCTATTCAGCCACGACATAGTGCTCCCCCTCTCCCATCGTATATGGTGAGATGGAGATATCCCGTATGATTACTTCAGGAAACAGACGCTCCAGCTCACTTTGCTCAATTGCATATAATTCAATGGGGTATAGATCTGCGAACCATAGTGCCAGCGCATTGAGCTGACACGGAAGTGCGACTACAGCGATCGTAGGAAATCCGCACGCTTTTGCGTATCGCACCGCCTGCCGTATTCGTGTGATATCCATATCCACACAGGTCAAAAAAGGGGTAAGCCCTAACATTGCATCCAGTGCAGGCGCGTCATCTGGCGGTGGAAGAAAATCGCCTTGCAGGGCATACTCCGCAACACGCTGCCGGTAATCCCGCACACGGGTGATCAAGGCAAGCTGGAATGCGCCTGTGTTGGTCGTCTCAACAAGAAAAAGTGGATATTGCGTCCTTTCCGCACCGACGCGGTAAGTCACCGCATCGCTGCCGCGTCTTTTTGTAGGTGTGAATGCACTGGCACCTGTGAGCAGCTTTGCCAGATTGTCATAGCAAAGTCCGCAATAGACGACTGCCGGAATGCAGGCACTGGATACTGCCATCGTCATTGTATTGAACATACGCATTTCGCTGGTGATGTACATATGACCGCCGTCCACATAATGCGCAAGAAGCATCTTCTCCGTGCTGTGTGCGATTCCCATGTACCGAACGCCAGCAAATACCCGGGTCGCAGCTGCCGTGGTGTCTCTGCGCAAAGCATTGGCGGGAAGGTATGTTTCCGGCAGTGCAAGATTGGAAACCTTATTATTGAAAACATCAAACCCCGCGCGATAGAAAAGGGCGGCGATCCATGCCGATTGCAACCGGCGTTCCAGTTTATTTCGGGCCGGCTGTTTGGCATCCAATGTCACCGGCCATCCCAGATGATTAAGCAGCGCGGCCCCCTTGGGTGTCAGAGAAATCGAAAGATGATTGCGGTTTTCTGCAAGCAGCTTCTGCGCGCACAGAGTATGAATGTGTTCCCGATCCCATACTCGCGAAGAAAGATGGTATTGCAGATCCGGAGGAATATTTTTTGCGGCTGCCGCAAAGCGCAGCAGTGCTATATCTGCCGAATCATAGATCAAAGTATTCTCCTTCCGCGCCCAAGCGAACACGGTGGGCGCATCTTTTTAGCCGCGCCCATACATCCTGATCAAAAGCATGAGCGCGCACAGCTTTTTTGCACACTGCACATGGGCGCGGTGGAGTTTCCACAGCGCCCATGTGTGAATATGACCGACGCTTTATTCCGCGCCCGTGTGAACCTATGGATAAACACCAAAATCACCGCAACGCCACGAAAAAAAAACGTCTGCTTCATCGGCATCCAAAATGTAGATGTGGCAGGCAGTCACAGCGGATTGCTTGGACAGCAACGCAATCTCAAGGCTGTATTGGTCGTCATCATCAACAAGCACCCCTTTGATGGCGTTTGGAATAGCCTTCCATCCCTTGTTGTCCGGATCGTAAACGGAACGTGTAGGAATATCGCTCCATTCTTCTATCGCCAGGAAGGCTTTTTCAAAATGCGGCAACCGATGTGCAGCGGCATATCCGCGCAGTAGACGCGCCAACGTATCATGCAGGTATTCCGGGGTACTGAATTGACAATGCGGCAGCAGATTATTGAGTTCGATGTGAAGCCATCCATATTCTGTCATACCAATACTGCCTGCATAGGCGGTCGAATCCTTCATCACTCTGCCCGGAACAGGAGGCAGAGACCAGTTTGCTTCGTAATGATTGCGCAGTCTGAGTGTGAGTTTTTCCGCCGCCGCAAGCGCTGATTTGATCCTCTGCGGTTCTTCCGGCAAAGCTTCCATCAGTCTCAGTTCCTGCAGCAGCTGCTCTCCCGATGTAGAAAAATGCATCTCATCACCTGTCTTCTGATCGTGCTCCCACAACCAGACACGCATATACGGTAAAAACAACACAGAACAGAATCACAAAAAAAATAATTTTGCACATTATATAATCGCCTCATTTCAACAAAGTGATAATTCCATATTCAAATTTACAATTTGTATATTTGTATCCTTGAGCAGAAAGGGCACGAAATTCGCTTTCCAGTGCAGCCCACAATTCTGCGTAATTGGCGTCAACGGTAGCCTGTCCACTGTAATCGGAAACCTCAAACACTGCCTGCACTGTACTGCAGGCTTCAGAACGCACGATGCCGAAGCTCCCCATAATACTGTCCGCTTGATTGGTGGCAAGCAGATGCGCAAGCTCATCTGTTATGTATGGCGGCGTATCCAGTGACATAAGCGCGGGTGCGGATGCCGCCGGTTCTGCACAGGTGATAGTATCGGCTGTGTCCTCCTCCGTGGGTTGGTCAAGCGGGGCTTCCTGCAGCACCGCTTGACCGGTTGCTGTACTGGCTTCCTCCGCAGCCTCACCCGGTGATG
>CALCJW010000224.1:0-3051 GCA_937967235.1 uncultured Clostridia bacterium
GCGAGGTTTTACACCGACACCGCTGCCAGGTCCCGCTGCCCAGCCTCCAGGCCGTCCAGATCGTCCGCAACTCGCACCCGGTCAGAAAAAAGCGGCGCACCTTCTTCGATCACCTGCCGGTCTTCCATCGAGAGTACCAGCGTCCCCTGCCTCTTTTCCAGCTGCCGCAGCGAAATGACATTCTCCCGCTGCCGCCGGATTTTCTCTGCCGCAGGAAGTCCATCCGGATATTTTTCGCGCAGGGCCTGCATCGTCTCGTCCTGCTGTTTCACCTGCGCGCGCAGCTCATAGAGTCTCTCTTTTTTGAGCTGCCGTTCCCGCTGCCCCGCGGCCTTTTGGATATCCGCCCGCACGAGCGCGAGCTCCGCTGTCTTTTCCGCCTGCTGCGCGTTCTGCGCGTCGATCTCCCGTAAAACCGATTCTAATTCCGGCCGTTTTCCTTCCGCGCGGAAGCGTTCTTCCTCCAATGCGCGAATTTCTTCCGCCAGCCGGTCAATTTCGCCGTTTGACCCGCGATAGGCCTTGCGTTCGCTCCGGTACGCGCGCAGCGCAGCCATGGCGGTATCGAAATTGTTCATGTCGTTCGTGTCGTCCACAAGATTTGTCAGCTTGGCCCGCATGGAGCTCGTCGCCTCCAACTCCCGCGCGGCCAGCTGCGGAACGAACGTGCTGCGCGCGAACGACTCCGCATCCAGCCCGAAGAGCTCTTCTCCGAGCTTTTCCGAAAACGCTGTTTCCTTCGTCCGGTTCGTCAGATCATAAATCTCAAATGAATCCTTCGCTGCCGTCTTTCCAAAGTACCGTGTCACGCGGTAGCTTGTATCCCCGTGCGAAAACTCCAGAAATCCGCCGTATTTTCCGCCCTGCCAGGGCTCATACCGCTTGCGCTCGTTATTGGCCGCGGTTCTTGCCCCCGTGCGCGGCAGACCATAGAACATCGCCTTCAAAAATGCCGCCAGCGTGCTTTTTCCAAAGCCGTTTTCCCGGCAGATGACCGTAAGGCCGCTTTCAAATTCATAGTCGAACCCGGACAGCACACCGAAATTTTCAATGTGGCACCGCAGAAGCCTCATATCGAAATCTCCTCTCCCGCCAGCGCCAGCACGCCCGCGCGAATGATCGCCGCCTTCTCGTGCTCGGAAAGCTCGCTCGCAAGCACCTGCCGGATAAACTCTCCCTTGAGCGATATGTCGTTCCGGTACCGCTCAGGCTCGACAGCCAGTCTCGTCTCATCCTTTACCTTGGCAAAGAAAAAGCTTCCCGCAATCTGATTTTGCAGATACGAAACAGAAAGATCCGCCTCCGGCGAAACCTCTCCCGTGAGCACAACCTCCGCCATATCGTCCGGCGAAATTCCCTGCGCCGCCTTCTGGATGCGCGCGGCAATCTCCGCACTGCGCACACACCCCGCCACATCCGTCTCCACCCGATGCAGCGTCCGGCAGGAAAACGGGACAAATTCCGGGGTAACGCGCCCGCGCTCGATGGTTAAAAGCACAAAGCCCTTCTCCCCGCACTCGTCAAATCCGCGCCCCTCGAG
Source organism: uncultured Clostridia bacterium (assembly GCA_937967235.1). Lineage (GTDB taxonomy): Bacteria > Bacillota > Clostridia > Oscillospirales > Oscillospiraceae > CAG-170. Next base: position 1,541 of record CALCJW010000224.1, read on the forward strand.
GCACCCGCTGTAGCAAAAAACGCCTGTTTCATCGAGCTTTTGCAGGCTATACGTGTGGAGGTGCCCCAGCGCAAGATAATCAATGCCCCGGTTCTGCAAAAGCTTCAAATTGATCTGATCCTTGCCGCAGCTTGTGCCGGCTTGTCCATGGAGCGTCACAAGGTTCACACAGCCATCCACATGCGGCAATCTCTCGTAAATTTCTTCTCTGTCCTCACTGAGTACCACACCCGAAACGGCCGCGTCCTCATAGCAGTAAGTTCTCCAGCTGTCTCCGAACAGCTTCAGATTTTCCGGAAGTTCCCGGTCACAAAACGCGCCTGCCGCCTCGTCGTGGTTTCCGGGCAGATACAGATAGTCGACCTCCGGCGTTTTTTGCATCGCGTCCAGAACCGCATCTACCGTCCGCTCCCGTACACGGTCTCCATCAAAGAGGTCTCCTGCAATGATGACTGCCCGCACGCCGTTTTCCCGCGCATACTGTGTCATGCGCACAAAAGAGCGCAGCACTTCCGCGCTCCGTGTTGCCGCCTGCCGCGCCGTCATGTGCGTCTGCATGGGGCTGTCTAAGTGAATATCTGCGCAATGAATCAGCTTCATACCATTCCCTCAGTTTCCGTTTTCATAAAACAGATGCAGCGTTTTCGCTTCCTGCGCTGACGCTGCTTCCTCGCCCATTTGCAGATGCTCCTGCCGCGGCGTGAGCGCCAGATGAATTTGCCAGCCGCTGATTTCTCCCGCGCCGTTTGCGCGATAGGTCAGCGTATCCTCGTAATCCTCCGGCGTTCCTTCCTCCGTCAGCGAAACGTAGAAGCCTTCCGCGTCCGGAAAACGCGCGCGAATCTCCGCCTGCGGCAAATACTTCAGCGCATCCAGATAGTCCGCCAGCTGATACTGCGTCTGCTGCCGGGCCCATTCGCTGCGCAGCGTCACAAAGAATTTGCCCGTATCCGAGAAAATCCGCAGCTGCGCGCTGTAGGTCGTCTTGCCGTCCGGATAGAAAAAGCGGACTGCGCCGCCGTCCGTCAAATCAAAATCCGCCGTCAGCTGCAAGTCAAAATTATCACCGTTCACATACAAATCCATATTCTTTCTGCACTTCTGCGTCTTTTTGACGTGCGATATGATTTGCTCCGTGTCAAGCTGCGAGACATTTTTCCCGGCCATCGGGAATTCCTGCTCCGCTTTCCGGGCCGATTGCAAAACCGTCGCCGCCAGCGCGCAGACAGCCGCCAGAAAAATGATCCACGCAACCGGCAGCTTTATTTTCTTCATTGTCTCCTACCTCATTTCTCCGCAATCCGCGTTTTCCTGTCCGTCCCCCGTCTTTCCCAGCAGCGCCACCGTCTCCATATGTGCATCGTTGTCCAAACTCAAGCTCATATCTTCCGCAATGATTGGGAGCTTGAATTTGATGGACTTGAGCCACTGGCCGTTGGGCTGCCGTTCCTCATAAATCTGGACTTCGGAAAGCAGCGATTCCATAAGCTGCCGCTTTTCCTGATCGTCCA
>CALCJW010000225.1:0-3050 GCA_937967235.1 uncultured Clostridia bacterium
CACCCAGCTTATGGCGCACGTCACGCAGGGCTTTTTGCACAAGACCCGCGAGCGTATGTTCTCGACCATGCAGCGCCTTCCGATCTCCTACTTTGACCGCACGCCGCGCGGCGACATCATGTCCCGCTTCACAAACGACACCGATTCCCTGCGGCAGGTCATTTCCCAGAGCCTTCCGAACCTCATTGCCTCGGGACTTACCGTCATCGGCGTTGTGTGCATGATGCTCTATTACAGCATGCCGCTGATGGTGGTCGTCATTCTCGGCATCATCTGCATGACGCTTGCGACCAAGAACATCGGCGGAAAATCCGCCAAATACTTCGTCCGCCAGCAGAACTCTCTCGGCAAGGCCGAGGGCTTCATCGAGGAAATGATGAACGGCCAGAAAGTCGTCAAGGTCTTCTGCCATGAGCAGGCCGCGGAGGCCGATTTTGACAAGCTCAACGACCAGCTCTTCGCCGACACACGCGAGGCAAACCGCTTTGCAAACATCTTCATGCCGATCATGAACAACATCGGTAACCTTCTGTACGTGCTCACCGCGTTCGCGGGCGGCCTTCTCGTGACGCTCGGAAGCTCGGTTCCGAACGTCTCTATTCAGAATCTCGTGATGTACGGAACGCTCGTTGCGCCCCTTTCGATCTCCGTTGTCGCGTCGTATCTTGGCATGTGCAAGCAGTTTACGGCGAACGTCTCGCAGGTCTCCCAGCAGATGAACGCCGTTGCGATGGCCGTTGCGGGCGCGGGACGTATCTTTGAGCTTCTCGATCAGCAGCCCGAGAGCGACGAAGGAACCGTCACGCTCACGCGTTGCCGCGAGGAAAACGGAACAATTGTCCCCTGCTCGGAGCGCACGGGCAAATGGGCCTGGCAGCACCGGAAGGATGACGGCACGATGGAATACCGTCTGCTCCAGGGCGACGTTCGCTTCTTTGACGTAGACTTTGGCTACGTGCCGGATAAGACGGTGCTTCATAACGTGTCCCTTTACGCCGAGCCCGGTCAGAAGCTCGCCTTCGTCGGCGCGACCGGCGCAGGCAAAACTACGATCACCAACCTCATTAACAGGTTTTATGACATCGCCGACGGCAAGATTCGATATGACGGCATCAACATCAACCACATCAAAAAGGCGGACCTCCGGCACTCGCTCGGCATCGTGCTCCAGGATGTGAATCTCTTCACGGGAACCGTTATGGAGAACATCCGCTACGGCAAGTTGAATGCAACCGATGAGGAATGCATTGCGGCGGCGAAGCTTGCAAACGCGCACGACTTCATCACTCGCCTTCCCGAGGGCTACAACACAATGCTGACCTCGAACGGCGCAAACCTCTCGCAGGGCCAGCGGCAGCTTCTTTCCATTGCCCGCGCCGCCGTCGCCGACCCCCCGGTCATGATTCTCGACGAAGCAACCTCCTCCATCGACACCAGAACTGAGGCGCTCGTCCAGCGCGGCATGGACGCGCTCATGAAAGGCCGCACGGTCTTCGTCATCGCGCACCGGCTCTCCACGGTCCAGAACTCGGACGCTATTATGGTTCTCGATCATGGCCGCATCATCGAGCGCGGCACGCACGACGACCTGATCGCCAAAAAGGGCACGTACTACCAGCTCTATACTGGTGCGTTCGAGCTCGAATAAAAACCAGCAAGCCCGGAAAGCAGTGATGCTCTCCGGGCTTGCTATTTTTTGAGGTTTCCTGTAAAATGGAAGTGCGAACAGAACAGACCATTTTGAAAAGGAGGCTTTTTATGAAACCGGAACAGGCGCAGCGGCTTCGGGATATCCTGCTCATGCTTGGCGTGCTTATCATGTTTTCGTCATATCTCTTCGGTGAAGCCCTGCTGTGGGTCGGCATGGTCGTCACGTTCTCTGGGCTGATTCCGCATTTTCTGTATAACAAGTGCCCGCACTGCGGCCATCAGCTGCGGCCATGGATACACAAGGCCCCCTACTGCCCCTTCTGCGGCAAGCGCGTCGACGGCTGGGACAAGTAAGCGCGTTCCCGCATTGTTTTCAAAAAGCAGCAAAACCCCAGACCCGACGAAATACACTTCTCCGGGTCTGGGGTATTTGATTAAAAATTTCAGTCCTTGTTTCTGCGGAGCAGGCAGACAATCGTCGCCGTGATGGCCGCGACCGCGACAACCGCCGCACAGATGCCTGCAACGATCATCGTCAGGCTGACCTTTTCCTCGTTGAACGCGGGCAGATCCTCAAAATCGGCAGCGTCGTTCTTGCAAAAAAGCTTTCTCATGATTCTTGCTCCTTTCCATCGTCCGTGGGCGTGTCATTGTCCTCGCCCTCATCCTTCACGTCAGCCGGGCGCGGTGTCTTCGTCACGACCACGGCCTCCACGCGATTGATGGGCGTCCCAAGCGCGTAGAATTTTTCCTCATAGCCCGTCATAATCCCGACGGGGCCGTTTGCGTGCAGATCGCGCGTTACATTGCGCAACTCCAGATAACAGCTTTCCATCTCGGGCAGGCTCCACTCGAAGAGCTTTGCATTATCGGTCTTGAAATGGATCTGTCCACCGAGCTTCAGCACCTTCTTGTATTTTTCCAGAAACGTATGATATGTCAGCCGCCGCTTGGCGTTCTTTTTCCGCGGCCACGGGTCGCAGAAGTTGATATACAGGAGATCAATTTCGTCGTCCGCGAAAAATTCGTCAATGCGGTCTGCGTCCAGCGACACGAAAAAGACGTTTTTAAGGCCCATCTTCATCGCGCTTTCCATCGCCAGAACCAGCGCGTCCGGCACCTTCTCGATGGCAATCAGCAGAACGTCGGGCTCTGCTGCGGCCGTCTCGACCGTGAACTTCCCTTTTCCGCAGCCGACCTCCACCCGAAGCTCCCGGCAGCCCGGCATCAGGCTCCGCCAGTTTCCCCGCAGCGTCTCCGGCTCATGGATCCAGACCGGCTCACACGCAGCCATGCGCGGGGCTAAGTTGTTGCGTCTTCTCATTCTCATCGCGTGTTCCTCGCTTGTTTTTCTATTTTAAAGCATACCACAAATTTATGAAAAAAACAACCTCTTCCCT
>CALCJW010000226.1:0-4391 GCA_937967235.1 uncultured Clostridia bacterium
AGGAGGCTGTGTTTTCCACAATCTTTGTTACCTTCAAGGTCATTTCGCCCGGAAGGGTCAGCTCGGATTTGCTGTCGGAGGTGGGGGTAAGGACGACGTTGTAGGCGGAAATCGGGTTCTTGGTCGCGGTATCATAGTCGCGCGAGTAAAGGCCGATGCCGTTTCCGGTTGTGAGCACCTTATTATAGAAGACTTCCGCGTTATTGAGCGGGCCACCGCTTACAAAGATGTGCACGTCCGGATTTCCGATAATAACACCGCCGTTTCTGCTGAAACCGACGGAGTTGACGTTGCCGCTCGTGCGAAGAACGCCGTCCGTTACAACGAAGCCGTAGGGAATGCCGGTCGACATATCAAAAAACGAGCCGTTCACGCCAGCGACCAAGCTGAGATTTTCATCTTCCAGATAGGCTGCGATCTTGCTCATGGTGCTTCTGCCGTAGAGCGTCGAGCCGTAGATCACCATCGGACGGACGGTGAGGTTGGGTTCGTATGTAAGCACGTTCTGCTGCAAGAGGTTCTTCGGCCCGTCCGCCGTTTCCTCCGCATGGGTCATTTCGATCAGATCGACGCTCGTAGCCAGCGGCATCGTCCATTTTACAATTCCGTCGCGCGAAACGGCGGCTGCGGGAACGGAAAACAGACAGACCGTCAGACACAGCGCCAGCGCACAGGCGATCACTCGTTTCATATGCGTCCTCCTTTGCAATACATCTGCGCCGCAGAGCGCGGCTGCACTTGGCTTTGTTTCTCGATTTTAACATGTTGTCATCAAAATGTAAATAGAAAAAACTTGGGTCTGTCAATCTTTTTGCTTGACAAACGGCGGCTGATTTAGTATGATACACTGGCTGTAAAGAAAAAAGGTTGACAGCTCAGGAGGGGCTCCATGAAGCAAGACGCGCTGCAAATGTCCCTGCTGCTGGATTATTACGGAGAGCTTCTGAGTCAGAAGCAGCGTACCTGCTTTGACCTGTATTACAATCAGGATCTCTCCCTGAGTGAAATTGCCGCGGAGCTCGGCGTGAGCCGTCAGGGTGTGCATGAGCTTCTTGCCCGGGCGGAAGCAACGCTTGGCGAATTCGAGCGCGTGACCGGCTGCATCGCGCGCGACCGGCGCACGGCAATCGCGCTGGCAGACATCAAAGCCGCGTGCGAAAGACTGCAATCCATTCCCGACGCGAAAGAGGCCCTGCAGGAAATTCTGCGGGCGAGCGCGAGCATAAAGGAGTAATATATGGCATTTGAAGGCTTGACCGAAAAGCTGTCTGCGGCGTTCAAAAAGCTGCGCGGCAAAGGAAGGCTCTCTGAATCCGACGTCAAAGAGGCCATGCGCGAGATTCGTCTGGCGCTTTTAGAGGCCGACGTCAGCTACAAGGTCGTCAAGGACTTTATCAAGAAAACCACTGAGCGCGCGGTCGGCGCGGATGTGCTCGAGAGCCTGACTCCGGCGCAGATGATCGTGAAGATCGTGAACGAAGAGCTCACCGCGCTCATGGGAAGCGACAACCAGAAGATCCACATGGCCTCCCAGCCGCCCACGATCGTGATGCTGGTCGGTCTTCAGGGCGCGGGCAAAACGACGAACGGCGCGAAACTTGCGGGCCTTTTCAAAAAGCAGAACAAAAATCCGCTGCTCGTCGCCTGCGACATTTACCGTCCGGCGGCCATCAAGCAGCTGCAGGTCGTGGGCGCGCAGCTCGATATCCCCGTCTTTGAGATGGGACAGACGAACCCCGTCGATATCGCGAAGGCCGCGGTCGCGCACGCCATCCGGCACGGGAACGATATGGTGTTTCTGGACACTGCAGGCCGCCTGCACGTCGATGAAGCGCTCATGGACGAGCTCAAGGCGATCAAGGCCGCGGTGAAACCCAACGAAATTCTCCTCGTTGTCGACGCGATGACCGGCCAGGACGCGGTCAATGCCGCGCAGACGTTCAACGACTATCTCGACATTGACGGCGTGATGCTCTCGAAGCTCGACGGCGACGCGAGAGGCGGCGCTGCGCTTTCGGTCAAAGCCGTCACGGGAAAGCCCATCAAGTTCATCGGCACGGGTGAAAAGCTCGATCAGATCGAGCCCTTCCACCCCGGACGTATGGCGTCGCGTATTCTCGGCATGGGCGATGTGCTGACGCTCATTGAAAAGGCAGAGGCCGCGTTCGACGCGAAAAAGGCCGCCGAGCTCGAGCAGAAGCTCAAGTCCAACAAGTTCACCCTCGCCGATTTCTACGATCAGCTTGTCCAGCTCAAGGGCATGGGAAGCTTGCAGGATTTGGCCGGCATGATGCCGGGGATGAACATGGGCGCTCTTAAAAATGCGCAGCTTGACGAAAAGGCCATCTCGCGTACGGAGGCAATCATCCAGTCGATGACCCCCTTCGAGCGGGAAAACCCGTCGGTGCTCAACCACAGCCGCAAACGCCGCATTGCAGCGGGCGCGGGCGTGAAGGTCGAGCAGATCAACCAGCTGCTCAAGCAGTTTGACATGATGAACCAGATGGTCAAGCAGTTCTCCGGCCCCGGGGCTTCGAAAAAGATGAAGCGCATGGGGAAGATGGGCGGTTTCTCCGGCGGCATGGGCGGCTTCCCCGGTATGTAAACACGTCGTTTCAGCTAAGATCGTGTAGCTTTACGAATAAAAGAACAAAGAATTTTTGGAGGAAATATTTCATGGTTAAGATCAGACTCAGAAGAATGGGCGCCAAGAAGGCTCCGTACTACCGCATCGTTGTTGCCGACTCCCGCTTCCCGCGCGACGGCCGCTGCATCGAAGAAATCGGCACCTATGATCCCAAGGCGGAATCCGCCATCACCGTGGACGCCGATAAGGCCAAGCAGTGGATCAAGAACGGCGCGCAGCCGACCGACACGGTTCGTGGACTTCTGAAAAAGGCAAACGTGCTGTAAGCGCCAGGAGCGGCTGCTATGAAGGAACTTTTGCTGTACATGGCAAAGAACCTCGTCGATAATCCCGACAGCGTGAGCGTCACCGAGATCGAGGGCGAGACCACCGTGCTCGAGCTGCGCGTCGCGCCCGAGGATATGGGCAAGCTCATCGGCCGTCAGGGCCGTATCGCCAAGGAAATCCGAACCATTGTCAAGTCCGTTGCCCAGCGCAATGGCCAGAAGGTATCGGTAGAAATCGTCGACTGATCGGAATCCCGGAGAAGGAGCATTCCTTCTCCGGGATTTTTCTCGCACTCTGAAAGACACCAATAAATTGGATGATTTGTCGAACTGTGTCTGAACTTGTCGAAATCAGGATGGCGTATCATATCATGGTAGAGTCTTGTTTGAATTGCGGAAAGGTGGTACCATGGTATGACGAAAACAGAGCGGACGATCTACGCATTGGTCGGACCTGTCCGATATAATACGCTTTCGTTCAGCCTGGCGATCGATACAGCCATGGAGCTGCTTTTTGTGCGGAAGATCGCGATGGACGATATCCGCGTGACGCGGGACATTTACGCGCCGACGGCCGCGCGGCTCGGAAAGACGACGACTGCCGTCAGCCGCCAGATTGTCCGGCTCTGCAACCTCTGCTGGGACACGATGCAGGACACGGGCGAGGTCGAGCAGTACATCGGAAAGCCCATCCGCGACCTGCGTGCGCCGAATGAGATGATTTTCTATCTGGCCTTTTTTGTGCATTTTGATCAGCCATTTTACCGCGTCGTGCAGAATGTGCCGGCGCTGCTGTTCTGAATCGATCCGCTGCGGCAGCTGATTTTCGGAATCGGCTGCCGCGCTTCGTCAATATAGCTAAAAGTAGTGCGACATTTTTGAAAAAACTTACACGGAACGCCTCTTGACTTCAGGCATTTAAAGCAGTATACTGCAAAAGTAATCAAAAACGTCTTACCGGACGGAAAGGAGCACGGCCATGAAGCAGTCCAGCGGCTTCTACTTTATTTACGCGGCGCGATTTTATGCGGGCCGTTATTTTGCCGTGCGTGTTTGTCCGTCCTGCGAAGCGTGAGCGTTTTTGGGTAACGTACCTGTAAACGAAGCGGCCTCGTTCGGACGGGGCCGCTTTTATTTTTGAGGAAACCCAAATCCTGAGCTTCCTTACCAAATGCAAAGGAGAAATGATTTATGAAAAAGCTGCTTGCCCTGCTGCTGTGCGCCGTGCTCTGCCTGAGCCTGGCTGCCTGCGCATCCAACACCACGACCACCGAGACCCCCGCGGCCTCCACCGAAACCGCCGCTGAGGCGCCCACCGAGACCGAAACCGCCGAGGCTCCCTCCGAAGAGGCTTCCTCCGACGCAAAGCAGTATGTCGTCGGCATCTGCCAGCTCGTCCAGCACGACGCGCTCGACGCTGCCACGAATGGCTTCATGGACGCGCTCGAAGAAGCGCTGCCCGGTCAGGTCACGTTTGA
>CALCJW010000227.1:0-17256 GCA_937967235.1 uncultured Clostridia bacterium
AAAACAGTGCTGGAAAAGACGCTCGGCGCGAAAGTGGGCCTCATCGGCACGATTCAGAACATGATCGGAGATACTGTCATCCACACCGAGCGCACCACGCCGGAGTCCTTTGAGCTGCAAAAGCTCTTCTCCGAGATGGTGGACGCGGGCTGCACGCACTGTGTGATGGAGGTATCTTCCCACGCGCTGGTTCTGCACCGGGCGGACGAAATTACGTTTGAGACCGGCATTTTCACGAACCTCACCGAAGATCATCTGGATTTTCACAAGACGATGGACGCGTACTGCGAGGCGAAGGCGATGCTTTTCTCAAGGTGCAAGCACGGCGTTGTGAACACCGACGACGCATACGCCCCCAAGATCATGGAGCGTGCGACGTGCGACGTGCTGCGCTACGCGGAAAAAGACCCGGATGCGGAGCTTCGTGCGGAGGATATTGCGCTGCATGCCGGAAGCGTGGAATTTACGGCGAAGACCCGGGATGCACAGGCAAGAATCCAGCTCGCGATTCCCGGCGGCTTTACGGTCTATAACGCGCTGGCTGTCATCGGAGCGGGGTTAACGCTCGGCATTACGCTCGGCGATATCGCGCAGGCGCTCAAAACGGCTTCGGGCGTGAAGGGAAGAGTGGAGGTCGTGCCGACCCCCGGAAAGCCCTATACGGTGCTGATCGATTACTCGCACACGCCGGACAGCTTAGAGAATGTCCTCAAAACCGTGCGCGGGTTCTGCAAGGGACGGGTCATCGCCGTCTTTGGCTGCGGCGGCGACCGGGACCCCTTCAAACGGCCCATCATGGGGCGAATCGGCGCCGAGCTTGCGGACCTCAGCGTTGTCACCTCGGACAATCCCAGAACGGAAGACCCTATGGCCATCATCGACGCGATCGTCGCCGGGATGCAGGAGGGGCCGCACCCGCACGTGGTGATCGAAAACAGAGTGGAGGCCATCGAATGGGCGTTGGCGCACGCGGAAAAGGACGACGTGATCGTTCTTTGCGGCAAGGGACACGAAACCTATCAGGAAATCGGCCATGAAAAACGGCACCTGGACGAGCGGGAGGTCGTGGCCTCGTATTTGGGGAGAAACGTATGAAGGAATTAACGTTACAGCAGCTGGCAAGCTGGTGCGGCGGCAAGGTCGCGCCGGAGTATGAGGCAATCAAGGTAAACGGCATTCAGTCGGACTCCCGCAAGGTGCAGCCCGGAGAGCTCTTTCTGGCGCTTCGCGGCGAGCGGGTCGACGGACATGAATACATCCCGGCTGCCAAGGAAAAGGGCGCTGTCGCGGCGCTCGTGAGCCAGGAAAGCGGGGAGCTTCCGTGCATCGTGGTCGAAAACACGCTGCGCGCCTATGGCGAGATCGCGCGGCGCTACCGCGAGATGTTTTCCTTCAAGGTCATCGGCATCACCGGCAGCGTTGGCAAGACAACGACGAAGGAAATGATTGCGAGTGTTCTGGCTAGAGACTTTAAGCTCTTCAAGAGCGCAGGGAACCACAATAACGATATTGGCCTCCCCATGACCATTTTGGATACGCCGGAGGATACAGAGCTTCTGGTGGCCGAGCTCGGCACGAACCACCCGGGCGAGATTTCGTATCTGAGCGCGATTGCCCAGCCGGACTATGCGGTCATCACGAACATCGGCACGACGCACATTGAATATCTCGGCAGCCGCGAGGGCATTTTGAAAGAGAAGCTCGACATTCTGCGCGCGAGCCTTAAAAATACCGTCGGCATTCTCAACGGCGACGAGCCGCTTCTGTGGAACGTGCGCGGCCTTGGGGACCACAAAAAATATTACTACGGCATTGACAATCCCGACTGCGATGTGGTCGCCAGCGGTATCCAGGAGCTCGAGGACGGCGTACGCTTCCATGTGAGCGGCTTTGGCCATGAGTTTGAGCTCTTCGTCCCGGCGCTGGGGCGGCACATGGTCTATAACGCGCTGGCCGCGGCGACGGTCGGGCTGCTGCTGGAGGTCAAGCCGGAGACGATGCAGAACGAGCTTTCCATCTTCCAGAATACCGGCATGCGCCAGAAGGTCTACGAGAAAAACGGCATGACGATCATCGAGGACTGCTACAACGCGGGCCCGGAGTCGACCGAAGCGGCGCTCGGGGTGCTTGCAAGCATCAAAACGAGCGGAAAGCGCATCGCGGTTCTTGGCGACATGCTGGAGCTCGGCAATCGGTCGAGCGCGGAGCACTACCGCATCGGGCGCATTGCCGCGCAGAAGGCGGACCTGCTTCTGACCTACGGCGCGCACTCGGTGCGCACGGTGACGGGTGCGATCACGGGCGGGATGCCGCCGAAGCACGCCGAGCACTTTGACACGCATGAAGACCTCGCGCGCGTTTTAAAAATGCGGGCAGGCGAGGGAGACGTGATTTTGTTCAAAGGCAGCCGCGGGATGAAAATGGAGCGCTCGCTCCAGCTGTTCCTGGACGATACCGACAGCGCAAAATAAGCGCGAGAGAAAGAAACCGGAGGAAATACCTCATGCAAGCACTCATTGTAGCGGCATGCGCCTTTGTCCTTGCCGTTGTTTTTGGAAAACTGATCATTCCTGCCCTGCGTGCGCTGCACGCCGGGCAGTCCATCCGCGAAATCGGCCCCAGCTGGCACAATTCCAAGGCCGGAACGCCGACGATGGGCGGTCTCATCTTCATCGCCGCGGCGGCGCTCTGCACGATTGCGGGCGGCTGGCGAAGCATGCTGGCCGGGAACCTGACGCACCTTTACGTGCTGGCATTCGCGCTGGTGTTCGGTATCATCGGCTTTCTCGATGATTTCATGAAGGTCAAATACAAGCGGAACCTCGGCCTGACCGCGATTCAGAAGCTCGCGCTTCAGCTGGCGGCGGCGGGCGCGTATCTGGCGCTGCTGCGCTGGAACGGAGACTTAACCTGCGACCTCTACATTCCGTTCTGGAACGTGAGCTTCGAGATCAACTGGATCGTCTATCTGATTTTCGCGATGTTCGTCATCGTCGGCTGCGTGAACGCGGTCAATCTGACAGACGGCATCGACGGCTTAGCTTCCGGCGTGACGCTGCCGGTGATGGTCTTCTTTGCTGTGACGGCCTGGATGTGGGGCAAGACGACGCTGGCGCTGCTTCCTGCGGCCTTAGCGGGCGGCCTCGCGGGCTTCCTCGTCTATAACTTCCATCCGGCGAAGGTCTTCATGGGAGACACAGGCTCTTTGTTCCTCGGCGGTATGGTCTGCGGCCTTGCGTTCGCGCTCGATATGCCGCTGGTGCTGATTCTGGTCGGTATCATCTACATCATGGAGACCGTTTCCGTCATCATGCAGGTGACCTACTTTAAGCTCACCCACGGCAAGCGGATCTTCCGCATGACCCCGATCCACCACCATTTTGAGATGGGCGGCTGGAGCGAGGAAAAAATCTTCACGGTTTTTGTCGGTATTACCGTTCTTATGTGCATTCTTGCCTTCATCGGCGTTTCCGGCAGATGACCGGAGCTTGATCTCAGAAAGGAGCTTTCCATGGCAAACGGCTCGAATCCCGCCATCATCAGCACACAGGGAGAGCGCCTGCCCGTCCGAAGAAACAAGGACGGCAGCGTTATGATGGACGAACGGGGACTGCTCGATCTTCCGTTTCTGGTGCTGGTGGTGCTGCTCGTGACCATCGGCGTCATTATGGTCTTCTCGTCGAGCTACGCAAGAGCCTACTTTAAAGAGGGAAACTCCACGTACTATTTTGCCCGGCAGGCGATTTTTGCCGTGCTCGGTATCGGCGGGATGCTCTTCGTCTCGCGCATCAACTATCAGCTCTGGCGAAGCGTGTCGTTCATCGTGCTGGCGGTGACGGTGTTCTTTCTACTGCTCGTCCCGATTTTCGGCACGGAGGAGGGCGGCGCGAAGCGCTGGATCTGGATTGGCTTTACCTCGTTCCAGCCCTCGGAGCTGGCGAAGGTTGCGATCGTTCTGACGTTTGCAACGCTCATGTCGACCTACCGCGAGAAGATGCAGACGTTCCGCTACGGTGTGGTGCCGTTTGCGCTGATTCTGCTTGTAATCTGCGGGCTTGTGGCGCTCGAAAAGCATTTTTCGTGCATCCTGATTCTTCTTACCATCGGCGCGTCCATGATGTTCCTTGGGGGAACGGACCTGAAATGGTTCGGTTACGGCGCGATTGCGGTCGGCGTGTTCGCATTTTTGTACCTCAAGTTCATGGGCTACGCGAGTGCGCGCGTGACGGCGTGGCGCGACCCGGCCTCCGATCCGGCGGGAGACGGCTATCAGATCTTGCAGTCTCTTTACGCCATCGGCTCGGGCGGGCTCATGGGGCTCGGCCTCGGACGCAGCCGGCAGAAATATCTTTACCTTCCCGAGGAGCACAACGACTACATTTTCCCAATCCTCTGCGAGGAGCTTGGCTTTGTGGGCGCGATGGTGGTGTTGGTTCTTTTCATGCTGCTCATCATCCGGGGCTACTGGATCGCGATGCACGCGCGAGACCGCTTCGGCGCGCTCATGGCGGCGGGACTCACGACGCATCTTGCCTTGCAGGTGTTTTTGAACATCGGCGTTGTGACAAACTTCCTGCCCGCGACTGGTATTTCGCTGCCGTTTTTCTCCTATGGCGGCACGGCGCTTCTCATCCAGCTCTTTGAGGTTGGGCTGATTCTGAGCGTTTCGCGGCAGAACGATAATAAACTGCTTTAAGCTGTGAAAGAAGCTGATGCTTCTTTCGGATAACATGGATTTTTATTTGATTTCGTGTCTGCGGACACGAAACGCTACGAGGTTTCGGACACAAGGGACGGAGGCATGCCATTCGTGAACATCGTCTTTACCTGCGGCGGCACGGGCGGACACATTTACCCCGCGATCGCGGTGGCGCGGCTGTTTGAGCAGCGTCAGCCCGGCTGCAACATTTTATTTATCGGCGCGGAAGACGGGATGGAAAATAAGATCGTCCCGCGTGAGGGCTTCCGGCTTGAGACGCTGAAGATTTCGAACTTCCAGCGCAAGCTCACCCCCAGCGCCATCGCCCATAATATTGAGACGGCAGCACATCTGACGCAGTCCCGGCGGAAGGTACATAGAATCCTCACGGAGTTCCGCCCAAACATCGTCATCGGAACCGGCGGCTACGCGAGCTTCCCGGCGCTCCGGGAGGGCGCAAGGCTCTCGATTCCGACCATGGTACACGAATCGAACGCCGTTCCGGGGTTAACGACCCGGATGGTGGAAAAATATATGGACCGGATCATGGTCTCGTTTGAAGACAGCCGGTCTTCTTACCATGACCCCAACAAAGTCGTCGTCACGGGTACGCCCGTGCGCGAGGAATTCTTGTACACCCGCCGTCAGGCCGCGCGCGAAAAGCTGGGACTCGACGAGCGGCCGTTCGTCGTCTCGTGCTGGGGAAGCCTCGGCGCGCGGGAGATGAACAAGATGATCGCGGAGTTCATGAAGTGCGAGGCGGAGGCCGGAGAGCCGTTCCAGCATCTGCATGCGACGGGCTCGTTTGGCTGGCGCTGGATGCCGCAGTATGTGAAGGACCTCGGTCTGGATCTTGCAAAGCACCCGGCCATCGACATGCGCGAGTATATTTTCAACATGCCGACGGCAATGGCGGCTGCGGACTTGATTATTTGCCGCGCGGGCGCTGCAACGATCAGCGAGGTCTGCGCGAGCGCGCTGCCGTGCATTATGGTACCGAGCCCCAATGTGACGAACAACCATCAGGAGAAAAACGCGATGGTCCTGCAAGGACGCGGCGCTGCCGTTGTTGTGCCGGAGGCCGGATGCAGCGGCAAGCTCCTGTTTGACACGGCGCGGGAGATCCTTGCCGACACCGAGCGCACAAAGTCGATGCGCCAGGCAGCATCGAGTCTCGCAGTCGTCGACTCCGCGCAGCGCATTTACGAGACGGCGCTCGAGCTCATCCAATCACGATAACGGCTTCCTTCGCATAGGATGGGGAGAAATTACCCGGAATGCGGAGGAATGAGGATGAAAAAGCTTCTGATCACCGGCGGAGCCCGCCTTTCGGGAACCGTCCGGATACACGGCGCAAAAAACAGCGTGCTGCCGGTTCTGGCGGCATGCTGTCTGTGCACTTCGCCGTGTGTGTTACATAACTGCCCGGACATTGAAGACGTTCGGACGGCGCTCGCGATTCTGGAGAGCCTCGGCTGCAAAACGCGCCGGGAGGGGAGCACGCTCTGTATCGACGCTTCCGGCCTCTCAAGATCCCGCGTGGAAAAGCGGCTGGCCGGAAAAATGCGCTCGTCGATTTTATTTCTGGGCGCGCTTCTTGCAAGGTGCGGAAAAGCGGAGCTGGCGCTTCCGGGCGGGTGCCCGCTGGGAGAGCGGCCAATCGATCTGCATGTAAAGTCGCTCGCAAAGCTCGGTGCAAGGTTTCGCTTTGAGAAGGGGATTTTGCAGGCCGCGTGGCGCGAGCGGCGGGATGGAGATATTTTTCTGTCGATCCCAAGCGTTGGCGCGACGGAAAATCTGCTTCTGGCCTGCGCATTGGGAAGTGGAACCGTCACACTGCACGGTGCGGCGCGAGAGCCGGAAATCACCGACCTGATCGGGTTTCTCCGCGCGGCGGGCGCGGATATCCGGGGCGCAGGGTCGGGCGATATCACCATCCGCGGAGTCAAAAAGCTCCACGGCGCGACGTATACGATTCTTCCCGACCGCATTGAGACCGCGACGTATCTCTGCATGGCAGCGGGATGCGGCGGCGAGGTCGAACTGCAAAGGTGCGATGGGCGGCTGCTTGCGCCTGTGATTGCGTGCCTGCGCGAAGCGGGCTGCGAGATCAACTGCGACGGAAGCGAGATTGCGCTCAAAAGCAGCGGACGGCTCACCGCCGTTTTTCCCGTTACGACCGCGCCCTATCCCGGCTTTCCGACCGACGCGCAGGCGCTTTTAATGGCGGCGGTCCTGCGGGCAAAAGGGGAGAGCGTGTTTCAGGAAACTGTGTTTGAACGGCGCTTTCTGCATGTGCCGGAGCTGCAAAAGCTCGGGGCGGATATTGCGCTTTCGGGAAAAACGGCGCGCGTGCGGGGCGTAGCCCATCTTCATGGCGCGATGCTGCGTGCCGAAGACCTGCGCGGCGCGGCGGCCCTGATCACGGCCGGCTTACTGGCGGAGGGCGAGAGCGAGGTTCTTGGCCTTTCGCATTTGGCACGCGGGTATGAAAATCTGGAGCAGAATCTGAAAAATCTCGGCGCTGCCATAAAAAGTGTAGATATTCCAGCGCCTTTCGTGTATAATACGTAATAATGACCGCGTGCTTTGCAAGAACGCGCGAAAACGGTTTGCCTCTTCAGGAGATAGGAAACTATGAAACGAACGAACAGATCCCGCGCGCCTGCGCGCCGTCCATCGACGCAGCGCCGCCCGGTAAGCGCCGGAACCGGCATGGGCGCAAAGCTTCTTATCATGGCGGCGGTCGTCGCGGCGGTGGTATTTGGCGTTGCGATTTTCTTCAAGGTCGGGCGCGTCGAGGTGCAGGGGAACACAATTTATTCCTCGGATAAGATCATGGAGGCCTCCGGCCTTGAGCTTGGAGACAACTTACTCACCGTAAGCCGCGCGCGCGTGGCCGGAAACGTCAAGGCGGCGCTTCCGTATGTCGATCAGGTGAGCGTGGGGCGGGTGCTTCCTGATACGGTGGTCATATCCGTGAAGGAAAGCCAGCTCGTTTTCGCCGCGCAGACGGATACGAATACCGTCTGGCTCATCAGCCCCTCGGGAAAGGCGCTCGAGCGCATCGACGCGTCGATTATGGAGGAGTATCCGCAGATCATCGGCGTGACGCTCAATAACCCGACCGCCGGTCAGACCGTCACGGCTGTCAACCAGACGACGCTGGACGCGGTACTGACGCTTTTCTCCGAGCTCGATGGGACGGGGATTTTAGAGCATGTGGCGAGCGTGAACGTGGAAAAGGAATACGATATGGTCGTGCAGTATGACGACCGGTACGAGATCGACCTCGGCAGCAGCGACCGCCTTGCCTATAAGGTGCAGTATTTGCAGGCCATTTTGGAGCAGCTCAGCGACTTCCAGGCGGGCACGATCGACCTGACACTCAGCGAAGCGAACCGTGCAAAATTCCATCCGAAGGCCTGACGGCGCGATTTGAGGGCTGTCTTCGACAGAAAATCCTTCTTTTTTGCGCGATTTCTATTGACCGCAGCCGGTTTTCGAGATAGAATAGACTGGATAAAATCTTGAAGTATGCAATGAGCCGGAAAACAGCTGGTTTCTACATAGGAGGAAGACAAATGGCAGATTTAACAGAAAAGGTTGTTAAGATTAAAGTCATCGGCGTCGGCGGCGCCGGCAATAACGTTATCAACAGAATGATTGCGTCCGGCGTACAGGGCGTTGAGTTTGTCGCAATCAATACCGATAAGCAGGATCTGAACAAGTCGACCTGCAAGAACAAGATCCAGATCGGCGAAAAGCTGACCGGCGGCATGGGCGCAGGCTCCAAGCCCGAAATCGGCCAGAAGTCTGCCGAAGAATCCAAAAACGCTATCGCGCAGGTGCTGGAGGATACCGACATGGTCTTCATCACCGCCGGTATGGGCGGCGGCACGGGAACGGGCGCGGCTCCCATTATTGCGCAGCTGGCGCACGACAAGGGCATTCTGACGGTCGGTGTCGTGACAAAGCCCTTCAAGTTTGAGGGCGCGAACCGTATGCGGCAGGCAGAGGGCGGCATTGCGAACCTTTCCGATAAGGTTGACTCCCTGATCATCATCCCGAACGACCGCCTGAAATTTGTAACTGACCAGAAGATCACCTTTGCCAACGCCTTCGGTATCGCGGACGACGTTCTCAAGCAGGCTGTCAGCTCCATCTCCGAGCTGGTTGCATACTCCGAGCACGTGATCATCAACCTCGACTTTGCCGACGTTTCCGCCATCATGAAGGACGCGGGCCACGCGCACATGGGCGTTGGCACGGCTTCCGGCCGCGACAAGGCAGAGCAGGCCGCGATGGCTGCTGTCTCGAGCCCGCTGCTCGAAACGTCCATCAACGGCGCGACAGGCGTTCTCATCAACATCACGGGCTCTTCTGAGCTCGGGCTCGACGATGTGGAGACCGCCGCGAACATCGTCATGGAGGCCGCGAACCCCGACGCGAACATCATCTTCGGCGCAGCGTGCGACGATGATCTCGAAGACGAGATGCGCGTGACCGTCATCGCAACCGGTTTCGACGACAAGAAGAGCCAGCAGCCGCAGCAGCCCGCTACAAAGATCGGCGCGTACTCCGCAGCCAGCGAGAAGGCCAAGAGCGCAGCCGTCGAGGACATTGACGACATCGACGAGATTTTTAAGATTTTCAATAAAGACTAACATGGTGCGCCCGGAGAATTCTCCGGGCGCATGTTTGCGTTTTGGTGTGGTTGCCTGCGAGGCAAGACAGATTCGGCCGCTTGACAGGAAACAGACTTTTTGCTACCATAGGACTGAGTCTACGGCGGAGAGCCGTTTTCTTGTGCGTGCTGGTTAATGCTATCTAACCGGTGTTCGCGACCTTGAGTTAGAGAAATTTAACGCCGCATCGGAGGTGTGAGCTGTGGTAATTCTGGAGCATGGGCAGGCGCAGGCGCGGACGCTTTTGTTCTTTCCGTGTGCGGCGGAGCCCGTCTGGGCGTTTGCCGAGACCATCGCGCTGCTTTCAAAAACGTGGCACGTGTTTCAGGCGGTTTTTGACGGCCATCAGCCCGAGTATCCGGGGGACTTTACCTCCGTGGAGCAAGCCGTGGACGAGGTAACGGCTTATTTGAAAAACCGCGGTGTCGCCCGGCTGGACGCGGCCTATGGATGCTCGCTTGGCGGTGCGTGCCTGACCCGCTTTCTGGCGCTTGGGAAAATCCCGGTCGACCGCGCGGCCATTGACGGCGGGATTACCCCGTATCAACTTCCGTATTTGGTGCGAAGACTCATTTTAGCGCGCGATGTGCTGGCGTTTAAGCTCGTGGCGGGAAGCCGAAAAATTCTGGAGGCGGCCTTTCCACCGGAGCGCTTCACCCTTCCCGGACACGATCCCGTCAAGGAGTACGACGCGATGGAACAGTATCTTAAAACCTATTCCGACCGGACCATCCGCAGCATCTTCTGCTCCGGCAACAATTACGCCCTTCCGGAGAAGCCGGCGGCAGATGGCGCGAACATCGCCTACTGGTACGGCGCGGACGAGAAGAAGAACCGCAAAAATAACATCCGCTTTCTAACGCGCTATTTCCCGCAAATCGAACTCCGGGAGATTCCAAACATGGCGCACGCGGAGCTGGTGATCGTCCATCCGAAGGAATTTTGCCGGTACGCGGAGGAATTTCTGACCGAACGGACAGAAGGGGAGGAACACAAATGAAAATGATTGAACGAAATAAGACTGCGGAAGCCGCGGCGCTTCTCATCCACCCGATGCTCTCTTCGGCGGAGGGGATCGAGCTGTGCGTCACGCGTTTTTGGGGAGACAGCGTCCATTGCTTTCTCCCGGATCTGTCGTCCCACGGAGCGGCGGCAGGGGAGACGTACCACAGCGCATGGGAAGAGGCAAAAGCAATTCACGATTATCTGGTCGAGCAAAATTGCACGCATTTGCAGCTGGGCTTCGGCGCGTCGCTTGGCGGCGTGGTGCTCTTTGAGCTGCTGAAATTTGAAGACTTGAGCTTCGACCACGTCTTTTTTGAGGGCGTCAGCTTTTATGAGCGCGCGCCGCTTCTGTGCTTTATGCTGACGCGAGTCTTTTTGTCTAAGCACCGTAAGGCCGTCAAGGACCCAGAGCTCTCCCGTCGGAAGATGAGCGAAATTTACGGCGAGACCGCCGGACCCGCCATGGCGAAGCGGTTCATCGCCGTAAACGAAACGAGCATCCGCAATATTATTCATGACTGCGGCTATGTCGGCCTTCCGGATTTAGCGCCGGAAATGCAAAAGCGCTGCATGTTCGCATACGGCGAAAAGGACTCCGATCTGAAGCAGTGCAAAAAGCTTCTTCCCGCGAAATACCCCGAAGCAAAGCTCGAGATCTGGCCGGGCTATGCCCACTGCGGCCGGATGACGGCAGACTCTGAAAACTACGCCGCCATGCTGCGGAGCATCATGACGGACGAGGCCGAATGAAGCGCGCTGCATTCGGGCAGGAGAACCGCAGTCTGGAGGGAAACGCATATGAAAGACAAAGAACTTCAATTTGACCGCACGTGCCATGTGCTGTATTCCAAGCCGTGCAAGAAGGAAATTCGGGCAAAGATCGCGCTTCACTATCCGGAAGCAGAACGGGAGGCTGTCTGGGAGAAGGTACAGCGGCAGTATGTCGAGTTCCTCTCCGATTGGCGCACCGACCTCGGCGGGAAACAGAATTTCCACAACGGCGCGGGCGGCACATACGACTGCATTGCGATCCTGAGCTATTATGTGGCGTGTAAGGCCGTCACGTCGTTCCGCGAGATCGAGGAGATGGAGGAAAATCTGGTTCTGCCGTCCTTCCGCAGATTAAAATTTGTGGACTGCAACAAGCCGTTTTTCAAACGCCTCATGTATCAGGCGTTCACGCGGGCAAAGGCGCTCTGCGATACGTGGCACGATTACGAAATGACGGTTGCGCCATTTGAGAAGGATAAGCCCATCTACTATGAATTTACGGCCTGCCCCGCGGCGGAGTTTGCTATCAAACATGGTATGACAGACATCATGCCCGCCCTGTGCAATGTCGATTTTGCGTCCATGGAGCTGATTCATGCCCGGCTGGTGCGGACCACGACCTGCGCAAACGGCTGCAAATGTGACTATACCATCTGCGGCGATAAGGACCCGTATCTGAAAAGCCACCCCGAGTACCGCGACGAGGCGGGCTACCGGAGAAATAGATAACCCCGGAAGGAGACCCTATGCAGACGTTTCTTGGCATATTCATCCCATTTCTTGGCACAACGGCCGGCGCGGCCTGCGTGTTCTTCATGAAAAAATCGCTTGGTGATCTCGTGCAGCGCTCGTTGGCGGGCTTTGCCGCGGGCGTGATGGTGGCGGCCTCCATCTGGAGCCTTCTGATCCCGGCGATTGAGCAATCGGCGGCTATGGGAAAGCTCTCGTTCGTTCCGGCGTTTTTCGGCTTCTGGTTCGGCGTTTTGTTTTTGCTGGCGCTCGACCATCTGATTCCACACCTGCATCTCGGAAGCGAGCAGGCCGAGGGCCCAAAAAGTAAGCTCGCCCGCACGACCATGATGGTGCTGGCCGTCACACTGCATAACATTCCGGAGGGCATGGCGGTCGGCGTGATGTATGCGGGCTTTCTCGCAGAAAACGCGCAGATCACGGCGGCAAGTGCGCTGGCCCTGTCCATCGGCATCGCGATTCAGAACTTTCCGGAGGGCGCGATTATCTCCATGCCGCTTCGCGCCGAGGGGCAGAGGAAGGGGAGAGCCTTCCTCGGGGGTGTTCTCTCCGGCGTTGTCGAGCCGATCGGCGCGGTGCTGACGATTCTTGCCGCACAGCTGGTCATTCCGGTGCTGCCGTATCTTTTGAGCTTTGCCGCGGGCGCGATGCTCTACGTGGTTGTGGAAGAACTGATCCCCGAAATGTCGCAGGGAAAGCACTCCAATCTCGCGACGGTCTTCTTTGCCGCCGGGTTCAGCGTCATGATGGTCCTGGATGTGGCTCTGGGCTGAGCAGTGTTTTTCACGCACAAAAAATGACGGGAGGATATTTCCATGAAGTATAACAGCTTTTATTTCTGGATGTTTAAGGGCTCTATGAAGCAGGTGCTGGTGGAGAAATACAACAAGGCGTACGCACAGAGCATCATGAAACAGAGCAAGGCGGTCTACCGGCAGCTGGTAGAAGGAGCGGATGACATTGGAGACGACAATCCGATGGCCTATAACGCGCTCTTCGCGCTGGCCTTTGTCGCGCCGTATGTTGCGAGCGAAAAGAAAATCCCTCCGGAAACCGTGCAGGAGATGATGCGGCGCTCGCTGTATCACATCAAGTGGTACTTTGCGCGAACCGACCTGAACACGGACAAGGGAAAGGCGGAGAACAAAAAGAGCATTGTGAAGTACGTGAAATGGTACACGTCCGAAAAAGAAAAGCAGTATCCGACGTCATTCAAGGTGGACTTCGTCGGCCAGCCATACGAGGGCGCGTGCTATTACCGCATTACCCGCTGTCCCATCTGCGCGTACGCGGAAAAGCTGGGCGTTTGCGAGCTGATGCCCCTGTTCTGCGAGCTGGACGAGGTGATGATCACGCTCCAGCACGGCGTTTTGCACAGGCAGCAGACGATTGCGGGCGGCGGAGATTACTGCGATTATTTTATCACAGGCGACAAAGCGTAAGTCAAAATCACAGGTCATGCACAAAGTCGTTGTAGATCGTGTACTCGCCGACCTTAATATTAGGACTTTTAATCACGTCCTTCAGATAAACGATCTGTTGATCGCGCGGACGAGGATATAGCCTGATTCTCATCGTGACCTGCTTTCTGTCTCCGGCTTCGCGCAGAACAGGTGAACGCCCAGTGCGGCGTTAAAGCCCGTCACGGCAAACACGCTGAAGCGCTCGACCACACCAAAGAAGCCTGCCGGTACAAGCTTCATGCCAAGCGCGCCTGTGAGCATCAGAAGGAGGGCAGCGCCTGCGCAGATGCCGTAGGAGCGACAATCGCGGCTTTTTGCGCCGGCAAGTATAATGACGCTCAGCGACACGATCGACAGCAGCACCACCAGCGCGGTGACGATCAGGTGCATTACATCCTGAAACGTGCCTGCGTAGCCGCTCGTGGAGAGCGGGAACATGCGGTAGCCGAGGGCAGAAATCCACTCCATGATGGCGAACAGATAAATTCCGGCGCGCAGCAGCTTGGTTTTCTGTCCCTGAATGCCGACACAGACAATCGTTGCGCAAACGACCTCGCACGCGTTGTACCCGGCGCTGAGCTGGTTCCAGAGGGCAAGCGACGGCGCGTCGGCAGCGCTCAGATCGCTCACGGCCTGCGCCAGCGGATGATAACCGGGATATGCCAGCGGCGAGAAAATTACCGCCAGCGCGTACGAAAGAAAGCTGACGACGCCGAGCAGTCCCAGCTTCTGCACCAAAGATTTTTTCATGGTGTTGTTCCTTTCCATACCATTGGCAGCGGACACGAAAAAGAGGCAGCATACGACCGCGGAGCCTGCGGCCAGCACTGCGTCTTTTCATCCGGCTGATGGATGATGTTAATGTAGCTAACTAACAATCGTTAGCCACATTATAGCCATTTCTTTGTAAATGTCAAGAAGAAGCGCGCCGCGTTTTTGCAGGCTTGCCCCCCCCCGGAAGAGGAGTCTGCCGGGCAGCGCTATTTCATGCTTGTGCGCCAAATAAAAAGAAGCACCGGAATTATAATTCCAGTGCTTTCTCTTATGGTGGAGCGACTTGAGTTAAATCCGAACCGAAGGCCGCCTGAATTTCCGCAAGTGTGATCGTTTCTGTTCCGTCCTTGAAGTTGTAGGTAAAGACCAGCTTATCGTCAAACACATAGATGGAATTGATAAACGTGTCGATGATCTGCTTCTGATACTGCGGGTCGTCTACGTTGCCATACTTGAAGCGGCTGATCCAACTGACTACCTGCTCTTTTGTGTAGCGCGGCCTCGCCATCTGTGCCTGCAATATGGACAGCTTCAACTCTTCCCGCTGCATTTCCAGCTTCTCCAGCCGCTCCTTTGTGGAGGCGGTGAGCACGCCCATCTGAATGGCGTTGAGCATATTGTCAATGGCCTTTTCACATCCGGCAAGCTGTGACTGCATGGCTGGGAGCAAGGTATCTTCCTTTTCCTGCAAGGCCACGATTGCTTCCGCAATGCGGCTGATTTCATCGTCCCGCAATACGCGCTGCACCGTCACAAGGACTGCCGCCCGTTCGATCCAATGCTTTCTGACAGCTTTTCGCTTGCAGCCCAGCTTTCGCTTCGCACCGCCGCATTTGTAGTAATAATGTTTGACGCCCTTTGTGCTGCTGGTGCCGCTTTCCCCGGCCATCAGCCGTTCGCAAGTTCCGCAGAACAGCTTCGTTGTCAGCAGATATTCTTCCGTCGCTTTGGCTTTGGCGGGGGCTTTTTTGTTGAACGCCATACGCCGCTGCACCCGGTCAAACAAGTCATCGTCAATGATTGCAGGGATTCCTTTGGGGATGATCACGCTCCCATACTGGTACTCTCCGATGTACTTCCTGTTTTTGAGGATCAGGCTGACTCCGCCGATTTTGAACGCCTTGCCCTTTTTCGTTTTCAGCCCACGTCCGTTCAGCGAAGCCGTGATCTCGCTGATGCTCTCGCCGCTGTCATAGAGGGTGAATATCTCCGTTACCAGCGGGGCGGTCAGAGGATCGACGGCAAGCACGCCGTCTGCGCCTACCACATACCCCAGCGGCGTATTTCCGCCGTTGTTTTTGCATTTGAGCGCGTTCTCTTTCTGCCCGCGCTGTATCTTCTCGGACAGCTCGGCGGAGTAATATTCGGCATAGCCTTCAAGCATGGATTCCAGTATTATCCCCTCCGGTCCGTCGGAGATGTTCTCCTTTACGGAGATGACCTTGACACCGTTCTTTTTGAGAATCCGTTTATAGTGTGCGCTGTCGTAGCGGTCGCGGGAGAAACGGTCGAGCTTCCAGATCAGCACCACATCGAACAGCTTTTGCTCGCTGTCCTTTATCATATTTTGAAATTCTGGTCTGTCTGCGGTTCTGGCGGACAAGGCTCTGTCGATGTAACTGCGGAGGACGGTGATGCCGTTTCTTTCGGCATACTCCGTACATTCACGGAGCTGCCCTTCAATGCTTTCTTCTCGCTGGCTGTCCGAGGAATAGCGGGCGTAGATCTATCATCTCTAAAGATGTTGCCAGACGCATCTATTACGCGCGGCAAGGCAGTCCGTGGGCGATCCAACACCTGAATGGCCTGAACGCAGACGGCACACCTTCAAAATACAACGAGCGATATGAAAAATGGCGTTTCCTTCTGGATGCGCCATTTCTCATATCAGACAGGTGTTGCGCTGTAATGAAAGAGCGCCCCTTACATAAGTACGCCAGAGAACATCATCTATATATGATCCTTGGCACGATGGCAAGTGAAAGCGTTCGCCGCCAGAGCAGCTATTTGAAAACCGGCTGCAATGCGTATCTCAAACGCGACCCAACTTCCCAGCCGATGTCATTCTGGACAGAGCAGGATGTTTTGGCCTACCTCAAAATGACGGGTATCTCGTATGCGTCTGTCTACGGTGAGATTGTCGAGGAAGCCGGAAAGCTGACAACGACCGGCGTAAAGCGCAGCGGTTGTATGTTTTGTATGTTTGGCGCACATCTCGAAAAAGAGCCGAACCGGTTTCAGCGCATGGAGGTCACGCATCCAAAGCAATACGATTTCTGCATCCACAAACTCGGCTGCGGCGACGTGCTGGATTATTTGCATATCCCATATACCACAAAGGAGAGAACGCTAAGCATGGAAAACGAAAAAGACTACCAACCGGACATCCTCAATTTTTTAGAAAAGATTGTCCAGCGGAACACCCTTGCCTACAAAGAAGATTTTGACGTTGACAAAGAAATTCTCTGGAGCAGTGCGCAGGAATCCAGTTTGGAGCATCGTTCTTTTCTCTGGATGAGCCGTCCGTGTGGAACATGGTGTGTGCCGGAGCGCGAAACGTATTTGCAGGACAGCCGCGCTTACAAAACGTGGACGTTTTACGCAGGCCAGCCGAACGGCATCAAAGCATATCGCGTTGTGGTGGATGGCGTTCGAGACGGCAAGCTGGCGGGGAAGGTCATTCATCTGGACTATGCCAAACAGGTACAGCGTGTGGTCAAATCTGCGCTGCCCATTGCAAAGGTGCAATACCGCGATAAGGACGAGTATTTTTGCGAAAGCAGCCATGAAACATTCATTCACCGCGTATTGCGGCTGGAGGAAAACACACACGATATTCGATATGTACCGGAATGTGAAGCGGAATTGCAGCGCCTTTTATCGCTGGAGCACCAGATGGAAAAGCAGGATAAGCGCCCTCGACGGACAAAATCTGTTACCATGCAGCGGTAACGGAATCAGCACCGCTTGCGGTGCTGATTTAGCAAGTATGTCGTTTGTTAAACGACCCTTGTTAGGGGTGAACCCCTAAGACCCCCGCGTTTTGCGTCTCACGGTGAGTAATACCATTAAGTTAATCGATAATTCCCTGAAGGAAGCAAGGCGG
>CALCJW010000228.1:0-1539 GCA_937967235.1 uncultured Clostridia bacterium
GAGAAGGGATTCTCCGGTGCAGGCTTCTCGACATGGGTCTTATTCCACAGACGATCGTTTCGGTCACGAAGGTTGCGCCGATGGGCGACCCGATGGAGCTTCTGCTGCGCGGATACAGTCTGACGCTTCGCAAGGAGGACGCGCGCAGCATCACCGTAGAGGAGGTGCCGGAATGATTCTCGCTTTGGCCGGCAACCAGAACTGCGGAAAGACGACGCTTTTCAACCAGCTCACGGGCTCGAACCAGCACGTGGGCAATTTTCCGGGCGTGACGGTCGAACAGAAGATCGGTCAGGTGCGCGGACAGAAGGGCTGCTCGGTGGTTGACCTTCCCGGCATTTATTCACTGCGGCCATACACGGCGGAGGAGATCGTCACGCGCGACTTTATCCTCAACCAGAAGCCGGACGGTATCATCAACATCGTCGACGCGACGAATCTGGAACGCAATCTGTATTTAACCCTACAGCTTCTGACGCTGCGCGTGCCGACGGTTCTGGCGCTCAACATGATGGACGAGCTGACCGGAAACGGCGGCAGTATCGACGTGCAAAAAATGGCACAGACGCTCGGCGTTCCGGTCGTTCCTATCTGCGCGGCGACAGCCGACGGCGTGTCGGAACTCATTGACGAAGCCGTTCGGGTGGCGGAGGGGAAAATTCTGCCGCAGGTCTACGACTTCTGTGAGCCGGGCCCCGTGCACCGGTGCATCCATGCGGTCTGCCACCAGATCGAAGACCACGCGCAGGCGGCGGGCATCAACACGCGCTTTGCCGCGACGTGGCTTATTGAAGGAGACAGCGGCATCGAAGATGCGCTCAAGCTCGACCAGAACGAAAAGGAGCTCATTGAGCACTCTGTTCTGCAGATGGAGCAGGAGCGGGGCTTGGACCGGAACGCTGCGCTTGCCGACATGCGCTACAGCTTCATTGAAAAACTCGTGCGCGAGGCCGTCGTAAAGCCCAGGGAGAGTCGGCAGCACCGAAGAAGCGTGCAGGCGGATAAAATTCTGACCGGCAAATATACGGCGATCCCGATTTTTATCGGCGTGATGTTTCTTATCTTCTTTTTGACGTTCCATGTGATCGGCGCGTTTTTGAGTGATCTTTTGGCGCTCGGCATTGACAAGCTCACAGCGCTTACCGACGCGGCGCTCACAACCTACGGGCTCAATCCCGTGGTGCAGAGCCTGATCATCGACGGCATTTTTGAGGGTGTGGGAAGCGTTCTGAGCTTCTTGCCCGTGATCGTGACGCTCTTTTTCTTCCTGTCTATTCTGGAAGACACCGGCTATATGGCGCGCGTGGCGTTTGTGATGGACAAGCTGCTGCGGCGCATCGGCCTTTCCGGAAAATCCATCGTGCCGATGCTCATCGGCTTCGGCTGTACGGTGCCCGCCGTCATGGCGACCCGGACGCTTCCATCGGCGCGCGACCGGACCATGACGATCCTGCGCACGCCCTTTATGGGCTGCTCGGCAAAAAGCCCGATCTACGGCTTTTTCTCGGCAGCGTTTTTCCCGCAGCACGCAGCGCTCGT
>CALCJW010000229.1:0-13940 GCA_937967235.1 uncultured Clostridia bacterium
TGCGTCGCGAGGATGCCGCGCGGCTTGGCTACGATAACGCCGCAAGCTGGCGGGCACTTCTGCGCTCTAAGCAGGCAGATTTCGCAGAAGCCATGCAGATTCCTCCGTCGCAGCTTCGGTGGTATGCAGCTTTCCACGACGAGGGCGAACATCCGCATATCCACATGATGCTCTGGTCGGATGACCCGAAATACGGCTTCCTACGCAAAGATAAGCTGCTGCATTTGCAGTCCATTTTAACGAACATGATCTATGCGGACGAGCTGAAGGAAGTTTACATCAAGAAAGATATTGCCTATAAAGACGTGACCGAAGCAGCACGGGAAACCATGCGCAGAATTGTTGGCAAGTTAGAATCTGTTGAAAATCCACCGGAATCGATTCAACAAAAGCTGCTGGAGCTTGCGTTGGAATTACGCACAGTCAGCGGCAAAAAGAAGTATGGCTATCTCAAAAAGCCGCTGAAAGACAAAGTGGATTCTATCGTGGACGAACTCGAAAAGTTGCCTGAGGTTGCTGCGTATTATGCCGTCTGGAATGACCTGCGCAATACGCTGGAGGGCTACTACAAAAGCAAACCGAGACAACACAATCCACTCTCGCAGCAGAAAGAATTCCGTGCCATTAAGAACGCCATCATTCAGGAAGCGGAGCGTTTGCGGCAGCAGATGGAGCAGGAATCTTCACAGGACGAAAAACCTTCTATGGAGATAACTTCTACAGAAGCTTCGGCAACTCCGACGCTTGCAGATGAAAATACTTCGTCTGCAACTTCTCATTCTGTGCGGCTTCCATCCGAGTATCTTCTGAATTCCACCGTCCGCCTGTTTCACCAGATGGGGCAGATCTTCCGCGACAATGCCGCGCCGCCCAGCAATCCAATGGGTATCCGCATCGACTCCAAGCGCCGCAAAAAGCTGATGCAAAAGCGGCTGGCGATGGGACATAAGCAGGACGACCATGAGCAGGCGCAGGGCTATGAACAAAGTCTGTAAATTCGGAACGCACATATTTGTCTGCAAAGGTAAACGCTAGTCAAAAGCCGCCATAGGAAATCAGATCAGATATCTTTTCTATTATAGGCGTTTCTCAAAATTCCCACAGATACGAACGTTTTCGTCCGAAATAATAAATGCCTGCGCGTCAATCGTGTGAATTAAATCTACAAACGCATTGTATTCATATTTATTGATACAAGTGACCAAAATATGTGTTTCCTCTTTTGTAAAAGCTCCGATACCTGTCCATTCGGTCACGCCACGACCGGTTCGTTCCATAATGACCCGGTCCACACCGCAGTGCTTCGTGAAAATCATCAGTCTTAAATTGATATTCTGGTAATGTGTACGATCCAGTGTCAAGGTAAATACAAGCAGATAGATAATAGAATAGACGAACGTCTCAAAACGAAAGTTCAGGAGTAATAAAAGATAAATAATGACGTTTACTCCCAAAGAAATACTGCCAACGCTTTTCGCTCGCATGCGTTTAACCGCCCACACGCCAAGGATATCCACACCGCCAGCGCTTCCGCCAGTCGTCAGAATCTGTCCAATGCCGAAGCCGGAAAGCAAACCGCCAAGAAGTACGGAAACCAGTTCGTCCTCAATCCAGACTGTTGCAGCCGGAATCAGACGAAGAAACAGCGCAAGCGACACAACGCCAAGAATTGTTTTATATAAAAATGGTTTTCCGATGTCGTGCCACGCAATCCAAAATAGCGGAATATTAAGTAGTATGTAGACAATGCTGACGAACTGCTCTGCATTCAGTCTAAATGCCCGCGCCACAGGAATACAGATCAGCTGCGCTGCGCCGACGGCTCCGCCGCTGAATAAGCCGAATGGAACAACAAAAACATTAAATCCAACGGCATAGAGGAAACTACCGGTCAGAATCCTTAAAATCAGAAAAATCTTCTTTTGGTTCATACATTACCCCGCATAAAATAGTACAGACTTCTAATAAATTATATCATGCTGCTTTTGCTATTGACGTTATAATTATTTTACAGGATGGGAAACATACAAGCCCGCGCCGATGCAAGGATACCCCATTTGCCCAAGGACAATCGGGAAGAACCCCGGACCGGTTCCGACATCCACAGTTTTCAGCATTTTATCCTCACATGCCGAAGCGTATCTGAAAACACATCTTTCCACGCAGCAAGGAGCGTTGTGTCGGAAAGCTCTGCCCGGACACTCTCGCTGTATGCTTTTGATTCATAGGCAACAACCGGTGACATTACATTTAGAATGACATGGCGGAAAATAATTTCCGCGTCGGATAGGCCGTTCGCTTTTGCTGCTGTAATATAGCCCTTTTCCCGGATTTGGAGGACCTCTCCGCGCACCATACGAGCAAGCGGTGCCCACCAGAGAGAAACCAGCACCAGCATGATATTTTGCAGTCCCGGGCCAAGGATTCCTACAACGGCCAAGCCAGCCAAGGAGGATGGGAAGGTACATACAATATCCACCATGCGCATGATGATTCCGTCGATCATACCGCCCTTGTATCCGGCAATCACGCCAAGTGGAACGCCAATGATCAGGATTCCTGCTAGTACAGCCATAGCGTTTCCAAGTGTTGTACTTGTTCCGGCAATCAAACGGGAGAGAATGCATCGGCCAAGTTGGTCATTACCCAATGGATATGTTCGGCTTGGTGCAGCCATACGCAGCTCGGGATGCAATTCGTTTGGGTCGTTCGGCATTAAAAACGTCGAAAAAACAGCAACCAGAACAAATGCCAGCAGGATGATACCGCCAATGACTGCCGGTATGTTTTTTAAGAATCGGTGCAGAACTTTCTGCGCGTTGCTCGTTTGCCTATTTGCTGATCTCATCTGATCTCGTTCCTGCCTAGGGTGTATCTGAAAACTCCCAACGTACCCGGACAGCGGGTCTTTTTGCGGTGTGCCGCATCATTTTTCCTTGAAATACGTCAGTATTCCTGCGAAAAAATGTCTTGCTCAACGCAAAAATCCCTCGCTGCCGGTCACATCATGCGCTTTCAGATACACCCTAACTGAATTTTTGGATTGATATAAGAATAGAGAATATCCATGATCAAATTGATGACGATATATGTCAATGCAATGGTGACAATATACCCCTCGACAACCGGAAGATCCTTTGCTTTCACACTTTCAACCGCGAATTTACCAATGCCATTCCATGAAAAGATAGTTTCAATAGCAAAACTTCCGCAAATCAATCCGCTCAAATTTGTCGCCATCAGCATCATACACGGAAGAACTGCATTGCGCAGCGCATGTCTCACTATGCCGCTCCATAATACGTCATATTCACGCATCTCCTTTTTCTTATTCGCCCAAAAATGATTCCAATTTTTTAAGTACGAAATCACGGCGACTTTTTCTCTGATGAGTCAAGATGCTCATTCTACCGTAGCACTTACAAACCAAGTCAATTTCACTTTTAGACAAACACACGCAATATGAATGTCCCGATTTCATTTCTGTAGATCCTGTGCCAACCGAAGCCCGCCCTAACCTTGCAGAAAAAGCAGCTTGCAAATCCAAAATCTGCAAGCTGCTTTTATTTTATCTATAGAGTGCCCCGCATATTGTCACGAATAATTTGGACTCTTAAACGGTGCAGTTTCTGTCTAGCAGCACTACGATAATCTTTTATTAAAAGCTCATAATCAGCTTTTCATCAAGCCTTTTGAGGATCTCGCACGCTAGTTTTACTGCGTTGTCAAAATCCGCATAGGCCGAAATTCCATAATGCGTATGAGCATAGCGAACCGGAACACCAATCACGATCACGGGTACGGCTTTCTCGGTCAGATGGATTGCAGCGCCATTTGTCGAGCCAGCACTCCGAACGGCATCCTGCACCGGTATGCCGAGTTCTTCCGCCAAGCCAAGCGCGTATCTTTGGTAGCGTGGATTTGTTATCATTCTGGCATCAATGTGACGCAGCATCGGACCATGCTTAATAGCAGTCTGGACCATATACGGTTCAACACAAGTATCATCCGCCGGGCAGCCTTCAAAGACGATTGCAACATCCGGTTTGATAACCTGTGATGTCACGGTTGCGCCGCGCACACCAACTTCTTCCTGCGCAGCACAGGCACCGACGATATCAACATTCAGTTCCTGACCCGCCAACGTATGCATCGTCTTTAGAATGGCCGCGCAGCCCAGACGGCAGTCAAAACTCTTACCGACCATCAGATCCGTTGTTTCTGAGTACGAGAAGGTGACATCAGGAACAACAGGCTCTCCGATTCTCACGCCGAATTTTTCAATAGCTTCTTCTCTGGAAACCGCACCAACATCTACCGTAATATCTTTCATCTCCAGTGGAGCCTTACGCTCCTGCTCGGTCATAAAATGAGGCGGCTTGCTAGCGGTAAGACCCGGGATATATTCTCCAAATTTGTTACGAACCCAGACCTTATGTGCCGGAATGTTGTTGTTGACCCAACCACCGATCTGAATAATACGGAGTGTTCCGTTCGGGCAGATGGCCTGTACCATGAATCCGACCTCGTCGCTATGGGCGTCAAGCTGAACAACAGGACGCTTACCGTTGTTTTCTTTTCGACGAATATAGAGATTGCGCATATGATCTTCTGTGATCTCGCCAAGTCCTTCTGCATAGGGTCGGATCGCTGCCACTACTTCATCTTCGAAGCCGGATGTACCATTTGCGTCCGAGATTGCTGCAATCATTTCCAGCGTCGTTTTTTTATCCATTGTAATACCTCTTTACGAAAGCTTGACTTTCTTGAATTCTTCCATAAAGTCAACGATGTAGTTCGCCGTGGTCTCAAGCATTTCCTTTCCCCATTCTTCCGTAGCGGTGCTGGGATGATCGGGCCCAATCCAGCCGCTGTCGGTGACGTGCGGGGTGTTGCGGAGAATCTCAACCGAAACGCCCTTATACTCGACGGAGCGGAAGCCGGTCGTCTTCAGGTTTTCCGTCAGGTGCTTGAACTGCAGTTCGCCGCCGATTTCGCTCTTGTCGACCAGAGACGGATCGATGCCAAGGATTGCAGCCGTTTCTTCGCCGCCGCCGTGGCCGCCCTTCCATGCGGGGTTCATATCCCACGCCATCAGCCACCAGTTGAGCATCGCAACCAGGCAGCCCTTATCCTCAAATTCCAGTCCCAAGCGCTCAATCATCTTCATATTGCCACCGTGACCATTGAGGAAGACAAATTTTCTTGCGCCGTGACGGTACAGGCTCAGGAAAATCTGACGGCAGAACTGATAGAGAACCTCGTTGTCAATGTCAATCGTTCCGGGGTACGGGGCCAGACTCTGGCAGGCGCCGTAGGGGATGGTCGGAGCAATCAGAACGTCGCTCTTCTGCTCGATCTTTTCCAGCAGAAAATCCGGAATCAGGGTATCGGTTCCAAGCGGCATGTGACGACCATGGCACTCAATGCTGCCGATGGAGATGAGCACCATATCGTTCTTCTCAAAGTATTCCTGTGCCTTCGGCCAGGTCAGATTTGCAAGTCTCATATTTTTTACTTCCTTTTTATACACAATTTTGAGCAGAAAAGCGAGCTATCCGGAGGTCGGATAGCCCGCCACCCGTCAATTACTGGGCAACCTTAACCTGATTCAGATTATGGTAGCCGTTGGAATCCATTACAAAGCCTTCCACTTTCTTGTTGGCGCCAACGTTGATGGCGCTGTAGAACACGGGGATATTGTTGTTGATCTCAGCCAGCATAATGGCGATGTCTTTGTACAGATCTTTACGTGTGGACTCGTCTGTGTTGGAACGAGCTTCTTCAATCAGAGCGTCAAGATCCGGATCCGCGATGAAACTGCGGTTGCCAGCAGCACCCTGCTGCGTCGAATGCTCAAGGGAGTAGTAGGTGTAGTCTGCGTCTCCGCTGGAAGTCGTCCATCCGAAATACGCCATATCATGTTCACCTGCGGTAGTTCTGGAAATGTAGCTACCGAACTCGAGAACTTCTACGCTGCACTGCACACCGATGTCGAGCAGCATAGCCTGAATTGCTTGGCACATCTCAATACGGGACTGATTGTCATTGACCCAGAGCGTAGTGGAGAAACCATCGGGATAACCGGCCTCGGAAAGCAGTTCCTTCGCCTTTTCAGGGTTGTACTCTGGAACTCCGGTAGAGTAGTAGCCGAAAACTGCCGGAGCGATGATCGCGTCGGCGGGCTGGCCACTGCCTGCGTTGATAGTGTCGATGATGGTCTGGCGGTCGATTGCCATGACCAGAGCCTCACGAACGAGCGGGTTATTGAACGGTTCTTTGTTCATATTCATGGAAACATACCAGCAGGTGAGAGACGGAATTTCATAAACCATCAGCTTATCATTGTCATTGATTTTGGGGATGTCATTGACCGCCAGATCATAGGCCAGATCGATTTCGCCGGTTTCCAGAGCGATAGAACGCTGAGACGTTTCAGGGATGACCTTCATAATCAGGTTTTCCGTTGCGGCCTTACCGGCGTAATAGTCATCAAATGCCTTGAGTGTGACATGATCGCCCTGTTTCCATTCGACAAAGCAATACGGACCGGAACCAACGGGGTTCAGAATGAAGGCGTCCTCATTTGCTTCAACAACAGCTTTGGGAACGATCGCCGCAAAGGGAATTGCAAGGTTGCGGAGGGTCGGTGAGTAAGGAGCATTCGTCTTCACTGTAACAGTGTATTCATCGTCGACAGTAACATCCTCAATAAAGTTGACGATATAGGAGACAGCTGCGGAGTTGCGAGCACGATCCAGAGAGAACTTGACGTCTTCTGCCGTCAGATCACTGCCGTCATGGAACTTGATGCCCTGACGAATCTTGAACACATAGGTCTGTGCATCCGTCTGCTCCCAACTTTCGGCGATCTGCGGAACGATCTCATTGGTTTCAGAGTCAACTGTCACCAAGGTGTCGAAAATCTGACAGGTGACCTCAACTGCCGGTGTTTCTTTGCCCTGATGGGGGTCAAGAGAGGTGACATCAGCGCCCTGCGCCCAGATCAGTGTGTCTTTGTAAGCGGTGGCAGTCGCTTCCGTGCTGCCGTCGTTTTCTGCCGACGCGTCGGTTTCGGTTGCAGCAGTGGACTGCTTGCCGCCACAGGCCACGAGGGACAGCAGCATAACCAGCGCCAATACCAGGGTCATAACGCGGACAAAGCTCTTTTTCATACATTTTCCTCCTGTTTTTGATTTTCCGTATAAACGAAACATTTTTCAAAATCACTGCGATCGGCAAAGCGGCGCAATGACGATGAACAAAATAACTTAAATCTCACCTCTCTGCACACGAAGGCAGGTCACGAAATGACCGGGCTCTTCTTCTGTCAGGACCATGTCCTGCTGGCGGCATGCATCTGTCGCGTAGGGGCAGCGTTTTGCAAAGCGGCATCCCTTTTCGGGATTGATGGGAGAGGTGAGCTCGCCTTTCATGGTGATCCGGTTCATAGGAACCTTCGGATTTGGAATCGGAATGGCCGAAAGCAGAGCCTGCGTATACGGGTGCATCGGCTTTTTAAACAGCTTGTCGGACGGTGCTTTTTCTACCATCTGGCCCAGATACATGACCAGAATATCGTTGGAAATATACTTGACAACGGAGAGGTCGTGCGTAATGAACAGATAGGTCAGTCCGAGATTGTCCTGCAGATCCTGCATCAGGTTCAAAATCTGTGCCTGAATAGAGACGTCCAGTGCGGAAACCGGTTCATCACAGACGATAAACTTTGGCTCCAGTGCCAATGCCCGCGCAATGCCGATGCGCTGGCGTCGACCGCCGTCAAGTTCATGTGGATAGGTATTGATGAGTCTGCTTGCCAGACCAACCATATTCATAATCTCGCGTACGCGTTTCTGGATGCCATCCTTGTCCTTACGGTCATAGATTTTCTGAACAAGCAGGGGCGCAGCGATCGCTTCGCTAACCGTCATGCGCGGGTTGAGCGATGCAAACGGATCCTGGAAGATAATCTGCATATCACGACGCATATCTTTCATCTGCTTATCGTTGAACGAAAGAATATCCTTCTGATCAAAATAGACTTTGCCGCTGGTCGGTTCATGCAGACGGAGAATGGCACGGCCCATTGTAGACTTGCCGCAGCCGGATTCACCGACAACGCCGAGCGTTTTACCTTGTTCAATGGTAAAGCTAATATCATCTACCGCGTGGAGCATGCCGTTTGGAACGGGGAAGTATTTTTTCAGGTGTTCTACTTTCAGAATTTCACGATTCTGTTCTGCCATATCTTCTCACCTCTTTCAGGTCGTGTACCGGAAGCAGCGCACCTTATGGCCGTCTTCCAGCTCCGCAAGTTCCGGCGACGACACGCGGCAATGCTCGGTGGCATACTTACAGCGGTCAGCAAATTTACAGCCCTCCGGCAGCGCAGTCGGGTCCGGCATCATGCCGTCGATGGCGGCCAAGCGACGGCTGTTCGTTTCCAGATTCGGGATCGAGCCGAACAGGCCTTCAGTATAAGGATGCATGGCGTTTTCATAGACCTGACATAGCGTGCCGTACTCCACGATCTCACCGGCATAGATGATCGCGACACTGTCGCAATTCTGCGCAACAACGCCAAGATCGTGCGTGATGAGCAGCATAGAGGTATTGTTCTTCTTCTTGAGATCCCGGATCATTTCCAGAACCTGCGCCTGAATGGTAACGTCCAGGGCGGTGGTCGGCTCGTCCGCAATCAGAAGTTGCGGATTACATGCAAGCGCGATGGCAATGATGACGCGCTGCTTCATACCGCCAGAGAACTGGTGCGGATAGTCGTCATAGCGGCCAGCCGTGATGCCAACCATTTCCAACATATCGCCCGCCTGTTTTTTGGCTTCCTGCCTGGAGAGCTCCGGATGGTGGTTGCGGATGACCTCGAGGATCTGCTCGCCGACGGTCATAACCGGGTTCAGCGATGTCATAGGATCCTGGAAGATCATCGAGATCTGGCGACCGCGCATCTGGCGCATTTCTTTTTCCGAAAGCTTCAGAAGATCCTTGCCCTCGTAGAGAATTTCGCCGGAGAGAATTTTTCCGGGCGGGTTGGGAATCAGGCGCATGATACCGCGTGCGAGCGTTGTTTTGCCTGCGCCTGTCTCGCCGACAAGACCAAGCGCTTCGCCGCGCTTGATTTGCAGATTCGCATCGTTCAGCGCGTAAACCACACCGTCTGAGGTAGAATAGACGATGTTTAAATTCTTAATATCCAACAGAGTATCTGACATACTGCGCATCCCTCCTTTATAGTGCAGCGTTCATCAGGTCTTGAGCTTCGGATCCATCGCGTCGCGAAGACCGTCGCCCATAAGGTTCAGCGAGAGGATTGTCAGCATAATGCCAAGCCCTGGAATTACGGTCACGTGCCATGCATCACGGATGTAGGTACGCGCGTTGGAGAGCATGGCACCCCATTCTGGCGTCGGCGGCTGAATGCCGAGACCAAGGAACGACAGGCCGGCAATGGACAGGATTGCGCCAGCGAGACCAAGCGTTGCCTGCACGATGATCGGCGCGAGCGAGTTGGGAATAATATACTGGAAAATAATTGAGGTATTGTTGCAGCCAATGGAACGCGCCGCTTCAATAAAGTCCTGGTCCTTGACGGTCAGGACCGCCGCACGGACGGTACGGGCAAACGTCGGGATATACGCAATTGCAATGGCGATCATAACGTTCCAGAGACTTGTGCCGAGCGCGGCGACAATTGCCGTTGCAAGAAGCATCGAGGGGATTGCCAGCAGAATGTCCATTACGCGCATGATAATCGTATCCGTCCGGCCTCCGTAATAGCCGGAAAGTGCGCCGAGAACACCGCCTGCGCACAGCGCCAGCAAAATGGCAATGCCGCCGGTAAACAGGGAATACCGCGCGCCCCAGAGCATACGCAGCAGCATATCGCGGCCAAATTCATCCTGACCGAAAATGTGCTGCGCACTTGGACCTTTCAGACGGTTGAACAGATCCTGTTTGACAACGTATTCGTTATAGACCGCATTGTGTGTGGTCAGATCAATCACCAGCGTCGTAATGGACACGACGACAAGGAACGTGATGAACGCGAGACCAATCATCGCCATCCGGTTTTTACGGAAGCGCCGCCAGGCCTCCTGCCACAGCGATCTCTGCTTTTTCTCGTCTGTTGCCAGGCTGTTTTCCAATTTGTTCTTTTCGTGCATATGGCTCACCGTCCCTTTTTGTAAAGCGATTTGATTCGCGGGTCGACAAAGGCGTAGATGATATCGACCAGCAGATTCACCAAAGTGAACATCGTCGCAAGGAAAATAACACATCCAAGCACCATCGGAATATCTTTTGATTTAATGGATTCTACCATCAGACGTCCAAGACCGGGCCAGGAGAATACCGTTTCAGCGAGCATCGCACCGCCGAGCAGGTTGCCGAATTGAAGACCGACTGCCGTGATGATCGGAATCAACGCGTTTTTCAGCATATGCTGGAACGTAATGGTTCGCTCGTCGTCGCCTTTGGCGCGCACCGTGGAGATGTAATCTTGCCGGATGACCTCAAGCATGGACGATCGCGTCATTCGCGCAACCATAGCGGCGGAGTTAAAGCCCAGTGTGAGCGCAGGCAGAATCAAGCTTTTCAGCATTGGTCCAAATCCGGACGCCATACCCTGCGAAGGAAGCCAGCCAAGCGTCAGAGAAAAAAGCATAACCAGCAGCAGACCGGACCAGAAGTTCGGCATAGATACGCCAATCAGCGCGAAGACCATAGAAACATTATCCAGCAGAGAATACTGCTTTTTAGCCGAGATAATGCCAATCGGGATTCCAATCAGCAGCGCTACCAGAATACCTGCACAAGCAAGAATTGCAGTGTTTGGCAGGCGCTCGACCACTTGATCCCACACCGGAATACTGTTTTTATAAGAGACGCCGAGGCTTCCATGAAGCAGATCCCTCATATAGTGGAAATAGCGGACAAAAATCGGATCGTTCAGACCAAGCTCTTCTCGCTTCATGGCGAGTGCTTCTGCCGTCGCCTGGTCACCTAAAATGATGGCCGCGGGATCGCCAGGCGCAAGGTTCAGGATAAAGAACACTACAAACGTGACGCCGATGATGACCGGAATCAACATAAGTAAGCGCTTGAGGACATACTTGTGCATATTGATTTACCTCCTGTTTCCTCCTAAGGGATTGGCTTCATAGGCCAATGCAAAACAGATTTCCCTGTTTCTTATGACATAGTATAGTGTAAATTGCGCAAAATTGTCAACAATTTATTTGTGAAGTTAACATAGAAAAAACACTTTCATTTTTGTTAACCTTCCACTATAATAGTATTACAATGTACACGTAGTTTGCCTATAGATGTTGCATTTTTTTAAATTCAGGAGGACACGACGATGAAAAAAATAGGTGGAATGTTTTATTACGAACCTTGTAAGGTCGCGGAGAACGGATATTTTGAGCGAGTTTGTCCGCCAGACGGGGATTTGGCATTTACGATGTCTGGCCGCTGCGGTCTGTATTACTGCTTGGAAGATATTATGTTGCAAGACACGCGCAGGGTCGCATATATTCCTATGTACACCTGCGAAACCGTTCTTAGCTCCTATGAAAAAGCTGGCTATCAACTGAAATTCTATGATATTGATGAAAACCTGCGCAGTGTGTTTGACCCAGCGGCGCTTGATGAGATCAGCGTGTTGTCGCTTTGCGGCTATTATGGCTTCTGCAATTATGACCACGCCTTCATCCGCGCCTGCAAGGAACGTGGCATTGTGATTCTGGAGGATGTGACGCATTCCATGCTTTCCGCCGACGGAATTGATCCGCTCTGCGATTATTTTGCCGGAAGCTTCCGCAAATGGATGGGCATTGCGTGCGGCGGTATTGCCGTCAAGCGAAACGGGAAATTTGCGAAACCGCTTCTGCCGGTGGATCCCACGCACCTTCGCCAGCGGGAAGCTGCCATTGAAACAGCGGAGTCGGATGTATTCTGGGAGGGAGAAATGCGCCTTCGCCAGATGTTCGACAGTTTTGCCGGCGATGAGCGTTCGGAGTATATTCTGCGGCATGCAGATTTTGATGCGATCTGCGCAGCAAGACGAGCAAACTTCAGCGCTATTTTAAACGGACTGCCCAAGGAGCTTCATGGCATTCGGCCTGTGTTCCCGATTCTGACAGACGCGGCAGTTCCGAGCCATTTCTGCCTGTATGCTGAGCGCCGGGACGAGTTCCAGGCATTTTTGGCAGAGCGTCAGATCCGCTCTACCGTCTACTGGCCGGTCGGTCCTATGGTACATCCGGAGGGGCATCCGTCGGTTACGTACATTTATGATCATATTGTTTCCGTTCCCTGTGATCAGCGCTATCAGCCTTCGGATATGCAGCGTGTTGCAGAAGCGTTTGCCGCTTATTCTGAAAATTTTGGAAGGTGAGTATGCAAGAACAACGTAAAACTGCAAAAGCAACCACATCGGAGATGATTTTGGAGGCGCTGCGTGAACAGATCATCAACGGAACGCTTGTACCGCAGGAAAAGCTGGTGGAAGCAGAGATCGCGCAGCAGTTCGGAACCAGCCGCGGACCGGTCCGTGACGCGCTCAAGCAGCTTGCCATGGAGGGGATGGTGGATTATCAGCCCAACAAAGGTTGCTCGGTCGCGCTGCTCTCGCCGGAAGATGCGTATGAGGTGTTTTTTCTGAGAGGCAGCCTTGAAAAGCTGGCGATCCAGAAGAGCAACTGCCATGTCAGCGACTACGGTCTTCTCATCATGGAGACAAGCATTGAAGAATTTCGAATTGCAGATGAAGCAGGGAATTTGATGCAGGCGGTCCGCGCTGATGAAAAATTTCATCAGCAAATTGTCCAGTCTGCACAGATCGACAGGCTGACCAAGATGTGGGAGCTTTTAAGCCCGCTCAACGGTGCGATGTTCCTTTCCGTGCAAAACGCCAACCGATTCGGCAATCAGATCAGCGACTCTGAAACGCTGGCCAGAGGCGGAGCAGCCCTGGGATCGCACAGACTTCTGTTGGAAGCGGTCCGAAAGAATGATTTACAGGGAGCCTGCAAGCAGCTGGATCTGCATTATGAAAAGACCGGCGAACGCGTTTACCGGCTCTCTTTGCTGCAAGAAAAAGCACCGTTTTAACCGTCCTAAGTTTTCTTAAAAATTGTATTTCGATATCTGAAATGGCGTAAAAACTGCGCCGCAGTAAACAAAGAATAGGGTTTTCTGCCGTGTACAAATCTGGCTAAAAAATATTCCGATCTTCCGAAAAAATCAGTAGACTTTGTGCCTGTTCTGTGGTAGTTGTTTGTGCTACCAAACGAAGGAGGCACAAACATGGCAAAGAAACGAGCGAACGGGGAAGGCAACATCCGAAAACGAAAGGACGGGCGCTGGGAAGGGCGCTACACTGCCGGATATGATGAAAAGACAGGCAAGCGAATCATCAAGAGCGTTCTCGGCAAGACACAGGCAGAAGTGAAAGAGAAGCTCGCCAGAGCGATCACCGAAGTGGAAACGCTTGACACTCGTCGGTTGGACGAATATACGCTCGGCACATGGCTGCAAACGTGGTATGAACTCTATGCGAAGCCACATCTGCGATTCTCAACTGCCGAGTATTACCGGCGTGGAATCGAGTTACACATTGTCCCGCGCATCGGGGATATTCCGCTGAAAAAGCTGACTGGGCGCGATCTGCAATGGCTCTACAAAGACCTACAGGAACACGGGCGGCTCCGCGAAGCGCAGAAGAACAAGCAACCTGGTCTCAGCGACTCGACGATTCGCGGCATCCACACGATGCTGCACAACGCGCTCGACCGGGCAGTCAAAGAACGGCTGATCGTGCGTAATCCGGCAGACGACTGCGTCCCGCCGAAAATCCCAAAGTACGAAATGAAGATCCTGCCGCCAGAGCAGATCAAGTCCTATTTGACCGCAGCCGA
>CALCJW010000230.1:0-12528 GCA_937967235.1 uncultured Clostridia bacterium
GCCGATGATCTTGATGGAGTTCTTGTTTGCGCCGACGGTGCCGTCGCCGCCGAGACCCCAGAACTTGCACTCGATGGTGCCTTCTGCTGCGGTGTTCGGGCAGTTGCGGTCTTCCTCGAGGGAGAGGTTCGTGACATCGTCGACGATGCCGATGGTGAACTCGTGCTTGGGCTGATCCTTCTTGAGCTCATTGTAAACAGCGAAGACGGATGCGGGGGGCGTATCCTTGGAGCCGAGACCGTAGCGGCCGCCGATGACGGTAGCCTGCACGCCGGCGTTGGCAAGCGCGGTGACAACGTCCATGTAGAGGGGCTCGCCGAGGGAGCCGGGCTCCTTGGTGCGGTCGAGAACGGCGATCTTCTTGGCGGTTGCCGGGATGGCCGCGACCAGCTTGTCGGAACAGAACGGACGATACAGGCGAACCTTGACGATACCGACCTTCTCGCCGTGAGCGTTCATGTAGTCGATGACTTCCTCTGCCACGTCGCAGATGGAGCCCATGGCGATGATGATGCGGTCAGCATCGGGCGCGCCATAGTAGTTGAAGAGCTGATAGTTGGTGCCGAGCTTTTCGTTGACCTTGCCCATGTACTTCTCAACGACTGCGGGCAGCTCGTTGTAGAACTTGTTGCAGGCCTCACGATGCTGGAAGAAGATATCGCCGTTTTCGTGAGAGCCGCGCATGGCCGGATGCTCGGGGTTCAGCGCGTGCTGACGGAAGGCCGCAACAGCCTCCATGTTGCACATTTCCTTGAGGTCGGCATAGTCCCAGACAGCGACCTTCTGGATCTCGTGGGAGGTACGGAAGCCGTCGAAGAAGTTCAGGAACGGAACCTTTCCTTCGATCGCGGCCAGATGCGCGACGGGCGCCAGATCCATGACTTCCTGCGGGTTCGTCTCGCACAGCATGGCAAAGCCGGTCTGACGGCAGGCCATCACGTCGGAGTGGTCGCCGAAGATGTTCAGAGCGTGCGTCGAGATGGTACGTGCCGAAACGTGGAACACGCAGGGCAGCTGCTCGGCGGCGATCTTGTACATGTTCGGGATCATCAGCAGAAGACCCTGAGACGCCGTGTAGGTGGTGGTCAGAGCGCCGGCGCCGAGGGAGCCATGCACTGTGCCGGATGCGCCGGCCTCAGACTGCATCTCGACGACCTTGACGGTGGAGCCGAAGATGTTCTTGAGCCCGGTAGCAGACCACTGGTCAACCAGGTCTGCCATGGGGGACGACGGCGTGATGGGGTAAATGCCCGCGACTTCTGTAAACGCATAGGATACATGAGCCGCAGCATTGTTGCCGTCCATGGTTTTAAATTTACGAGCCAATTCAATTACCTCCTAAAAGTAATTACATAAGGATACAAGTTAACTATAGCACAAATCACTGTCAATGTAAACCGGAATTCTCATTTTTCTGTAGAAGTTTCACAAGCAGATGCAAATTTGGATATTTTGCATATCATTTTTAAAATAGCTGTTTTTAGAGGTTGGTTTTTACAGGAAAATGCGGTATGATAAGAAAAAACACGAGAGGAGCGCGGGAAGCTATGATGGGTCATGTTCGCTCGATGGGTCTGCGCGGGCTCGACGGGTATGAAATTTCCGTAGAATGCTATATCACAAACGGACTGCCCGGTTTTGACGTGGTGGGTCTGCCGGATACTGCGGTCAAGGAGGCAAGAGAGCGCGTGCGCGCGGCCATCAAAAACTGCGGGTACAAATTTCCGGTCAGCCGGATCACGCTGAACCTTGCCCCGGCGGGTACAAAAAAGACAGGCACGCTCTATGATCTGCCGATGCTCCTTGGCATTCTGGAGGCCTCTGGCCTTGTAAAGCTTCCGAAGACGGCCTGTGCGTTTTTAGGCGAGCTCAGTCTCGAGGGAAAGCTCCGGCCGGTGACAGGCGTGCTTCCGATGGCGCTGGCGGCAAAAAGGCTCGGCGTGGAGGCGCTTTATGTTCCGAAGGAAAACGCGGCAGAGGCGACGCTTGCGGGCGGGCTCACGGTTTACGGCGTGGAGAGCGTCCCGGCGCTCATTGCGCACCTTAAGGGCGCGGCTCCGATCACGCCCGAAAGGCCTTGGGTCCCGGAGACAAGTTCGGCGGCGCTCCCGGATTTTCGCGATGTGAAGGGGCAGGAAAATGTG
Source organism: uncultured Clostridia bacterium (assembly GCA_937967235.1). Lineage (GTDB taxonomy): Bacteria > Bacillota > Clostridia > Oscillospirales > Oscillospiraceae > CAG-170. The sequence goes on from CALCJW010000230.1 coordinate 2,145, forward strand.
AAGCGGGCGCTCGAGATTGCGGCGGCGGGCGGACACAATGTGCTGATGGTTGGCCCTCCGGGCTCGGGCAAGAGCATGCTCGCCAAAAGAATTCCGTCGATTCTCCCCGACATGACGGAGGAAGAGGCCATTGAGGTCACGAAGGTCTATTCGGTCCTCGGCATGCTGGACGCGAAGAACCCGCTGATCCAGACAAGGCCGTTCCGAAGCCCGCACCACACGATTTCGGCAAGCGCTCTCTCCGGCGGCGGGCAGACGCTCCGGCCGGGCGAAATTTCGATGGCGCACCGGGGCGTTCTGTTTCTCGATGAGCTGCCGGAATTTCACCGCGATACCTTAGAGGTCCTGCGCCAGCCGTTAGAGGACGGCGTTGTGACCATCTCGCGCGTGCAGGGCTCGGTGCGGTACCCCAGCCAGTTCATGCTCGTGTGCGCGATGAACCCGTGCAAGTGCGGCTGGTACGGGGACCCGAGCGGCCGGTGCAAATGCCGGCAGACGGATATCGACAAATATCTCGGCAAGGTCTCCGGGCCGCTGCTTGACAGGGTTGATATAATTGTAGAGGTTCCCGCGGTAAAGTTTGAGGCGCTCAGCCGGAATGATACGGCGGAGCCTTCAAGCGAGATCAAAAAGCGCGTCGACGCGGCGCGGGAAATTCAGAACCGCCGCTTCGCCGGAACGGAAATCCGCTGCAACGCGCTGATGCAGCCCGAAGAGCTCCGGAAGAACTGCACGCTCGATGAAACGTGCACCGAGCTCATGAAAACGGCGTTTGAGCGCTTGCGGATGAGCGCGAGAAGCTACGACCGCGTGCGCAAGGTTGCCCGGACGATTGCCGACCTGGACGGCAGCGCGGACATTCAGCCCCAGCACATTGCCGAGGCCATCCAGTACCGCTCGTTCAAGTTCGGGCCGGATGATCAGAATTGAGAAAATACTTTATAATAAAGATAGGATACCGCTTATGAAAGAACTTTTTTTGCTGAAGCTTGGCGAAATCGTCCTCAAGGGACAGAACCGCCGCGTCTTTGAAGACAAGCTCAAAACCAACACCCGCAGGCGTATGTCGAAATTTGGCCAGTTTAAGGTCACCATCACGCAGTCGACCCTTTATGTTGAGCCTCTGAACGACGACTGCGATTTAGACGGCGCGTGGGAAGCCTGCGGCGCGATTTTCGGTATCGCGTCGATGTGCCGCTGCCGCGCCTGTGAAAAGGACCTGGACGCGATTTTCAAAACTGTCGTAGAGTACCTCGGAGACGAGCTTTCCATGCAGAAGAGCTTCAAGGTCGAGTCCAAGCGCTCCGATAAGCGCTTCCCCCTCAACTCCATCCAGATCTCCCAGGAAATCGGCGGCCGGATCGCGGAGGAATTCCCGAACGTCGCGGTCGATGTCCATAATCCCTCCTACGTTGTGAACATTGAGGTCCGCGAGACGGCGGCCTATGTCCACGGTCCCTCTGTTCCCGGCGCGGGCGGCCTTCCTACCGGCACAGGCGGACGCGCGGCAGTGCTCCTCTCTGGCGGCATCGACTCTCCGGTCGCTGGCTACATGATCGCCAAGCGCGGCGTAGAAATTGAGTGCATTCATTTCTTCTCTTACCCCTACACCTCCGAGCGTGCGAAGGAAAAGGTGCTGGAGCTTGCGCGCCTCATGACCCGCTACTGCGGGCGGATGACGGTCGATGTGGTTGGCTTTACAAAGGTACAGGAGGCCATCCGCAACAATTGCCGCGAGGAGTATTTTACGATCATCATGCGCCGGTTTATGATGCGCATCGCGCAGGCGATTGCGAAGGATCATGGTGCAAAATGCCTCGTGACGGGCGAAAACCTCGGCCAGGTTGCGAGCCAGACGATGGACGCGATGGCAGTCACGGGCGCGGTTGTCGATATCCCGATGTTCCATCCACTCATCGGCATGGATAAAGAAGAAATCGTCACGCGCGCAAGAAAGATTGGCACGCTCGAAACGTCCATTCTTCCCTATGAGGACTGCTGCACGGTCTTCACCCCCAAGCACCCGAAGACAAAGCCGGTGCTGGCGCTCGTCGAAGCCGAGGAAGCGAAGCTCGATGTGGACGCGCTGGTTGCCGACGCACTGGCGAACACGGAGAAGGTGGCGATCCGGTACTATGAAGACTGAGGATTTGGCGCGCGAGGTGCTCTCGAAATTGACGGATGAAGGGCGGACGCTCGCGACGGCGGAATCGTGCACGGGCGGGCTGCTCGGAAAGCTCCTGACAGACGTTCCCGGCGCGTCGAACGCGTATAAGGGCGGCGTGATCTCGTATGTCAACGAGGTCAAGCACCGGCTTCTTGGGGTCGAGCAGGAAACGCTTGACATCTGCACCGCCGTTTCCCGCGAGACGGCGCATGAGATGGCAAAGGGCGCGCGAGAAGCAGTGAAAGCCGATGTGGGCGTATCCACAACCGGGCTCGCCGGTCCGGACGGAGACGGAACAGGGCGGCCCGTCGGCCTTGTGTACATCGCACTCGACATGGAGGGCTTTTCGTATTGCCGCGAGCTCCATCTCACGGGCGGCCGCTCGGAAATCCGCGCGCAGGCCGCACACGAGGCACTCTTGATGCTGCTGGAGTTTTTATAATCGGACAGACTTTGAACCGGGCAGGAGACTGCCCGGTTCTTTTTTATCCGTTTAGAATGCGTTAAACAAATCTTAAACATTCCGGAGGTTCATCTTAAAGCCCGGTTTAAATCTTCTCCCGCGTACACTGGTATACTGTAGAAAAACAAGAAAAACGGGGGGAAGAGCAATGCAGAACGCAATTTCCGGGGCGATGCTTCTTTTGAAGCTGGCAAGCCTCTATTTTCTGGTCGTGGCGCTGTTTGCGCTCAAAAAACCGAAGCCGATTCCGCGGGCAAACCCTAACATGCGTTTTGCCTGCGTGATCGCCGCGCGCAACGAGGAGCGGGTCATCGGCGGGCTTATTGAGAGTCTTCTCAGGCAAACCTATCCAAAAGCGCTCTTTGATATCTACGTCATGCCGAACAACTGCACCGACCACACAGCGCTGGCTGCCATCCGCGCGGGGGCGCAGGTTTTAAGGCCGGAGGGCGAGATCCGCTGCAAGGGCGACGCGCTGCACGAGGTGTTCGAGACGCTTTTGAAGAAGGACTATGACGCGTTCTGTGTCTTCGACGCGGATAATTTCGTGGATCCGGCGTTTCTTTCCCGCATGAACGATGCATTCTGCGCAGGCGCGAAGGCCGCAAAGGGCGCGATGCGCGTCAAAAATCCGGAAGACAGCCCACTTTGCGCCTGCTACGGGCTGTATTTTACATGCTTCGATTTCTTTTTCAGCCGGGCACGTATGAACTGCGGCCTGTCATCGAAGCTTGTCGGAACGGGCTTTGCCGTGCACAGGTCGGTGCTGGAGAAGTCCCATGGGTGGAACAGCGTGACGATTGCGGAGGACGCGGAGTTTGCGGCCTATTTGGCCGAGACGGGTACGCGCGTTTGGTTCGTGCCGGAGGCGGTTACATACGATGAAGCGCCGACGTCGGTGCTGGTTTCTCTGCGGCAGCGGCGCAGATGGTCGAGCGGCGTGATGGACGTTGCGCAGGCGCAGCTTGGCAGCTTGGCGTGCGGTGTGTTTGACGAAGGCGGATTGCGCGCGTTAGACATGCTCGCGATGCTGACGCAGCCGTTTTGTCAGGCGGCAAGCTTTTTCCTTGGGTGCGCGCTGGTGCTGGTGCAGCCGAACGCGGCGCAGACGATTGCACTTTTGCCGCTGGGGCTCGCGGGCGGATTTTTCGCGATGACGATGTTTGCGTGCTTACTCAGCAAAATTCAAGGCGGGCGATACAATTGGCGCGCCATTTTGCTCTTCCCGCTGTTCATGGCCTCGTGGCTTCCGTTAAATCTCGTGTCGCTTCTGTTCCGCACAAGGGTCTGGTGCGAGATCGAGCACGGGAAACCGGCGATTCCGGCGGTGAAGCGGCAGCTGTTTCAGAAGGCGGAATTTTGAGCGCGGGAGGCAGGCATGCTGGAACTGATGTTAGACTTGCTTGACCGCGCGGCAAGGGGCTTTTTGTTCGCGCTGCCAGCGGCAATTTTCTGGTTCGCGGCGCTGTGCTTCCGGAAACGCGGGCGCACGGCGCAGCACATGGGACTTTCACTGGTGTTTCTGTTTTATCTGTCCGGCGTTCTGGCCGTGACAGGGATCAGACGGCCGTTTGGATTTTTCCCGCGGCTGGCTTTGGTCCCGTTCGTGGACATGATCAAGGGGCCGGTGGATACGACGCTGAATGTGCTGCTGTTTTTGCCGCTGGGCGTGTTCCTGCCGATTTTGTACGCCGAGTTTGATGGAATCCGGCAAATTGCGCTCTGTGCGTTTGCGCTGTCGCTTGCCATTGAGCTGACGCAGATGTTCGGCCTCGAGATCACGGACGTGAACGATCTGATGACAAACACGGCGGGCGCGTGCCTCGGCTTTTTCCTTTACCGCGCGATTCGGAAGTGGAAGAACGCAGCGCAAAAAACGAAGCTGTAAGCACATAGCCTCTCGCGAATGGAGGTCCTGCTGCTCACAGCTTCGGTGTTTCTTTCTATGATGGTATTCGCGCCCGCGTGGCTCAGATGAGACTTACATCCCGCCCCTGCGAAGCTTTTTGTTTAATTGTACCACGACCACTCCGGCTTCAGCGGCTGGGCGATGGAGCAATAGACGAGATCCTCCCCGCTCTGCAATTGCAGCTGCACCTGCTCAATTTCGCTCAGCGCGCAGAGCGTCGCGACCACGCTGCGCACCGCAAGCGAGGCCGCCTCGCGCCCGGTATCGCAGGCGGAAAATTCTTCGGACAGCACAGCCGTACACAGCGTTCCCGTCACACGCACGTCCAGAAGCTTCGTCCCGGCAGGTACCGGCGATTGCAGCTGGTCGCTCTCCGGCCCGCTAAGGAGCGCCTGTAATGTATTTTCCAGCAAATTCTCCGGGCTTTCATAGGAAATTGCGCGCTTTTCAGCTTGCAGCTTGCCGTTTGCCCCGGCAAAATACAGCTGCACCGTCCGCTCGGGATAGAGCCACGACGTGTCCTGCAGCAAAAATGAATCCCGCGTCCAGCGCATGGAAGCTCTTCCGAGCAGCGCGCCGGAGGGCGTGCGGATCTGCACCGCGTCCACGCTGTCCAGCTGCGTGAGCGTCATCGTCAGCCCCGCCGCGGCAAGCGTCCGCGCATAGCCGGTCAGCGACGCGTATGTCTCGTTCATTTCCAGCGTCAAAACGCCCTTCTGGAGCTTCGTCCCCGTGCAGGCTGTTCCGTCCGGAAACAGGGAAACAAGCCCCTCGTCCTCCGGCGGCTGAAGGTACGCTTCCAGAACTTCCTCCACGCTGACATCGCCCCCGAACGTCACCCGCTTTTCCGTGAGCGCGCCTGTTTCACTTGCAAAGCTTTCATCGTTCGTGCCGTCGGCGCGCCGGTAATAGAACGTAAGCTGGTTCTCCCCTGCCGGGATCCCCTGCCCCGTGCATCCGCAAAGAAGCGCAAGCAGAAGAAGGATCGCCAATATCCTACGCATCGCCGTCATCCTCCTCCAGCTCAAAATACGGCATGCGAACGGTAAATTTCGTCCCTTCCCCCTCCTTGGAGGAAACCTCGATCGTTCCGAAATTCCGCTCTACCAGCTCATGGACGATCGAAAGTCCAAGCCCCGAGCCGCCCGCCTGCCGCGAGCGCGCTTTATCCACGCGGTAAAAGCGCTCAAAAATGTGCTCGATGGCGTCTTGCGGAATGCCCATGCCCGTATCCTCCACCAGAAGCTCCGCCTCGTCCTGCGTGTGGCGGGCCGTCACATGGACGCTTCCTCCGGCGTGGTTATACTTGATGCCGTTTTCAACGAGGTTAAAAATGATCTGATACGCGTCGTCCTCCATCGAGAGCACATAGCAGCCCCTGTCCAGGTTCGCCGTCAGCTTGATCTCCGTCCGGTCGGCCAGCGGCACGAGCATCCGGAACACCCGGCGCACCGTTTCGCCCAGATCGACCACCTCATGCTCGCAAGTCGTCTGCGCGTCGGCCTTGCTGAGCGTCAGGAGCTTCTGCGTCATGCGGGTCAGGCGGTCTGACTCGTTTCCGATGTCGCTGACAAACTCCCGCATCGTGTCCGCGTCCATATCGTTCTGCAAAATGGAATCGGACAGCAGCTTGATGGAGGCCAGCGGCGTTTTGAGCTCGTGCGACGCATCGGATACAAACTGCCGCTGCGTCGCCTCGGACTCCTGCAAGCGGTCGGTGAGCTTATTGAACTCGGTGGCGAGCGTTGTATATTCGTCGTCGCCGCGCATCTGGATTTTGTGGCTGTATTCGCCCTCGCGGACAAGGCGCATGGACATGAGGATCTTGCGCATGCGCTTGGAGCTGACGACAGAGAAAATCGCCGAGCATGCGACAATGCCGCCGAGCAAGATCCACGACCCGCGCAGAATGTTCCGCTCGAGGTTTTCGATGATCTCGCCCTGCTCCGCGTCGAAGTCCATCACGTACACGCAGCCGATCGGCGTTGCACGCGACATGATAGGAACCGCTGCGAAGCTTTGCAGCGCGCCCGCGTGATACGCGCAGTGGAACACGTCGCTCCCGCCCAGCGCCTGCACGACCGCCTCCAGAAGCGCATACTGCCCCACGGCGTTCTGCCGGACGGACGAATCGTAGAGCACCTTCGCCTCACCGTCGGTGATAAGGAGCCTGCTGACGTTGATATCGCCGAGAACAGAAATAACCTGATCGACCGTCTCCGTGCTGAGTGTGTCCGCCGTTTCAAACGACGACGCAACGACCTGAATTTTGTCCTGCATCGAGGCGTATTTGGCCTGAAACATCAGCTCGCGCGTGTTGCTCGCCGAATAGATATTCAGAAACACCAGCGCAAGCGACGCGATCACCATATACGCCAGCGCATTTCTCAGCTGCGAGCTGTTGGAAAACAGACGAAGATGCCGTTTAGAACTTGAAATAGTAGCCCACTCCCCACTTGGTCATAATATGCTCCGGCGCGGCAGGACTGCGCTCGAGCTTTTCCCGGAGCCGTCTGATGTGCACGTCCACGGTACGGATATCGCTGCTCGTGTCGTAGCCCCAGATGGCGTTCAAAAGCGCCTCTCGCGAATAGACCCGGTTCGGGTTGCGCATCAGAAGCTCCATCAGGTCAAATTCCTTCGCCGTGAGGTCGACGAGCTTGCCGTCATTGAACGCGTCGCGCGCGTCGCGGTCTAAGGTAATATGCTCGCAGACAAGGCGGCTGTCCGGCTTCTCCTCCTGCCTGCGCCCGGATTTGCTGCGGCGGAGCAGCGCCTTGATCCGCGCCTTGAGCTCCAGAATATTAAACGGCTTCGTGAGATAGTCGTCCGCCCCGTGCTCAAAGCCGAGGAGTTTATCCATGTCATCGGCCTTCGCGGTTAACATAATAATTGGGACATCCGAAAATTCGCGGATTTTCCCGCAGGCCTCCAGCCCGTCGAGCCGCGGCATCATGAGGTCTAACACGATGAGATCGGGGTTTTCGCTCCCCGCCAGCTCCACAGCCTCCATGCCGTCCGAGCCCGTGATCACGTCGTAGCCCTCATTCTCGAGGTTAAAGCGAATGCCCTTGACGAGCAGCTTCTCGTCATCAACTACCAGTATTTTCATTCGGTATCCTCCACTGTTACAAGCTCCCTGAGGCCGTCAAACGTCGCCTCTCCGATTCCGTCTACATCCATCAGCTGCTCCGGCGCGGAGAATCGGCCATATTCCGCGCGGTAATCTAAAATTCTTTGCGCGAGCTTCTCTCCGATGCGCGGCAGCGTCATGAGTTCCTCCAGCGTCGCGGTGTTAAGATCGATCGGATACGAGACTGCCGCTCCGTCTGCCTCCTCGTCCGCCGCTTCCGCATTCGTCTTTGCTTCTTCCTCCGGGGAAGGTGCGGCTTGCGCCGCCTGAGATGCTGCGTGCCCGGTCTGCGCAGAGACCTCATAGGTCACCGTATTTCGCCCCGCGAAAAAGCCAAGCGAGAAAACGACCGCAAGAATCCCGGCTGCGAGCAGCAGAACTGTCTGCCTGTTTGGCTTTCCCATCTGACGTACCTCCCCGGAAGATTGACACAGCGCGCATTTGCCGATATAATATTCTAGCACAGATGGCGCATTCTCGGCAATGCCGATTCAATAAAATGGTGATGATCGATGAAAAAAACAAGAATTTTTGCACTGCTTCTCGCGCTTTTTCTGGCCCTGAACTGTCTGACGCTCCCGGCGCTGGCTGCCGCGGAAAACGCTGCGGAGGATACGGCCGCCATTTCGGAGGACACTGCCGCCGCAGAGGAGGCCGCGCAGGACCCAGCGGAGGATACCGCCACGCAGGAGGCCATCGTCTCGGCCGACCCCAACTTCACGGTCGCGGCCAAGGCGGCGCTTCTTATTGACCTCAATACTGGAAGGACTGTTTACGAGCAGGACGCGGACGAGCGCGTCTATCCCGCGAGTCTGACCAAAATCATGACGTGCCTGATCGCACTTGAAAACGGCAACCTCTCGGATGTGATTACCATCGACGAGGCCGCGCTCGCCGGGCTCGATCAGGACAGCAGCGTCGTCGGTTTACAGGTCGGCGAGCAGATCACGCTCGAGGACCTCCTTTACTGCATGATGGTCCACTCCGGAAACGACGCGGCAAACGCCGTAGCCGAGTATATCGCAGGGTCGACGGCGGACTTTGTCCGCATGATGAACGAGCGCGCCTATGCGCTCGGCTGCAAGGACACGCATTTCAATAACCCCCACGGTCTGCACGACGAGAGCCACTACACCACCGCGCGGGATCTGGCGCGCATCACGCAGGCGGCGCTCAAGAGCGAAAACTTCCGGCAGATCGTCGATACCGCCGAGTATGTCATCCCCGAGAGCGCAACCGGTCAGGAGCACAAGCTCAAGACCACGAACCTTCTGATTTACGAATCGACCGGCAACTCTTTGTACTATCCCCGCGCAACTGGCGTGAAAACCGGCTACACAAGCGCGGCCGGCCGCTGCCTCGTCGCAACGGCAGAGGACGATGGGATTCGTTTTCTCTCCGTTCTTTGCGGCGCAAAAACCACGATTCTGGAATCCGGGGACCTTCTCATGGAGAGCTTCCCGGAGACGATCAAGCTGCTGGACTACGGCTTTGACAACTATTCCTATGTGACGGCGCTCTCGCCGCTCTACCCCATCGATCAGGTGAGCGTTCTCAACTCGGCAGCCTCGGAGGCTGTCGCCGTCGCACCCGCAAAAGATGTTCGCATTCTGCTGCCCGCAAACTATAACCCCGAGGCGCTCCGCACGGAAATTCTGCTCGACGCGAATGAAGTCGAAGCGCCGGTATCCGAGGGCCAGAAGTTGGGGCTTGCGCGGGTGTACTACGGAAAAGAACTCATCGACGAGACAGACCTTCTGGCGATTGCCGACGTGGCGCGCTCGGAGCTCTCGTCCGTCGCGACGAATTCTACGGCCTATATCCAGCAAAACTGGTGGAAATGGATTGTCTTTCTGATTCTGGGCGTAATCGCGGCATTCCTGATTCTGCTTGTGCTGCTGCAGATCCGCCGCAAGCGCCTGCGCCGCATGCGCATGGAAAAGCGCCGCCGGGACCTAGAAAAGCAGTATCGCCGCCGTTACCGGGACGACCGGGAAGAATAAGCCGGAAAGGAGATGCGCGCATGGATTGGGAAACGCTGAAAGCCACATGTCTGCAATGCACAATGTGCCCCCTGTGCCAGACGCGGCACAACGTCGTCTTCGGCGTGGGTCCGACGGACGCGGAAATTCTCTTCGTCGGAGAAGGCCCGGGCGAGCAGGAGGATTTGACCGGAGAGCCGTTTGTCGGGCCCGCCGGGAAGCTCCTGGATGACATGCTGCGCATCATTGACCTTGGGCGGCACAACTGCTATATCGCAAACATCGTCAAGTGCCGCCCGCCGCACAACCGGGACCCGCTCGGTACCGAGCAGGACGCGTGCATCGGCTATCTTCGCAGGCAGGCGAAGCTCCTGACCCCCAAAATCATTGTCTGCCTTGGCAGGATCGCCGCCATGAAGCTCATCCGCGAGGACTTCAAAATCACGCGCGACCACGGAACCTGGGAGCAAAAGGGCGGCATCTGGTTCACCGCGATGTACCATCCGTCGGCGCTCCTTCGCGATGTGACGAAACGCCCCGACACCTTCCGCGACCTCAAGCGCCTGCAGGCCAGGGCCGCCGAAATTTGCACACATACGCCATAAAGCAGAAATCCCTCTCCTGAACGGGAGAGGGATTTTTTATAAGCTGTCATGGCACTTCCGGGAAGTCCGTAGGGGTCGATGCCCACATCGACCCAAGGGAAGTAACGGATTCGCCGAAGATTCAC
>CALCJW010000231.1:0-14775 GCA_937967235.1 uncultured Clostridia bacterium
ATAGACCTCATATCCGCGCCGAAGCAGTTCAATAGCAACGATGTTTTCAAGTACGCGGCCGTAGTCCAGATTTTTTGTTCCCAGTTTCGCATACCGGAAGGTATGATCACTCAGATACAGTTTATCGCTGGACGCCAGATACTTTTTCCCCTGAATGTCATATCTGCGAACGCGATAGAAAGCAAAGGCGTTGCACAGATACTGCATATAGTTCCCGACGGTCTTGTGGTTGATTTTATCCTTGTTGCCTGTGAGGGCATCCGCAATATTTCTCGCAGACGTGAGATTTGAGATATTGTCCATGAGAAAATCAACAATGCGGTTCATCAGGATCGGGTTGCGGATTTTATATTTCTGCCGTATGTCCCTGACGATCAATGTATCGAATACATCCGCGATATAGTCGTACTTGGCTTCCGGGTCCTGATAAAGATACGAGCCAGCCATGCCGCCCTCTCGCAGATACCGGGAAAAAGCGGCATACCTGTCCGTAAGGGAATAATACTCGCAGAACTCACTGAAAGAAAACGGGAACACCTTCACCTCAAAGGTACGCCCTGTGAAAAGCGTGGCAAGATCGGAGCTCAGAAGAAAAGCGTTTGAGCCTGTAATATAGATGTCGAATCTCTCCTGCGCATGAAGGTTATTGATGGCGAGCTCAAAGCCGGGGCACATCTGTACCTCGTCGATCAGGACAAAGTTCTGCTTGCCATCGATATAGGCGCTTTCAATATAATCGTTCAGGACATGGTAATCCTTGAATTTCTCATTCTTTGTCAGGTTGAAATTGATATGCACGATATTGGCATCCGCGATATTTGCTTCTACATACGCCTTGAATGCTTCCAGCAGCTTTGACTTTCCGCTGCGTCGGACGCCTGTGACTACCTTGATGTCCGGTGTACCGATCACTCCAATTAGCTTCCGGAGATACATACCTCGGTCTATCAGTCTCATATTCATCACCTCTGCGCTTATTATACCCGTTCTATTTCCCAAAATCAATATTTTTTTGATTTTGGGAAATAGGGTCGAAGAAGCAAAACGGGAGCGACCCGAAAGCCGCTCCCGCCGCATCCGCCTTACTCGTCCGTATCGAAGTCCGGCACCAGCTCCAGCTCCGCGAAGTCCTCGTCGGTGATTTCGTCCAGCTTTTGCAGGGCGCTGTCAGTCAGCTCCCGCAGCTCGGCTTCGTCCTCGTCCAGGTATCCGCGCATTTCGGTGAGGGCGGCAATCAGCCCGTTGCGGCTGTCGCTTTGGTAGATGCACATGAGGTTCATTTCATCGTTGGTAAAATTCATCATAGCAGCTCTCTTTCCGCGCGCTTTGAACGCGCTGTCTTTTTCGGCTCGTTGACGGGAGGACAGAGCTTTGCCAGCACGGAGGGCTTCTTCTCCTGCCGTGCCGCTTGCGCCTGTTCCCGGCGCGCCGCCTGCGCCAGCTCCATGAGGGAGATGGGCGTGCCGGACTTTGCCTGTTCCTCCAGCTCCGCCACGGTCTGCTTCGGCCCGTTGTTGATAACGCCGTCGATCATGCCGTAGTCGTCCTCCATGGCCATCTCCGCGTTTTTGAGATAGTTTTCCGGCTTTAGGAAGTCGGGCAGCGCCTTGAAGCCCCAGGAATCCACGTAATGACAGGATACCACGCCGTTCTGCTTCAGCGCCACGATGTCGCTGACGGACAGGCTGTGGCCGCGAAAATCCTCCGGGCGGCGGAGGTTGAAGGTCTCATACAGCACGTCCAACCTGTCCTGCGTATCGCCCCTGCGGTCGAGGCTGCCCGCGTAAACGGCGGCGTAGTTCTCCTTTTCAATGGAAAGCCCCTTCTTCTCCAGATACTCGGCGTTCATAAAGCGGAGCTGCGCCGTATCGTCATTATCCCGAAGCTGATAGATGGCAAAACTGTCGGCGGGGTTGTCGAGGAACGCCTTTTCATAGTCCGGCGGTGCGAAGCGATCTTTGACCGTCTCCCATTCGGAGGCTTCCACGCCGAAGATGCCGTCAAAGCTGCGGATTTCCTCCGCATCGAACGCCATGGCCTCGGTGTTGTCGGTATGGAGCATATACACGCTCACGTCCCGTTCCATGAGCTCCAGCGCGCGCTCCTTTGTCAGCGGCAGCATATTGGAATCGGTGTAGCCGTAGGCGTTCATGCTCTCAACAGAAATCGCAGGGTCGGGGACGCAGCCGTTGTCCGGCGCTGTGACCGGCTCCGGCTCCTGCACGGCGATCTCCTGCACCGGCTGGGCGGCAAGGCTCTCCGTCGCCTTATCCAGCCCGCGCTCCTTGCAGATTTCCGCGTAATGACGGTCGATATCCGTAATCAGGGCAGAAGATGTTCTGTTGATGGTCTCCAGCGATGCGCGAAGCTCGGTTAACTCCCTGTCCTTTGCCCAGGTCGCCAGATACCCGAAGCTGTTTTCGCCGGTCTCAATGCCGTAATAGGCGCAGACGGCGAAGGAGATGCTCTCCGCCTGAATCTCCTCGGCGGCGCGGGAGAGCTTTGCCTTTTCCGGGTACTGTGCGTGCAGAAACTCCTTCACGGTCTGCTCGCCGCCTGTGAAGTTCAGCCCGTCCTCGCCCAGATACAAAAAGCCCTGCTCCGGCAGCTCAATGGGCGCTGCGGCAATAACGGTCGCCGCGTGGTTCACCACAACGTGCTCCTGAATGGTCACGGGCAACCCCGGATCGTAATCTGAGCCGCGCAAATCATATGCATACAAGCCCTCCGGCAGCTTATCCCGGTCGATGCGCCCGTTTGAAAACAGCGCAGGCTTGCCGAACAGCTCGACCGCCTGATATTTTTCTCCGATTTCGTCCTTATTGTGGAGCTTGGAGTGGGCGATCTCATGGACGGCGGCGCAGACCGTCTGTACCTCGCTCATGCCTTCTCTGAGGACAATGCGCTGTTTGTCCACGGAGAAGTAACCGTCCATATTCTCCGCCAGCTTCTCAAAGAAGATGGGGACGGGCGCGCTGCGGCGCAGAGCCTCCATGAATACCCCGTAATTCTGCACGTCCCCCGTAAGGTTCACCGCCAGCTCCGGCAGGGGCTTGCCCACGGTCTGCTGCACGTCGAACACCACCACGGGCTTGTACATGGGAATCTGCACCGTCTTTTCCTCCGTGATAATATCGCCGTTCTCGTCCCGCAGGGGGAGCTTGGTGTCGGGGTCTAATTTCTGCTGCTCGATTTTCTTCTTAAAGGGCGTGGGGGCGATGATCTTAATGCCCTTTTCGCCCTTTTTGACGCTCCTTCCGAACTGGTCGCGCCATTTGTTGAAGCCGGCCACATGGGTGGCGTCGGGGCGCTGCATATAGATGAGCATGGTGTTGTTGACGCTGTAGCGGTGAAAGCGGCTCATGGTGGCAAGGTACTGCCTGTATTTGTCGCTCTCAAACAGCTCCTTTATGCCCGTCTCGATGCTGTCGGTGATGTCCTTGAGCCGTTCCTTGTTGGTCTGTTTTTCGGCCATTTCGTGCATACCTCCTTTGAGTCATGGTAAAAACAGCGGCTCCCGCAGGGGGATGAAACGCCCGTGCGGGAGCCTGCGAGGGTCATTTGGTGAAGTCCAGCTTATAGGAGGAACGCGCACCGTCGTCCTCCAGCACAATGAATGCGTCGTAGGTCTTGCCGGTTTTCTCGGAATAGACGCCGCTGGCGTAGGCGCGTCCCTGCGTCAGGAGCGAGGAAGCCATCTTCTTCGTCAGGCTGATCTTCTTGGCGGCAAGGAAGCGGTTGTCTCGCCACAGCCCGAACTTGCAGCTCCGTCTTTCGCAGAAATAGCCGTTTTTGCTCTCCGTGACCTCTGCGCCGCAGCGGGGGCATTTGCCCACAACGGGTCTGCCGGAGGGGAACAGCACCTCCGCGCCGTCCACAGGCGCAGCGTCCCGAACCAGCGCTGCGACCATATCGCAGATGCCGGCGAGGAACTCGTCCGCACCCAGCTCGCCGCATTCGATCTCCTTGAGGCGGTGCTCCCATTCGGCGGTGAGCAGCGGGGACTGGAGCTGTTCGGGCAGCACGGTAATGAGGGACACGCCCGCTTCGGTGGGAACGAGGCGTACAGATTTTTTCGCCTTTCTGCGCTCCGCAAAGCCCGTGGCCACCAGCTTTTCAATGACAGCCGCCCGGGTCGCGGGGGTTCCCAATCCCTTTCTCTCGGCATCTTCCGGCATATCCTCTTTGCCCGCCGTCTCCATGGCGGACAGCAGCGTATCCTCGGTGAAGTGTTTGGGCGGGGTCGTTCTGCCCTCTTTGACCGCGCAGGAGGAAACGGAAAGCAACTGTCCCTCGGAAAGCTCCGGGAGGGTGCTGTCCTGCTTGCCCTTTTCCGTGTATGCCCTCCAACCCATATGAAGGATTGTTTTCCCCTTGGCGGCAAAGGCATTTCCGCCGCAGTCCAGCCTTGCCTCGGTCTCCAGATAGACGAAGGGTGCGCTGACCGCTATAAGCACCTGACGGGAAACAAGGCGCAGGATCTCCCGTTCGCCTACGGGCAAGGTTTCCAAGTCCGTTTCGCCCGCCGCCATGGTGGGAACGACGGCGTGGTGGTCGCTGACCCTTTTGCTGCTGCACACCTGCCCCGAATAGACGGCTGCGGGCGGCTCCGTGCCGCAGACGCCCGCGCAGCACAGCGCCAGCGCGTTTACGCCGCCCTCCATATCGTCGGTGAGGTAGCGGCTGTCGGTGCGGGGGTAGGTGCAGAGCTTCTTTTCATAGAGGCTTTGCAGATAATCCAGCGTCTGTTGGGCAGTGTACCCAAGCAGTCGGTTGGCGTCACGCTGGAGCACAGTCAGGTCGTAGAGCGCCGGGGCTTTCTCTGTCTTTTCCGTCTGCACGACGGAGGTAACAGCGGCGGTTTTGCTGTTGCAGTCCCCGGCAAGCCGCTCCGCCTCTGCCTGCTCCTTCATGCGCCCGCCTGCGGCGGAGAAGCCGTTAAAGTCCAGATGGACGGTGTAGAAGCTCTCCGGCTGAAAGGCGCTTATTTCCGCTTCCCGCTGCACCAGCAGCGCAAGCGTGGGCGATACTACGCGCCCCACGTTCAGGGTGCGGTGGTACATCACGGAAAACAGGCGGGTGGCGTTGATGCCCACCAGCCAGTCCGCCTTGCTGCGGCAGAGGGCGGAGGCGTAGAGGTTGTCGTACTCCGCGCCGTCGCGAAGATTGTCAAAACCATGGAGAATCGCCGCATCCTCCATGGAGGAGATCCAGAGCCGCTTTACGCGCTTGCGGCAGTTGTTGAGATTATACGCCGTGCGGAAGATCAGCTCGCCCTCGCGCCCGGCGTCGCAGGCGTTGATGACCTCGCAAACGTCCTCTCTGTGCATGAGGGTGCGCAGTGTGTTCATCTGCTTCTGCTTGTCCCGCGCCACGGTGTACTGCCAGCTATCCGGCAGGATGGGCAAGTCCTCCCTTCGCCATTTGCCGTACTTTTCATCGTAGGCGTCCGCATCCGAAAGCTCCGCAAGATGCCCGAAGCACCAGGAAACGAGATAGCCGCCGCCTGAAAGAAAACCGTCCTCGCGCCTGCCTGCGCCAAGAACGGCGGCAATGCTCCTTGCCACGGAGGGCTTTTCACACACAACCAATCGGTATTCGTTCATATTCCTTTATTCCTCCTCATCGTTGATATCGAAATCATCCGGCGCGTCCCAGCCCTTTGCCCGCAGGAACTCCTTGCGCAGGGTGTTGTTCCCGCAGTCCTCGATGGCCTTCTCCACATACAGGTCGCAGTTTGCGTAGCTGTATTCGTCGAAATAGTATTTGAAGTCGTAGTAGATGGATTTGACGGGCTTGGGGGTGCGGAGCAGCGCCTCTGCGTCCCCGCAGCCCGCCTCCACGGCTTTTACGATCTTCTGCCGGATGAAGTATTCAAAGGCTTTCTTGCCGCCCCGGTATCCGGGCTTTTGGGAGAGCGTCTGCCGGATGAAAAGCGCCTGCTCGCGCTTCATGATCCGAATAAGCCGCTCGCGGGGAGACAGCTCCATGGGCGATTCTGTGCTGACTGTCTGTGTCACTTTTCTTCATCCTCCCCGGCGTCCGTCTCGTCCTCGGCTTCAAACTCGTAATCCTCATCTTCCTCGTCCTCGCCGTAGTCGTAATCGTCCAGGTCGTCCGCCCCGCGGGTGTCGGCCTTGGGCTTGCGGAGCTTGAACCAGTACAGCGCACCGCCTCCGCCCAGCAGGAGCAGGAGGACGACCACAACAAGCCCCGTGCCGCCGGACTTCTTTTCGGGCGCGGTCTCCGCAGGCTCGGCGGGCTGGGGCGTAATTTCAGCGGCTTGCTCCTTGCCCGCGCACTCGCTCATATTGGTTCTGCACACCTTGCAGCCCGTGTTAATTTTACCCACGGCGCATTTGTCCGTGCAGGTGCAGGCGGGGACGATGCTCTCGCCGTCCTTGGTCAGCGCCAGCAGGTCGGCCTCGTCCACAAGATTCAGGAAATGGACGTTCTCATTGCCCTTATCGTCCCGGTCGATGATGAGATAAAAGGTATTGCCGCCCTTGGTCGTCACGGTGATGAACTGCTTGCCTGCGCCGAAAGCGGAGCCGATGTCGTCCATGAGCGTCAGGTTGCCCTCCGGGGTCAGGGGAGCGGAACCTCCGGCGGCGGCGTAATATTGCAGCAGTATCTCCAGAAGTCCCGCCATATCCGTATCGTTGCCGCTGTTTTCTGTCGGTGCGTTCATGACCTCAAGGTATTTGCCGTATACATAGCCGGTCTGCTCCGGCACGACCACCTTGTACCAGCCGTTGCTTTCCTCCAGCACCTTCACCTCCGCGCCGTTGAGCAGATGCCCAACCACGGTGTAATCCGTGCCGGGGCCGGTGCGCAGGTTCAAATAGGTGCGGACGTTGACCACCTTTCCGGCCTGCTCCCGTTTGGCGGGAAGCGTCCAGCTCCGATCCCCGATGGTCACGGTATGGCTCCCATCCGCATTTTCGGTCACAAACACGGTCAGGGTCTGTCCGTTTGGGGCCTGCTCACCGGTATTCGTGTTCTCCGGCTGTGTGGTTGCAGTTGGACTTTCCATGGTCGGGTCGCCCATTGTTGAATCGACCATATCGCCGCCGCCTGCATAGGCCGTAACGGAAAAGGCCGTCATGCAGAGCACGACAGCCATCGTCACGGCAAAAAATCTCCATTTATTCTTCATCCGTAAAATCCTCCGTTTTTCTGTATTCGTCGGGCAGCGCCGCCGTAGGACGCTTTTCCAGCATCGCCATCAGCGCCGCCAGCTGCTCGATGGTCAGTCCATTCTCGCGGACGATGCCCACAATATCCGTGTTTTCCAGCTTCAGAATCTGCTCGTCCAGGGCTTTGAGCCGTGCGGTCAGCGATGCGAGCTTTTCCGCCAGCTTCTCGCGCTCCTGACGCAGCTTTTCAAGTCGCGGGTTCATAACATCCTCCTTTTTGCGTTGATATGGTTGTTGTTAAGGTAATCTGCCAAACTGGAGAAAATGGCTTCGCCAGTAGCTCGTGTCGATGGAAGCGTAGTGAATGGGGTCGCCGCAGTGGAGCATCCTGTTATTGCCCACATAGATGCCCACATGGGACGCGCCTGCGGTGTCGTAGGTCTTTTCAAAGAATATCAGGTCGCCGGGACGGGCGCTTTCCGGGGAAACATAGGCGCACATGCCCCGCAGCCCCTCCGCGCCCAGCCTGCCGAAGCTCCAATGCTGGCCGCAGTTGTTGTAGACATACGAAACGAAGCCGGAGCAGTCGAAGGAAGTGGCGGGCGAGCTGCCGCCCCAGATATAGGGGTAGCCCAGATACTTTTCCGCTTCCTTGATAATGGCGGCGAACTGCTCGTCCGCCAGCGCTTCCGGGGGTATCTCGTACTTCTCATACTGGGTGTGGTAGTACCGGTTCACATACGGGGAGCCGGGGAACAGGTCGGGGCGGTTGCCCAGCACGCTCATATACACGGCGTACATGGAGAGCTGATCGTGGGACATGATATGCACCGGCACATGGGAGAGGTTGAAGTTTTCCAGCTCCACATGGCAGATATAGTAGGTGTAGGGAACCTCCGCCTCGTACTCGTAGCTTTGCAGATTGCCGTTTTCGTCGGTGTAATAGCCGATATGCGTTTCGGTGCGGTATCTGGTTTCCGTGGTGAAGGTTTCCGTTAAGATATACTGCTTTTCAAACAGCGTCTCCAGAATCCCGCCTATTTCGTCAATCGTCCATTCTCCGCCCTTGAGGGCGGTAATCATGGAAATGAGCACATAGGGGTCGTGCTCAATCTCGTCCAGGTCGAAGTGGTACTCGTCGTAATCGTGGGTGCTTTCGTAGCTGTTCAGGTATTCCCGCAGCTCGTCCTCCATGGCGCAGTAGGCGGCTTCCGCCGCCAGCATATCCGCATCCTCCAGCGGATAGGTGGAGGATGCAACACCGGATATTCCTCCCTGAAACAGCGTGGAGCAGGAGGAAATGCAGGTCATGAGCAGCAGTATCGCGGCGGCGACGCCGCCCGCGATGAGGAAGCCCTTCTTGTGCCGGACAAAAAAGCTGCCGGTCTTTTTGCTCCCCTCGGCGGCGCGTTTTGCCGCCTTTGCGGTGGTCTCGGACGCTTTGACGGTATTCCTCGCGCCGTTCCCCGCTTTTGCGGCGGCGTATTCCTTTTTAATGGCCTGCTTCTGCTGCCAGCGGGAATAGGGGTTGGAAGCCCTGCCGTATTCCTGCTCGTACTGTTTGTTCAGCGCCTTGAGATTAGCTTTGTCTGCGGCGGCTTCCACCTTGTCCGCCCTGCGGTAGGGCTTTTCCGCATGGGAGCGGTGCGCCGATTCCGCAATGCGCCAGGTGCGCTCCGCCGTCTCGGTCAGGGTGTTCGCCGCCTCCGTGCCGGGGTTGTCGTCGCCCTCCTCCCGGAGCTTGCGGTGGACTGCGCTGCGGACGGTATCCAGCGGCGCTTTCCTTGCGGCGTGCGCCAGCTTGGAGGGCGGACGCTTTTTGTCCGCCTCCTCAAAGAAAAGGCGCGTTGTGACCTTGCCGCTCTCACTGTCCACAACGCGCTTTTTGACCTTAACGATTTTCTTGGGAATTTTCGCTTCGGCCTTCTCCAGCTTAACCGCCGCCCTGCCCGCCCTGCGGACAGCTCGTTCCAGCTCCGGCAGGGCGCGTTCTTCCTCGGTGAAAATCAGCCTTGGCGAGCGTTTTGTCATATTCATCACCTCGATTCTGTGGGGATTGGATCGTCATACGCACGCGGCAAAGACGGCCTGTTCGCTGGCGTCTTTGCCCTCTGCAACCTCACGGGGCTGCCAGACGCGGATTTTCTCCGCGATTTTCAGAAAATGCGCCTTTCCGGCAGGCGTGACGAGGGTGTATTCGCTTTTTGTGCCGTTGGGAAGGTAGAAATCCCTGGTCACAAACAGCGGGTCGTTGCGCTTGCCGGCTCTGACAAATACACGGTCGCTGCGGTGACGGTCTCTGAACACGTACCCCTTTTCCAGCAGGTAGCCGATGAATTTCTTCTGCGGAACGCCCAGCTCCTTGGCGGTATAGCGGAGACAGGTCACGCTCTCGACTCCCACAAAGGAATCGTAGTAGCTGGCCTTCGGAGCCAGCCGCGCGTTCTCGGCCTCCGCCTTTTTCAGCGCCTCCCGCGCGGCGTTCGCCTTTGCGTTTTCCGCACGGAGCTTGCCGATATACTCCGAGATCAGCTCGGGGTGCTCATCCATCCGGGTGAGGAGTGCATCCGTCATATACGCGCCGTGCTTGCGGATGGAGGGCAGCACCTCGGCCGTCACCCAGCGCTTGAACTTCTTTGCGCGCTCCAGCTTGCTGGAGAGGATGAGACTGTAAAGGCCGGATTCGCTAATAAGGATAGGTTTCTGACCTCTGCCGATGGGGTCACGAATCGTTACCCCATCCAATTTATCCTCAACATCAACATGGTCGAGCAAGGCTTTTCGGTGGTTGCTGTAACCAAGGCTGGAAGCCACGTCTTTACCGACAAACCACGGGTCGCCGTCGATCAGGATGCTGCGTACAGCTCCGAACTCCGGGTTTTCAAAGATCATCAGATTGTTATTCATATTCGCACATCCTTTCTCGTTTCTATTCTGACTGCACCTGCTCCGAGAGCTTGGTCGTGATGATTTTGTACAGCTCCGTATCCTTGGGGAAGCGGTCTACGAAGGGCAGGATCACGCTGCCGTAGAACAAAAGCCCCTCGCCCTCGGCGGATTGGGTCACATACGAGAGCTGGTGCGGCGAGATGTTGAGCTGCTTCGCCAGAATCTGCCGGTCGCCGGAAGCCTGGTTGAGCATATACACATAGTCGGAGTTTTCAAAGATGTTCTCCACCTCACGGCTGGATAGCAGGTCTTTGACGTTCTGGGTGATGCCCGTGGGAACGCCGCCCCACTTGCGGAATCGCTTCCATATCTCCACCGTATAGGCGGCGGTCTGCTCCTCCTTCAAAAGAAGGTGCATTTCGTCGATATAGTAGCGGGTGGACTTGCGCTGTTCACGGTTAATCGTGACGCGGTTCCACACCGCGTCCTGCACCACCAGCATCCCGATCTTCTTTAACTGCTTGCCCAGCTCCTTGATATCGAAGCTGACCACACGGTTTTCGATATTCACGTTGCTGCGGTGGTTGAACACGTTGAGGGAGCCGGTGACGTAGATTTCCAGCGCCGTGGCGATATACTGCGCTTCCTTTTCATCCTGCCTGCGAAGCTCGTTGTACAAGTCCTCTAAAATAGGCATTTTTTCCGGGCGGGGGTCGCTCAGGTATTCCCGGTAAACAGAGCGCACACAGCGGTCGATGATGGTCTTTTCCACCGGCATGAGGCCGTCCTTGCCGCCCACGATCAGCTCGCACAGGGACAGGATGAAGTCGGATTTCAGGCTCAGCGGGTTTTCGTCGTCGCTGTAATTCAGGTTCAAATCCATGGGGTTCAGGTAGTCGGTGGAGGTGGGCGAGATCTTCACCACCTGCCCGTGCAGGTGCTCCACCAGTGGGCCGTACTCCGCCTCCGGGTCGCAGATGATGATATCGTCGTTTGTGACGAGGAACACGTTGGCGATCTCCCGCTTGGCGGAGAAGGACTTGCCGCTGCCGGGAGTACCCAAGATCAGACCGTTCGGGTTTTTAAGCAGCTTTCTGTCTACCATGATGAGGTTGTTGGAAAGGGCGTTCAGCCCGCAGTACAGGGCTTCCTTGCCGTCCTGAAACAGCTCCTGGGTGGTAAACGGCACGAAGATCGCCACGCTGGAGGTGGTGAGCCCCCGCTGGATCTCGATCTGGTTCAGCCCCAAGGGGAGGCTGCTCATGAAGCCCTCCTCCTGCTGAAAGTCCAGCCTCGTGAGCTGGCAGTTGTACTTCTGGGCGATGGAGCCCGCCTGAAAGACGTTGTTGCCGAGGCGCTGCCTGTTGTCCGCCACGTTCACCACAAGGAAGGTCAAAAGGAACATACGCTCGTTGCGGCTTTGCAGCTCCTGCAAGAGCTTTTTCGCCTCCGTGCCGTAGGTGGCAAGGTCGGAGGGGATAATATCCATATCGTAGCCGGAGCGCACCGCCTTTTTCTGCTCCTCAATGGTCATCTTCTGCAAATCGGTGATCTTGCGCTTGATGGTCTTGATGGCCTTTACCTGATCCACGGACTGGACGTGCATACTGACGATAAGGGAGCTTTCCATATCCAGGAAGTCCGCCAGCATCCGGTCGTTGAGCTCCGGCGCTAAAATCTGCAAGAAGGATACGCAGCCGGTCTTGCTGCCTACGCCGAAGCTGCTGCCGGTCTTGAACTCAAAGGCGCTGGGCGCGATGAAGTCCTTCACCGACAGCCCGGAGGGAGCCAGCCAGTCCCACGAAAAGCGGAAGGGCTGCGGCTCGTCCATGTGGAGCATCCCGTGCAGCAGGCGCAGGCGCTCCATCCCGTTCAGGCTCTCCGCCGTCACGCCCAGACGGCGGAAGTTATTGAGGATATCCGTCTCGATGCGCTCCAAGCGGGGCTTTGCCGCCTTCAGGCTGTCCGCCTCCACGCCGAAGGTCAGGTACTTGGTCTTAATCAGCCCGTTGTTGCCCCGTGCAAGCTGACTTTGCAGCATCCCGGTGTACTCGGTGCGGAGCTTGTCGAAGCAGTCGCCCTGCAAGGGGATGGCGATGCGCCGGGCGTAGGTGTCCCGCGTGGCGGAGAGGTTGATGAAGGAAAGCTGGAAGCGGATGGAGGAATCAAAATAGTTGAGGAAGTCGCACCAGCCGTCAAAGATCGCGGTCTTGTCCTCGTTCTGGTTGAGCTGGTAGTTGATATCCTGAAACTGCACGGTTTTCGTGTAGTAATTGTCCGTCACGCGGCACACGCCGTCTGGATACATCCGCTGAAAGGGGATGCTGTCCTGGGCGGACTTCTTTCGCTTATCC
This sequence comes from uncultured Clostridia bacterium, assembly GCA_937967235.1. Classification (GTDB taxonomy): domain Bacteria; phylum Bacillota; class Clostridia; order Oscillospirales; family Oscillospiraceae; genus CAG-170. The sequence continues at coordinate 12,383 of CALCJW010000231.1, forward strand.
TGACGCTTTGCTCTTGCAATCGCCGCGTCGATCTGCTTTCGCTCGGCTCGTGTGAGCTTTCTTGCGGGGTTTTTGTTTGTGGACAATCGCGTAGACCTCCTTATCCAAAATATCCTGCCGGTTCAGCAGGTCGTAGAAATTGTTCGTCCTGTACGGGCGCTGTTTGGGGCGCAGGAAGCATACCTGCACGATGTTGCGGATGAGCTTCTCCGGCGGCTGACCGTTCTTTTCGTACATGGCCAGCAGGAAGAAGGGCAGCATGACCAGCATCATGCAAAGAGCCGCCGCGCTGCTGCCGATACTGCCCTTGAGCAGAAAGAAAAGCGGTACGCCGATGAGCGCGCCGCCGCCAAAGCACAGAATCTGCCGTTTTGTTAAATTGAACATGACCTTGGTTTTCACCGCATTCAAGTCCTTGGGTACGGGAACGTATGCCAAATTTCATCACCTCCGTCAGTGAGCGTGGAACAGGCTCCTGGCAAGGGAGCTCGTCTTAAACAGCGTGAAGCACAGCAGCACCGTATACCCCATGCACGTCCATATGGCCGCCGAGACGCTGCTCTCCACCACGATGTTCTGGATCAGCACCGCGTAAATCGCCACGCAGACGATGATGAGGAAACCCTGAAAGCCCAGCGCCAGCAGGCTTCTAAGGTAATTCTGGCCCATCTGCCCCCATTCCCGGTTGGCCATGGTCGCCATGGGAATGGGCGCGATGGAGGTCACGCAGTAGATCTCGATCATTCTGCCGTAGCAGATGATGAAAATGCAGATGGTCAGCGCCCACATGGAAAGATGCACGACCACGGACTCCAGCCACAGCCCCAGCAGCGACCAGACCTCCATATCCAGGAGCTTTGCTTCAAATCCCGCGATATGCTCGGTGAGCGTCAGAGATGTGTCCGATACGATGATGCCCGACGCGCTGTTTACGACGCTCTGAGCCGCTTCGAACACGCCCATGACGATGTTCCATGTGTTGGTGACGATGAGCACGGCGCAGGCGGTCTTGAATATCCATTTGAAGAACATCCATGTGTCCACGTCGTGCATATTGTTCTTTTCCGTAATGAGCTGGATGAGCTCCAGCGTCATGACAAATGCGAGGATCACGCCCGCGATGGGCAAAATCACATTGTCCGACAGCGTTCGGATCATGCCGTAGATGCTGCTGTTCCAGCCCTGGGGCGTAGCGCCCACCTGTCCGGCGATGCCCGCCACGCGGCTGTTCACGTTGTCAAACAGTCCGTTCACGTTGTCCATGATGCCGCTGATCAGCAGCTCCTTCAGCCATTCGGTGAATTTCTGCCATATCAAATCCAATGGGCTTTACCCTCCTTTCCCGCAGCGCCCGCCCCGGGGGGGCGGACGCCGCGAAGGATTTGTGCGGGCGATTAACCGAACAGGCCGGAGAGCAGGGGAACGAGGATGACGCCGATGAGCGCCACGCCGCCGCCCGCCATGAGCTGTTTCATGCCCTGACTTTTTGCACCGGGGTTGTCGTTTCCGTAGCCTTCCAGCAGGTTGATGGCTCCCCAAATGCCGAGACCGGCACCGAGAGCGATGACGAGGGTCTGGAGAACGCCGACAGCAGAGTTGAAAAATTCCATATTTGTGTTGCCGGAATCATTGGGTGTTGGTTGTGTTGAAATCTCGCGGATACAGCAGGAGCCGGAGCGAAAGCTGCGATGCAGCCCCGATTCCGGCTTCTCCTTTCAATTTTTAGTTCGTGGATTCGTTCCGACCCTGCAAGCGAGGAAGCGTCTTTTCTCATCCGTATCTATCCGTATCTATATGAAAAGCCGCCGCATGAGGGCGGCGGGCTTGTGCGCTCAGACGCGGCCCGCGTCGAACACCTCGTATACCTCATCCGCTTTCGGCACCAGCCTTGTGGAGAGGTATTTCTCGATATCAAAGGCGTTCCTTGGGTTCGCGTCCGACAGATACTTATAATTGGGGTGACGGGTGATGTCGTACTTATCCGAGAGGAAGGGGCGCACGCCCCGAAGCTGCAAGATGCACTTGCCGCCGTCCAGCACCGCCAGCTCATCTATCGTGGCAAGGTCTTTGCCCAGCTTCTGATAGTTCAGGCTGTGGGAAACCTCCCGTCCACGGCTCTCGCCGGTATTGAAGGTGTCGATGGTCTCTTTCCCCAGCGCCTGATTCAGCTCCTTCAGCGTACCGGGCTCCTTGCCGCCTAAAAAGATGGAGCTGTCGCAGTTGCCGATGATGGTGTCGGCGTTGTCCTTGTACAAAGCCTTTAGCTGACTTTGGGCTTGCAGCACCAGACAGGCGGAAATCTCGCGGCTGCGGATGGTAGCCATGAGCTTCTCCAGGTTCGGTATCTGCCCGATGTTGGCGCACTCGTCGATGAGGCAGCGCACATGGACGGG
>CALCJW010000232.1:0-3125 GCA_937967235.1 uncultured Clostridia bacterium
GAGCTACACGACGCTCTCTACAGACCTTGTCATCGGAAACGCCAAGCGCCCAAGCCGGACGCGGAAGGTGCTGGAGGATGTGAACCTCGCCTTCCCCGCCGGGCAGCTTTCGGTGCTGGTGGGACGAAGCGGGTGCGGCAAGAGTACGCTTTTAAAGATGCTCGCGGGAAAAGAGTCGCCGGATTCCGGCGAAATTTCGCTCCCCCATGGCTGGCACGCGGCGCTTCTCAGCCCCGAGCCCTACGTCATCACGTGGACCAACGTGCGGCAGAACGTGGCGATGGCCTCCGGCGTGGGAAAAACGCCCGAGGAGCGCTATGAGCACGCGCTGGAATACGTCCGGCTCGTGGGGCTGGAGGACTGCGCCGACCTCTCCCCGGTAGAGCTTTCGACCGGTATGAAGCAGCGGCTCGGCCTCGCTCGCGTATTGGCAAGTCAGGCGGAGCTTCTTTTAATGGACGAGCCGTTCGCGTCGCTGGACTTCATCACCCGCGCGGAACTGCAGAACCAGGTTCTGCAGCTGCAAAAAAACATGCCGCGCACGATCGTTCTCGTCACGCACCAGTTAGACGAAGCGCTGCTTCTTGGGCAGTCCGTTACGGTCATGCACGAGCTGGGGAAAACCGAGACATTCGATCTGTCCCATATTCCGTATCCGCGCGATTTATCAAGTCCCGAGCTTCTTCGTCTGCGCGAGGCTGTCACCGAGGCTTGCCGCCGGTAAAGGAAGTTTGCCATCAGGATTTTTTGCAGGGCGCACGGAAAAAAGTATTTGCAAAACCGTACGCCCTGTGCTAGAATAAAGCCAACGAAATAAAAAGGATAGCGCGCGCGCCGTTTCGGCGCAGGCTGAATGGGGTGAGAAGCCCCGCGAGTCGGTCACTGTGATGCTCTTTGAGCTAAGTCAGGTCTGCTGAGCGCTGTCCCGTACCTTCGCCGGAACCGGGGTCGAACGTGTATTTCTCTCAAAGGCAGAGAGTGTATCCGTGCGGCCAGTGGGTTTGGCTGTGCGGATTTTTTGTTTGTATTTGCCGTCTTTATGGGAGAAGGCGGTGATTGCAATAGATGTCTCTCTTTTCTCCGGCAGTTAAGACCGCTTACGCTCCCCCTGCGTGAGTCCTGCCATAAAAAAACCGGGCGCCTGCTGACTGGGAACCAGCAGGCGCCCGATTTTTGCGGAGCCGGAAGCACCGGCGCGTCCGCAGACAGCGCTTCTTAACGTGGGCACCCGGCATTTTTAGCGTGACATTTATCGTACACATGGGTATAATACCCGTGAGCCGATTTTACACAATGCGGAGTTTCTGAAATTCCCCCAAGTTTGCGTAGGGTGGATGCCCACATCGACCCAAGGGCAATCACGAATTCGCCGGAAATTTCCGTAAAAACAGATTGTTCTGCCGGGGCGATGTCGGCATCGCCCCCTACGCAATGATTGAAACATTGCCGAAGCCCGTAAGGACGGGCGGTTTTGATTTGTATTTCTTTTTCTTTGGAGGTTTTTATGCGCGGTATTCCTTCGCTGATTACGGACATTCGCAAGCAGGTCTTCGCCGAGGTGGCGCGGATGGCGTATTCGGGCGACTACACACAGATGGAAGACATTCCGTTCCGGATCGTCCCGGGCACAAATCCTTTGCACCGCGAGTCGGTATTTCTCGAGCGTGCGATTGCAGGCGAGCGCGTGCGCCTTGCAATGGGATTATCGCTTCAGCCCGTGCAGACCCGGACGCTTCTCACCGAGGGCATGGACCAGGCGGCGATTGCCGAGCAGTACTATGAAGCGCCGCTTGTAAACATCATCCCCTACGCCTGCCACGCATGCCCGACGAAGCAGTACCGCGTGACGGAGCTGTGTCAGGGATGTCTCGCCGCTTCGTGCCAGCGGGTGTGCCCGAAGGGCGCGGTGAAATTTGTAAACGGCAAGAGCCGGATTGATCAGAAGCTCTGCATCAAGTGCGGCAAATGCGCCAAATCCTGCCCCTATCACGCCATTACCTATCTTGAGCGCCCGTGTCAGGCGGCGTGCGGGATGGACGCGATCGGCGTGGATGAATACGGCAAGGCGAAAATTGACTATGACCTCTGCGTTTCGTGCGGCCAGTGTCTGGTGAACTGCCCGTTTGGCGCGATTGTCGATAAGAGCCAGATCTATCAGGTCATCCGCTCGATTCTGGAGGGAAATGACGTCGTCGCGATTGTTGCGCCGTCGTTTGCCGGGCAGTTCGGCAAAGACGTGACGGCGGCGAAATTCGTCGCGGCGATGAAGGCGCTCGGTTTCTCCGACGTGGTCGAGGTCGCGGCGGGCGCGGACATCTGCGCGATTGAGGAAGCGCGCGATTTTCTCGAGAAGGTGCCGACCGAGCAGCGCTTCATGGCGACCTCGTGCTGCCCGTCGTGGCGGATGATGGCAAGAAGACTGTTCCCGAATGAGTCCGGCAATATTTCCATGACCTACACGCCGATGGTCTATACGGCGCGGCTTGTCAAGCGCGAAAAGCCGGAGGCAAAGGTCGTCTTTGTCGGCCCGTGCGCGGCCAAAAAGCTGGAGGCCATGCAGGAAGAGCTCCGGCAGGACGTGGATTTTGTCCTGACCTATGAAGAACTCATGGGCATTTTTGAGGCGAAGGAAATTGACTTCTCGAGCCTCCCGGCAAGTGAGCCCCTCGCACAGGCGACAAGCGCGGGCCGCGGCTTTGCGCAGGCTGGCGGTGTGGCCGCAGCGGTCGAGGAGATCATCCGGCGCGAGCACCCGGATTTCGAGGTAAAGACCCAGCGCGCGGACGGCCTTCGCGAATGCCGAAAGCTTTTGATGCTTGCCAAGGCGGGAAAATTCGACGGGTACCTGCTCGAGGGCATGGCCTGCCCCGGCGGGTGCATCGCGGGCGCGGGCACGGTCATCTCCAGCGATGCGGCGGCAAAAAAACTTCAGCAGCATATGGCCGAGGCGGAGATCCAGTCCAGCGCGGACAGCCCGTATGCCGATCTTGCCGACCAGCTGAACGAGCCGTGATGCGCAAAAGCGCCAAAAATCAGAGACAGATTTTGTTCAAAACTGCCTTTGCAAACGGCGTTTCCTCCCGGTAAAATAAATAGGACAACGTGTGGCACTTTGCGTAATTCCG
>CALCJW010000233.1:0-5743 GCA_937967235.1 uncultured Clostridia bacterium
TTTTTTCAACATATACCCCTGATATTTGCGAAATATATCGTATTTTGCGTAGGGGGCGATACCTACATCGCCCCGTAGGGAAGTTACGAATTCGCCGGAGATTTCCGTAAAAACGGTTTTATTTGCCGGGTCGATGTGGGCATCGACCCCTACGAAAAGCGGGAAAGACTTTGTGCTTAATATCCGGCCCGGCGGCTGACAACGTGCGTGACGGGCTTGCCGGTCAGGAAGCGTTCGAGATTGTCCATGCAGATCTCCCAGATGGCGTTTTGCACGTCGGGACTCTCGTCAAAGCTCGGCCCCGCGATGTGCGGCGTAATGAGAACATTTTCCATGTCCCAGATGGGCGAATCTTCCGGCAGCGGCTCCGTTTCCATCACGTCCAGAATTGCGCCGCCCAAATGGCCGCTTTCGAGCGCGAACACCAGATCCTTGTTCCGAACGAAGCTCCCGCGCCCGACGTTCACAAAGAGTGCGCCCGGCTTCATCGCAAGCAGCCGCGGCCTCGTCATAAGGCCGGTTGTCTCTGGCGTGGACGGCAGGCAATTGACCACGATATCGGCTTTCGGCAGCAACTCGTCGAGAGATTCCATCGTGTACGCCTCATCAAAGCCAGCGGGAACATCTGCCTTTTCCGTCCGGCGCACACCGGTGGCCTTCGCGCCGAAGGCCTGCATGCGCCGCGCGACGTTTCCGCCGAGGTCGCCCATACCAAGCACCAGCACCCGCTTTCCGCAAATCGTCCGCGAAGATTTCCGCTGCTGCCAGATATGCGATTTCTGGTCGCGCCAATAGGCAGGCAGCGCCCGGTAAAACGCGACGATCGAACCCAGCACGTACTCGGAAATTACCGTTCCGAACGCGCCGGAGACATTGCAGAGTGTTACCTGCTCCGGAAAGTGCTCCATCCGCGCGTACTTGTCCGCACCCGCCCACGTAAGCTGCAAGAGGGAAAGCGCCTTTGCCTTTACAAGCTGCTCTTGTTCCGGCTCTCCGATGATCATCTCCGCGCGGGAGAGCGTCGCGTCTAAATTCTGCAAGTCCTCCGCAAACATGAGCTCGCAGCGCGCGGAAAATCTGCGCTTGAGCTCTTTTTTGATTTCGTCATTGTGCTCTGCCAGAATCAGAACCCGTTTTTGTTCCATCTTCGCCTCCTCACACCAGCCGGATGAGGCCGCCAGATTTTTCGACGCCGGACTCAAACAGCGTCCGGCAGATATTCACCATGTCAAACAGGTCCTCCACGCCCGCCGTCTCATAGCACGAGTGCATCGCCAGCTGCGGAAGGCCGATGTCCGCCATCTCGACCGGCACGAGCGTGCTCGCAATCGAACCAAGGGTCGACCCGCCGGGAATATCCGAGCGGTTGGCGTAGACCTGCACCTTCGCGCACGCTCTTTGGCAGAGCTTGCGGTAGAGTGCGGCGGCTATGCCGCTTGTGGCGTAGCGCTGGTTGGCGTTAAATTTGAGGACCACGCCCTCGTTCAGGTACGGGCAGTTGCCGGTGTCCGCAAATTCCGGGTGGTTCGGGTGCTGCGCGTGCGCGTTGTCGCAGGAGAGAAGGAAGCTCTCATCTAACATCCGCGCCAGGTGTCCGTTTGTAATGCCAAGAGAGGCCGCCATGCGCCGGAGGGTATCGCGAAGCAGCGTCGAGGCCGCGCCCTGTCTTGTTGCGCTGCCGACCTCCTCGTTGTCAAACACGCAGAAGACGGGGACGCAGGAGGCGGGCTTACTTGCGAGGAAGCCCTCAAGGGAAGCAAACACGCAGGCCAGGTCGTCAAGCTTCGGGCTCGCGATATATTCCTCCTGCGCGCCGAAAATCGTGCCAGACTGGCGCACGTAGAGAGAAAGATCGTGCCCGAGGATCTGCTCCGCATCGCAATCTGCCGTCTCGGAGAGGAGCTTCAAAAAGCAGCCGCGGTTCTCGATCGAGCCCAAAAGCGGCAGCGTGTCGACGTTTGCCAGCAGCTTCACCCCGTCGTTTGCCGCGCGGTTCATGTGGATGGCAAGGTTCGGGATGATGAGAAGGTCGCGCTCTATGTTCACAAGCCGCGTCTCAATGCCGTTTTCGGTGTCCACGAGCACTCTTCCCGCGATAGAAAGCGGCCGGTCGAACCACGGCGACATCAGCATCCCGCCGTATTTTTCGGTCGAGAGCTGCAGATAGTGCCCAGCTGCCGCGCGCTCGGGGTTTTCCTTGAGCTTGAAGCTTGGGCTGTCGCTGTGGCTCGCCGTCAGCATAAAGCCGCGCGCCGCTTCCTCCGGGATGCGGAAGGCGATGCAGGACGTGCCGCCGCGCGTCAGAAAATACTTCCCGCCATGGACAAGGTTCCACCGCGCGTTTTCCTCCAGCTCCGTGTACCCGGAAGCCAGCAGGCGGCGCCTCACGTTCTCAATGACATGATACGTGCTGGGACTTTTTTCGATAAATTGCAGAAGCTCTTTTGCAAGGGTCTTTTTCATACCGCGCCTCCAAAGATTTTATTTTCCTCATCATACCATGCACGCGACCCGCTTGCAATCCATTTTCCCGGTACTTTTCAAACGCGGGAAAACGTGGTATGATAACCATACAAAATTATGAATTATGAGGCGATATGCTATGAAAAAAACCGTTCTTCGTTCCTACGCGAAGCTCATTGCCGCCTGCGGCGTCAACATCCAGAAGGGGCAGGAGGTCTTTATCCAGGCCGAGCTCGACCAGCCCGAGTTTGTGACGATGCTGGTCGAGGAGTGCTACAAATTAAAGGCCAAGAAGGTCGTCGTCGACTGGAACCACCAGCCGGTCGAAAAGCTCCATGTGCGCTACCGGACGCTTACGACGATGTCAACGCTCGACAACTACGAGGAAGCCAGATGGCAGCACTACGTGGACACGATTCCCTGTCGGATTTACATGATGTCCGAAGACCCCGACGGGCTCAAGGGCGTCAATCAGGAGAAGATGGCCAAGGCTCAGCAGAAAAAATACCCGATCATCAAGGGCTACCGCGACCAGATTGAAAACAAGTACCAGTGGTGCATTGCCGCCGTGCCGGGCGAAAAATGGGCGAAGAAGCTCTTCCCCGGCCTTCGTGCGAGCCAGGCCATCGAAAAACTCTGGGAAGCGATCCTTGTGACCTCCCGTGTCACGGAAGACCCGGTCGCCGCATGGCAGGCACACAACAAAGACCTGCACGACCGGTGCGCGTACCTCAATTCACTTCACATCAAAGAGCTTCACTATAAAGCCTCCAACGGCACGGATTTCCATGTCGGCATGATCCCCGAGGCCAGATTCTGCGGCGGCGCGGAAAAAAGCCTGCAGGGTATCGTCTTTAACCCGAACATTCCGTCCGAGGAGTGCTTCATTTCCCCGATGCGCGGAAAAGCAGAGGGCATCGTCTACTCCTCGAAGCCCCTTTCCTACCAGTCGCAGCTCATCGACCGGTTCTGGATCCGCTTCCACGAGGGAAAGGCCGCCGAGTGGCACGCAGAGGTAAACAACGACCTTCTCACAAAGCTCATCGAAATGGACGAGGGAAGCGCATACCTCGGCGAGTGTGCGCTCGTGCCGTTCGACTCTCCCATCAATCAGTCCGGCATTTTGTTCTACAATACGCTTTTTGACGAGAACGCCTGCTGCCATCTCGCGCTCGGCATGGGCTTTGCAGACACGATCGACGGCTTTGAGAACCGAACGCTCGAGGAATGCCGCAAGCTCGGCGTGAACGACTCGATGATCCACGAGGACTTCATGATCGGCACGGCTGACCTCTGCATCGACGCGACCTGCGAGGACGGAAAAATCGTCCCGATTTTCCGGAACGGCACCTGGGCCTTCTAAAAAAGAGAAAAAATCCCCCGCAAAGATGGAACACTGCTGTCCGTCTTGTGCGGGGGATATTTTATCACTTACACGTCAAGGTATCCCTTCAGTACCCGGAGCGTATGCTCTACGCCGTCCAAATGGCTCCGTTCGTAGCCGTGGCTCGCGTAGACGCCGGGGCCGATGAGACCGTGCCGGATATCGAAGCCCGCGCGGAGCGTCGCCTCCACGTCCGAGCCGTAGTGCGGGTACACATCGAGCGTGTAGTCGGCGCCCTCTTTCTTGGCCGCATCAATGAGCTTGCCCACGACCTCGTAGCTGTAGGGCCCGCCGGAATCCTTGACGCAGATGGAGACCTGCTTTTCTGTGCATGTAAGCCCATCTCCCACGCAGCCCATGTCCACGCTGATGGACTCCGTCACGCCGGAGGGAACAGAGCCAGACCCGCCGTGGCCGACCTCTTCATAGACCGTCACATGCGCGTAGACCCGTCTTGCGGGCGTTTTGCCGGTGTCATGCAGGTATTTCGCGAGCCCGAGCAGCACGCCGACGGAGAGCTTGTCGTCTAAAAAGCGGCTTTTGATGTAGCCGGACGAAGTGATCCTCGTGCGCGGCTCGAGGCAGACGATGTCTCCAACTTCGATCCCAAGCGCGCGTGTGCCCTCCGCCGTCTTCACGTCCTCATCGAGAACCGCCTCAACGGTGTCAAACGTGCGCTTGGTCTCGCCGTATTCGCCGTTTACATGCACCGAGGCGTTGCACAGCTGCACCGTACCCTCGATGATCTTGCCGGTTCTCGTGTGGACGCGGACGTTTTCCGTTTCCGCGTTTTCCGCGCGCAGGCCGCCGAGCGGTGTGAGCTTTAACCGGCCGTTCGCCTTGATCTCTGCCACCATCGCGCCCAGCGTGTCGGTGTGCGCCTGCAGGAAAAGCGCATCATCTTTGTCTGCCCCGCCGAGGTCCGCCAGAACGCCTCCCTTCGTCGTGATTTTTGCCGCAAAGCCGAGCGCTTCAAACGCCTCTTTGACCCATGTGGCCGCCTTCCGCGTGTAACCCGACGGGCTGTCGATGGCGAGCAGTTCACATGCCTTCGTCGCCGCAAACTCCGCGTACTTTCGTTCCATTCTGCATCTCTCCTGTCAAAATTTCTGTTTTCCTGATTGTAGCACAATTACAGCGCACATGCACCATAAAAATAGCGGCCGGACGCATTGCACTTTTGCGCCGGATGTGCTATGGTATAGAAACTGTTAAAAAAGAAGGTCGTGTCCAAATGACGGTTCGATATCTCGCCTGCCTCGCGCTGGGCTATCTCATCGGCTCTCTAAGCGTTTCCATTCTGATTTCCAAATACATCCTCCATCAGGACGTGCGCACGCTCGGAAGCGGCAACGCGGGCGCGGCCAATGCAGCTCGGACGCTCGGCCCTCGCGTAGGCGCGCTCACGCTATTAGGCGATTTTCTCAAGGGCATCATCTCGATGCTTCTCGGTTCGTGGCTCGGCGGGACGACCGGGCTTGCCATTGCGGGCGCGGCCTGCATGATCGGTCACTGCTTCCCCATTTATTTCGGCTTCAAGGGCGGAAAGGCCGTGGCAACGGCGGTGGCGGTCGCGCTGATGCTTGACTGGCGCGTGTTTTTAAGCGCCTTTGCCGTCTTTGCCGTGGTCGCAGCGCTGACGAGAACTGCGTCGGTGTCCTCCATGGCGGCCTCCGTTGCCGTTGCGGCGATGACCCCGGTCTTTACGAAAAATCCCGTGCTCATTTCGCTCGGCATTTTCACGTGTCTTCTTGTGCTGCTCATGCACCGCAGCAACATCCGAAGACTCATCCAGGGCACCGAGCCGAAGTTCCATTTCGGCAAGCGCCCCGGAAAAGAATAACGAAGAAAGCTCCCCATATGTCGCTCCCAGGCGGCGGTTTCCTGGGCCAGCTG
>CALCJW010000234.1:0-3735 GCA_937967235.1 uncultured Clostridia bacterium
AGATGAAACTTTAAAAGTAACAGATGGTAGCCGAGTACGCATACGGCTTCTAGACCCTCCTGCGAAGACGCTTCCCAGATGGTCAGCTTCAGGATTTTATCGTCGACCACCTGCTGCGCCCACGTCCGGTCAGCAACCGGCGGCGTTCCGGTCGCAACGAAGTAATCCGCAATCGTGCCGTAATAGTGCGGATAGTTTCCGACCATACCGTTCTTGCGCGAATCCGCGCCGGTAAAGGTGCGCGCCTCGTCCTCCGAGGTCAGCACCCAGAGCGCCGTTTCGAACTTGTCATAGACTGCCGTCCGGATGGCTTCTTCCTCTTCAGCTGTGAGCGCTGGCTCGTCGGAAGTCTCCTGCGTCGTGTCCGCCCAGTTTTCGCCGAGCGTCATCGTAGCAAGCCGGTCTTCCCCGGGAGCGGGGATGTCCGTGAAGATTACAACATCTCCTTTCTGCCCGAGCGCCAAGCGAACAGAAGTAATCTCAGCATCGCCGTAGGCGCCAATCTGGAAGGTTTCTCCAGGCGAGGCGGCAAGCGCCGAGCTGACGCTTCCTTCCGTGAAGCGAAGCATAACGGAGTTGAAGTTGACACTTGTGATCTCGCCGGAATTTGTTTCCCGCATGCGCCGGTCGGCGATGCCGAAGACAATGGTCTGCCCGGCCATCTGGGTCTGGAACACGCCGTAGCCTGCGTCATCGTCCACACGCCCGGTTTCCATCTGCGTGATTTTGATCTCACCATCCGTCTTCTGCGCCAGCATCAGAATCGCGTCCAGACTCGCATCCTCGTTCGTTCGCTTTGCCGTGACAATGGTTCCGAGCCTGCATGGGCTAAAGTCGCAGTCCACGATCGGATTTGGTGCTGTTTCTCGCAAAACCGCCGCATGTACCTCGTCGTTTGGAAGGTTCACGAGCGTATACGTCCAATTGCCGTTTTGATCCTCAATTACCAGCTGTCCATCCAGAACGCCGTATTCCCAGCCCTTTCCGGAGAAATTGGCCTGATCGTCCCGGTTCGGCGTTTTTGCGTCGTCCAGCTGATGTTTGATTGTGCCCGTGCGAACCACACGCGCCGCGTCCTCCGGCGCAAGGTTTTCATTTGTCAGCTGATAGAGGGTACCATCAACCTGAACCATAGGAGGAAGAAGATCGGGTGTGGACGCTGTATGATCTGCGGCGCTGTTCGTAAACGTGCAGGCGGCCAGCAGCAGGCACACGCCAACAACGAGCATCAGGGTGACAGCTGTCATCTTTGGCTTTTTCGCAATCAGACGGATACGCGCGCGGAGCGTCTTTTTGCCGGAGACCATCGTTGTCGCGCAGAGCGCCGCCTGCATGGGTGCGCGTTTGATGGAGATCTGGTCGAGAAGCGTCCGTCCGTAGGCAATGCGCGCGCCGTCGTCCAGCCTCCGGAGCGCCAGATCGTCGCAGGCCAGCTCGCAGTCGATTTTCGACAGCCGCGCAGCAAGCCACACAAACGGGTCGAACCAGTACATGGCCAGAAGCAGCAGCCGCAGCGCGCACCAGATGTGATCCCTGCGCCGATAGTGCGTCTGCTCGTGGAGCAGCACGTAGGTATTGGGTGTTCCGTCCGCATTCAAGGCCTGCGGCGTGATATAAATCGCTGGACGGAAGAGGCCAAATAAGCAGGAAGACGGCAAAATTTCTGTTATGTAAACCGAATTTTTGCACTCCGGCACCTCCAGCCGCACCCGGTTTCGCTTTAATCGAGCGGCCAGAACCGCGTTCTGCCCCAGCATAACGATGAGTGCAAGCGCCGCGCCAATGCCCCAGATGTAGTAGCAAATCGTAAGCGGCGCGGGATGAACGCGTGCGTTCTGCATCTTTGTATCGGAAGAAACAGCCTGCGCCTCTTGCATCTGCGCCGCGCTGGGAGTATCCGCCGCCGAGGGTTCGTCCGTAATTGCCGACGGCTCCATAGGAAGCGCGGTCACCGCCTGCGGAACCTGCGCCGGAACCGACGCTTCCTCTAAAACTGCCGCCATCTGCTGCTCCGGTACATAGTTCATCACGCTCGCGGCGCTCTGCCCGATCGAAACCGGAACCAGCAGCCGCACTGCGACAAGCAGCCACAGCCCGAATTGCAGCCGCGGGCTGATCTTCCCGCGAAGCAGGATTCGCAGAAGCGCCAGCGCCAGAATGAGTACGGAGGACGAAATGAGCACCTCCAGAATCTGCTGTCTCATAAGCCCTCCTCCGCCTGTTTGAGCATATCGTAGAGCTCTTCGAGATCGTTTTTGGAAAGCTTCGCGTTGTCGATAAAATTGCTCATGAGAAGCCCGAAATTCCCGCCGAACGCGCGCGAAAGAAGCTGCTGCGTCTCGGAATATGCCGCGTCCTGCTTCTGGATCGCGGGATAATAAAGCCGCGGGCGCTCCCCTTCAAAGCGCAGAACGCCCTTGTCCGTCATGCGCGAGATAAGCGTCTTGATTGTACTGGCCGACCAATCGGTTGAGCGCTGCAAATTGGAGACGAGCTGCATGAGCGTCTGGGGCGCGTGTCCCCAAAGTGCCTGCAAGACCCGCCATTCGCTGGCGTTGAGCTTGTAGTCCATCGTGTGTTCCTCCTCTGTCTACGTCTGTAGTCTCAGATTATCACATAAGTCTACGATTGTCAACTGAATTAGAGAAAAAGTTTACAAATGTAGATTGGAGGCGTTAAAAAGCAGCGGGGTCACTTCCCCGCCGCAATTTTGTCGTTTGTATCCTTTAAAATTTCCGCCCGCAGCACCTTTAGATAGTCCGAAAACTGAACAATATCGGTCGCATATGTCCGGTTCAGCTCGTATTCGTGCGGCTCCCACGTAGAAATCGGCGATTCGTTGTGCTGAATGACAGCCTCCAGCTTGTCAATCGACTTGTAGAGCTTCGCTTCCGGCGTCTCGAGTGCGTCCATTTCCGCGTACAGCGCTGTCATCTGCGATGCGAACGGTTCCGGGAGGCTCTTCACCCAATCGCTGAGCAACTTCGTTTCCCGGTCCTCATCCGCCTGCGTCTTCTGAAACGTCGGAATATCGCCCGTAAAGCACTCGCCAAGGTCGTGAATCAGGCACATTTTGATGACCTTGTCCATGTCGAGCGCGGGAAACTCATCCGTCATGAAATACGCCATCAGCGCCATGCGCCAGCTGTGACTGGCCACATTCTCGGGCGCACCCTTTGTCGTCGTGCAGTGCCTTGTTTCGTCCTTGAGCTTTTCTGCCACATGCAGAGCGTCCAGCAGTTTTCTAGCCTCCATCGTTGTTCCTCCCCTTTTAAAGCGCCATTTCAATGGCTTCCCGGATATTTCTCACGCGGATGAGCTCCAGCCCATCGGGCACTTGCAGCTGCTTTGTCGAGTGCCGCGGGATGATGCAGCGCGTAAAGCCGAGCCGGGCCGCCTCTGTGAGCCGCTGCTGCATCGACGTGACCGCGCGGACCTCGCCCGTGAGTCCCACCTCGCCGATGGCAAGCGTCTTGGGGTCAATCGGCGTATCACGGTGGCTCGATGCAACGGCCAGAACGAGCGCCAGATCCGCCGCAGGCTCATCCAGATATAAGCCGCCAATGACGTTTACATATGCGTCGCACATCGAGATGTTCAGCCCGCCGCGCTTTTCCGTGACGGCAAGCAATAAATTCGCGCGGTTGAAATCGAAGCCGTTGCTTGTCCGGCGCGGAACGTTGAAGCTTGTCCGGCTGACGAGCACCTGCACCTCGGCAAGCACCGGCCTTGTCC
>CALCJW010000235.1:0-3262 GCA_937967235.1 uncultured Clostridia bacterium
TTGTAAAGAGCGCCCGGCCAGTCCTGAATCATCATTTCCTCACAGCTGTCCATACCATCAACAAAATGCATCGAGGTGAGAATGTAACTACGGATAGCGAAATATGGGGGAGGGTGTCAACCAAAATATCTCGACAAACAGCCGACAAAAAATGACAGCCAGCGAAATGCTGGCTGCCTGTTCGGGCACAAAATGGGAACGGCCCGGGAAACGCATAGTCAGTCGAGAATCTCCATGAGTCGGCCGCAGCAGAAGGGGATGACCTCGCCTTTTTTGACGTGAACGGTCTTGTTGCACGTCTGACAGTAAACATCCGTGTCATACGGCGCACGAACGCTTGGGACAGCACCGGTTTCCTCTTTGGAAAGACCTTCAATGTGGAACATTGCGGTTCTGTCCTCACTGGGAATGTAGGTGCCCATTGGTTCAAGGCGCTTCGTCTTGCCGATACAGTTGGCCATCTTGATCCAGAGCGCCTCCAGCTCTGTTTTTTCTGCGGGGTTCTCCGGGGTGAACTCAACAATATCCTGATTGATTCGAATTTTCATAATAGTTGATCTCCTTTTCTTAGCCGCTCATCAGACCGGAGATGACGCCCATGATCTTATCATGGCAGCCGCCGCAGCCGGTGGAACAGCTTGTGATTTTTTGTACTTCTTGAAATTCGCGCTCGACGTCGGAAAAGCGGTTCGTCTGCGCAAGTGCGCGGTCAATATCCGCGAGCGTGACGTGCTTGCAGTGGCAAAGCTCTACGTTCTCTTTGTATTCCATGGCCAATCAGACCTCTGTAAATGCGGACTTGTCCAGACCGCAGTCAGGGCAAACCCAATCCTCCGGGATTTCTTCAAACGGTGTGCCGGGGGCAATGCCATTCTCGGGATCGCCGACGGCCGGATCATAGACGTAGCCGCAGGGACATTCGTATTTCATGATTGAATCCCCCAAAAACAATAATGATTATTATTACTGATTACAAAATACCATAACTTTCCCGATTTGTCAAGAGGGAACTTGCAAAAGCAGCGCATCCTGATGGATGCGCTGCTTTTGCTGCAAGGGAGACATGGGAGCAGATCGTGAAATGGATGCGGAGAGGGTTGAGCAAACGGGATGCGAGGGAGCAGGACAGGCGCGGGACAGACAGACCGAAGGGGATTGGGAGCAGGCGTGGCGAGAGGATGCGGGGATGATTGCGAGAGGGAACAGAATAGCCAGCCGGATGCGCTGATTTTTGACATATTAGACAAGAATGAGGATATAGGTTCAGAAAGAAACCGTTTTTTGCGAAAAAAGGCTAGGAATGACTGCAATGTGGTGCTTTTGCAGGAAAGTTTTACCGCTGAAAAATGAGTTCCTCCGATAAGAAGTCCTTCTTCTTGATGCCGCGCTCCTTGAGGTAGCGGTCAAGTCGGTCAAAGAGTTCTGCGGGGATCTGCGCGGCTAGGGTTCTCATTTCTCCGGTCATGATTTTTCCGTCCTTCCAGTCGTAATATTCCGTGATCATGGCTTCCACATACTCACCGAGGGTCATCTCGGCTTTTTCCTGCTCCCGCCGGACTCTGGTATGAAGTGCGACCGGCAGCATGGCACATAGGTTTTTTCTTTCTTCCATTGCAATCTCCTTTCGCTTTGGTACGCCAAGTATCGCAGGAAACGAGAAAGAAAGCTATTCACCAGAGCCACCAAAGAACGCCGCACAAACGAAGCAAAGTCAACTAATCTGTAAACAAATCCGGTCTGGCTGCGACGGCAAAGCCCTCGCGCCCGGTCACGACCACGCCGTTCTGCCCGCCGGAGCAGTGGATGACGAGGAGATTCCCTACGCTGTCGTAGCCGCAGACGATTCCAACGTGGCTGTCATCCGCGTAAAAGACGAGATCGCCGGGCAGTGCGTCTGACCATGCAATGTTGGTACAATACCCATGCTGCGAGGCTGCGCCACCCCCTCGTCCGGGCAGGTATGCACCGCTCGTGGCGTTATAGAACGTCCAGTCCACAAAACCGGAGCAGTCTAGTCCGAACGGCAGCACCTTGCCGGTCGAGCCGCTGCCGGGTGCAGTAACCGTCGTCGGCGTTCCCCATCGGCTATCCCAGCCAAGGACGAGGCTTTTGCCGCCCCAGAAATACGTCACCTTTCCGAGCAGCTGATAAGACGTCAGGACAATGGATTCGCGCAGCGGATCAAGATCATCCGGCAGCGTGCCTTGGATGTCCGAAATGTCGACGGGGCCGATGGGCGTACCGTCAGGTTGGTAATTGCCAATCAGGGACAGGAAAATGTCATCGTAGTCCGGTTTCAGCAGTTCTTCGAGCATCTCCCGCTGCTGGTCGGTGAAGCCGTATTCGTCTGCCATCCGCATGGCGTCCTTGATCTGTGCGGAGACGTGCAGTGTTGTGATCTGCTCGCCGTCTACGGTTCTGGTCGTCAATTCGTATTCGAGTTTGTTGGCGTCGAAGAAAATTTCCCGCAGGAGCTGGAGTTTTTCTTCGTCCATTGTCATAACGTCCAAGCCGTGTTCTTCGTCGGTCGAGACCTTGACCGCGTACACAGCCAGCACATTCCGCCAGTTTTGCAGCATGGCCGCTTCCATGCCCTCCTGCATATCCAGCTCGTCGTATGGATGATCCTCCATGATACAGTAGATTTCATCGGTAAACTCGCCGTTCAGCGTTGCAACTGCGTCCGGAATCTTGATTCCCGTACCGGTATCCTCACCGGCGAACAGGATACCGAGCGGCGAAGCAAACAACATCCCTACAAGCAAGATCACCACGACAACGGAAACTGCCGCCGCGCCGCCTGCGCCGATAGCTGCGGCCAGCTTTTCTGCCGCTGCCGCGATTGCCCGCAGAACCTTCTTTCCGGCTTCCTTTGCGACTTTTGCCGTTTTGATCGCCGTATCTCGAAGTACCTGCCCTTTGCGAATGACAGTTGCAGCCTGTTTGGGAGCAGCCGCCGACGCTTTGCTGGGCAAGGCTTTTGCGGCAGGTGTGGTGGAGGACTTGATTTTCGCTTTCGGGGCTGTTTTGATCTTCTGCTTTTTTACGAAAGCCGGTCGCGCCTGTTTCTGGACACGCGCAGGCTTTGCTGGAGCGACATTCCTGCTCGCTGGCGCAGGGACTGTTTCATTCGTCAATGTCGGTTGACATAATTTCGATTCATCACGCACAGCCTTCCTTCCAGTTTGCCGCACTGCCTGCTGTTGGTTTGCCTGCACGGGCGTTACCTGTGTCGGTTGCTGCGCTGCAATGTACTTTTGCT
>CALCJW010000236.1:0-2998 GCA_937967235.1 uncultured Clostridia bacterium
AATAGGCCCCAAGGGGGCCTGCACAAACCACCGGCACGGCCGGTGGTTATGATTTTGCGCCTTTCCAATCGCCCGGCGTAGGCGCCGGCCTCTTGGGAAGGGACTTTGCTGCGAAAAAACATGCCACTGGCGTGTTTTTTCGCAGCAAACTTCCGACGTACCAGAAAAGCAGTTGATTTCTTCGTGAAATTGACTGCTTTTCTATTTCTATTCGGACTGCGCACCTGACACGCATTGACAAGCCGCGCAAAACAGCTATAATGGTAAAAAAGAGGAGGGGGAAGCTGCATGCTCGACGAAAGAGATTTACAGGCGATCGCACAGATCATAGATTCAAAAATTCAAGAATCCGAACAACGTATGACTGCAAAAATTGAGGCATCCGAGCAGCGCATGGGCGCAAAAATCGAAGAATCTGCGAGTCAGACCCTGAAAGAAGCGATGCAGGGCGCCGCGGCTCTGATGGAATCGTACTTTGAGCCGAAATTCAATCTGCTATTTGAAAACCAGCAGACCATGCTAGAAACGCTCGCGCCGAAGAGCCGGGTCGATGAGCTCGAGGAAGAGGTCTCTGTCCTGCGCTCGGTCGTCCGCCAGCACAGCCGGGATATTGAACTGCTGAAGCACGCATAAGAAATCCGTGGAATGAGTCTTTTGCGGATTTTCCATAGATAAAAGAAAGGAACCCCCGAATGTCGGGAGGTTCCTTTTGCTTTTATTGCGTCTCGCGCCATTTGCGGCAGCGTTTTGCTTTTCTGCGCCGGGTAACGGCGGCGGAAATCAGGAAGAACGCAACCACGGCGGCAATGGCGGCAAGCGTCAGGGTGAGATACAGCGTGGTATTTGCACCTTCGGTTTTGACCGACAGCCACAGATCGTTCATCGTCTGCGTCGCTTCGATGCCAAGCTCCTCAAACGCTTCGCTGCGTTCGAGCACGCTCGGGTCCGGATAAGCGACCGGGCTCGACGTGACCTCCTCGTCCATATACTCCTTCGCGGCGGTTTCCGGCGTGGAGTAGCCGATGTAATCGAGGTTCGCCGCGGACACGTCCGGGCGGCAGAGGAAGTTGATGAACGCCTCGGCGCCTTCTTTGTTCTGGCAGCCCTTCGGGATGCACATGGCGTCCGAGAAGAAATTGAAGCCTTCCTCCGGGAAGCTGAACGCGAGGTCCGGATTCTCTTCGACCATCGTCAGATAGTCTCCCGCGTAGTAGGGCGCAGCCCATGCCTCGCCGCGCTCGAGTTTGTCGAAAATCTGGTCCATGACATAGGCCTGTAAAACGGGCTTCTGCGTCGCCAGAAGATCGGCAGCGTTTTTCAGCTCCTGCGCATCTTCGGTGTTGTAGCTGTAGCCGAGCATCGACTCGGCAATGGCAAAGGCGTCGCGGGGGTTATCGAACATGAGAAGCTTGCCAGCGTATTTGCTGTTCCAGAGGCAGCTCCAGCTCTGCGCGTCCTCTTCGGAGATGTATTTTGTGTTGTAGATCAAGCCCACCGTGCCCCAGGTGTAGGGGACGGAATACTTGTTTTCCGGGTCGTAGGACTGGTTGCGGAAGGTCTCGTCGATATACTCGAAGTTCGGGACATTGGAAAAGTCGATCGGCTCAAGCATATCCTCGGAAATGAGCTTCGCGACCATATAATCCGAAGGAATGATCACATCATACGACGTGCCGCCGGTTTTGAGCTTCGTGTACATCGACTCGTTGGAGTCAAACGTCAGATAGTTGACCTTGATGCCGGTTTCCGCTTCGAACTCCTTGATGACGTCCATGCTGTCGTCCGTGCCGTCGGAGATGTACTGGCCCCAGTTATAGACCGTGATCTCGTTCTGCGCGGCAAGAGCCGTCGTGGGAAGCAGCGAGACAAGCAAAAACGTGAGAAGCAGGACAGAAAGCATTCTTTTTTTCATCAGTGGACCCTCCTCTGCACGCCGTGCTGGACGCGCTTTTCGCTGCGCGCCTGCAGGAGATTCATAACGACCATCAGGACCAGAATCACCACGAACATGAGCGTAAAGAGCGCATAGATCTTCGGCTGAATCGGCTTTTTGGTGTAGTTGTAGATCTCGACGGGAAGGGTGATGAAGCTCGAGCCCGTGACGAAATACGAAATGACGAAGTCGTCGAGGCTCATGGTAAAGGCCATCAGGGCACCGGAGATAATGCCGGGCATGATCTCGTGGATGACGACCTTTGTGAACGCCTGAAACGGCGTGCAGCCGAGGTCGAGCGCGGCTTCTTCCAGGTCCGGGTCCATCTGCTGGAGCTTCGGCATGACGTTCAGGATGACATAGGGGAGATTGAACGTGATGTGCGCGATGAGAAGCGTCCAGAAACCTAAAAT
This sequence comes from uncultured Clostridia bacterium, assembly GCA_937967235.1. Taxonomy (GTDB): domain Bacteria; phylum Bacillota; class Clostridia; order Oscillospirales; family Oscillospiraceae; genus CAG-170. The sequence goes on from CALCJW010000236.1 coordinate 2,347, forward strand.
CGAGTTGATTTTCAGCATCATACCCGTAAACGCAAACAAAAGCGCGAGGGCAACGCCCGTGACAATATCGGGGTTTGTCATCGGGATGTTCGTGAGCGTCATGACAGCCTTGCGCATCCGGCCCTTCATCGAGTGGATGCCGACGGCGGCCATGGTGCCGAAGAACGTTGCGATAAGGCTCGAGAGGATCGCGATGATGAGCGAGTTCCGCAGCAGCGTCAGAAGCGTCTCGTCGCGGAAAAGGTTCGCGTACTGCCGGAAGGTGAAGCCCTTGAAGGTCGCGATGTCGAGGCCCTCATTGAACGAGGCCACGGCCAGCACGATCATTGGGACATAGAGGAAGATGAAGACCAAAACGGTCACTGTACGGTTAAAGTGCTTCATACTTTTGCCATGACCTCCTCTTCATCAGTTTCGCCGAAGCGGTTCATGATCGACACGCAGATGAAAATGAGGATCATCAGCACCAGGCTCATCGCCGCGCCGAGGTTCGGGTTGTAGGCGGTCTTGAACTGGGATTCGATGACGTCGCCGATTAACGTCGTGCCGGTCGAGCCAAGCTTCTGGGAAATGTAGAACGTGGACACGGCGGGGACGAAGACCATCGTCAGTCCCGAGAGAATGCCGGGGCCGGAGAGCGGCAGGATAACCT
>CALCJW010000237.1:0-9062 GCA_937967235.1 uncultured Clostridia bacterium
AATAGGCCCCAAGGGGGCCTGCACAAACCACCGGCACGGCCGGTGGTTATGATTGACGGCTGGGCTGCAAAAAGTTACATTATGTTAATAATTATAGTTTTATGTCAATTAATTTTGCACCTTCATGCGGCGAAGTTCTTCATTTTTTGAACGCCCTATATCCTTCCAGAAATAGAAATTCTGCTTGTAAACAGGATAATTTTCGGATGTGCAAAACTCTGTGGACAGTGTGAATAACTTGTGCGGTGCAGCTTGCGTGTTATGATTACGGTAAACTATAAGAAAACCTGTGCCGGAATAAATCGGATGGCCTGTACATACGCTGTAGCAAAAAGGGGGACGAACATATGGGAAAGAAAAAGGCGGTTCGGAGCGTGCCTGCGCAGATTGTAATCGGGAGCGCGTCAGATTTGGTTTGCATGTTGGCGCTGACGGCGATTCTGGCGGCGCTCACGCTTGGCGGCGTGATCGGGCAGGGGAGTATCCGGACGGCGGCTCTTTGCGCGAACGCATTGGCGGCGTTCCTTGGAAGTCTTCTTGCGGCGAAGGGGTTTTCGCAGCGGCGGCTTCCGATGACGCTTGCAAGCACGGGTGTATATCTTCTGTTGCTGCTGCTCGGGAACCTGCTGTTTGTGGGCGCAGCGCCGACGGACGGATTGGCGGTCTGTTTGCCGCCCATTGGCGCGGCAATCCTGGCGACACTGCTCGTCAGCCGGAAGCCGAAGACGAGGCGCAGACGATGATGCAGGAAAACTTGCAAACTGCAAAAGGGTAAATTAAATTTACATCATGCAGGACGTGTGCAAGTTTTCTTTCATAAGCCATATCTGGATTTTTGCCCGCGAAGGCACTACTAGATGTGGTGGAGTTTCCAGAAAAGTTCGGTTTTTGGACGGCCTTCAGTTGCGGATTTGACATAATACCATTGACATAACGCTTTGTCATAATTTACAAAGATTTCGAAAAGTTCTGATTTTTCTTGAAATCTCAAGCGATTTGCGCTATAGTAAGGACACTTCCCGGATTTCCCATCGGTAGAAATAACGCGGATTTCATAATTCGCGCCGTTTGCGCCGGGATCATGCTGCGGCAGTGCCCGCTCCGCGCGGTTCGCCCGGAAACTCTGCATACGCCCGCGAACATTGATGCATACCACATCTTGTGCCGCGCGCAGCGCATGTACCCTTTTTCCACAACACACCGCTCGATGCAGGCCGAACGCAAGTTTGGAAGGTCAGGACCATGGACAACAACATCATTGCCAGATACGAAGAGTATTTGATTCACACCAAACACGCCTCTGCCAACACCGTCTCGTCTTATATGCGCGACATCCGGCAGTACGCGTCATATCTGTCCGGCATTGACGTTGACGTTCTGGACGCCGATCAGAGTGTCGTGAGCGCGTACATGCAGTGGCTGCAATCGATCGGGAAATCTCCGGCGACGGTGTCCAGATGCCTGGCCTCGCTCAAGAGCCTGTATCTGTTCGCCTTATCGGAAGATGAGATCGAGAAGAACCCGGTACATAACATCAAGGTCGAAAAGGCCGAAAAAAAGCTGCCGCAGATCCTGACCGGAAAAGAGGTCGAGCTCCTTCTCGAGCAGCCGCGCACGAGCGATATGAAGGGCTGCCGCGATAAGGCGATGCTCGAGGTTTTGTACGCGACCGGCATCCGCGTCAGTGAGCTCATCAACCTAAACATCGACGACGTGAGCATCACGGGCGGCTTTATTCGCTGCGAGTCCGGCGGGAAGACGAGAATCATTCCACTTTATCCTGAGGCTGTGCAGGCGCTTCATACCTACATCGACGACGTGCGGCTCAAGATGCTGGCAAACCCTTCGGAGCATTCCCTTTTTGTGAACGTCTCCGGCGAGCGCATGAGCCGGCAGGGCTTCTGGAAGATCATCAAGTTCTATCAGGAGAAAGCGCAGATCGACAAGGACATCACGCCGCACACGCTGCGGCACAGCTTTGCTGCGCATCTGTTAGAGAACGGCGCAGACCTTCGTTCTATTCAGGAAATGCTCGGCCACAGCGACATTTCCTCCACGCAGGTCTACGCGCACCTCGTCAAGCAGAACCTGAAATCCGTCTATAACAAGTATCACCCGAAGGCATAAAATCACCCGCGCAGTCCGAAGCAGGATTGCGCGGGTTTTGCATTTTGGAAAGAAACGCCGCGGTTCACATTTTGTCTGTGAGCCGCGGCGCTTTTGATATTCAGATGCTTCTTTGAAGTTCAGAAAGGCTCTTTCCGGTCTTCCGGGCGATTTTCGCGAGGTCGTCAAACTCGGGCTTTTCGCGCGTAACGCCGTAGCCGGTCGATACCTTGACGCGAATATCACCATCCGGAGTCTGGATGGTCTTACTCTCGCGCGAGAGCGTATAGCGGCGGAAGGCCGATTCGCGCACGCCGAGCGTCGTCGTGTGCCGGAAGAGAAGCTCGACCATTTTTTCGCGATCTAGCGGACGGCACATGCACGTGAGCAAAATGCCGGGGCGGTTTTTCTTCATGCCGACACTCGTCCAATACACGTCCAGCGCGCCAGCGTCCAGCAACCGCTCCATCGCAAAGCCGATGGCCTCTCCGGTGCAGTCGTCAAGATTGCAGGAGAGCTCCAGAATTTCCTCCGTCGGCGCGTCCTGCTCTCCCAGCATCGCGCGCACACAGTTTGCAGCGGGGAAGTCCTTCGTTCCCATCCCATAGCCGGATTTTAAAAGCCGCATGGCGGGGAGCTCGCCGAATTTTGTGACAAAATGTGTTAAAAGCGCTGCGCCCGTCGGGGTGCAGAGTTCGCCTTGAATGGCCCCGCCGTAGATCGGAACGCCCGCCAGCAAAAGCGCCGTCGCGGGAGCCGGGACAGGGAGAATACCGTGGGCGCATTTGACCTGCCCGCACCCGACATGGACGCTCGACGCGTAGACCCTATCCGGCGCAAGCAGGTGCATCAGCAAACATACGCCAACCACGTCCGCCAGTGCGTCTAACGTGCCGACCTCGTGGAAATGAATCTGGTCGACCGGCCTTCCGTGCACCTTCGATTCCGCTTCAGCGATCCGATGATAGACCGCCAGCGCGTCGTCCCGCACCGTTTGCGGCAGGTCCAGATGCGAGAGCAGGTGCTCGATCTCGTGAAGATCTGTGTGATGGTGGTGTTCGTGGTCATGACTGTGTTCATGCGCATGCTCGTGCAGGTGATCATGCAGCGCGTCCAGCTCCTCCGAGCCATGGACCAGCACCTTCATGTGCGTGCCGGTAATGCCGCACTTGACCGCAGGCTCGGCCGAAATTTCGATGCCGGGAAGGCCAAGGCCGCGCATCGTATCCAGAAATGTCTGCTTATCGTCCAGCAGCTCATATAAAGCCGCCATCAGCATATCGCCCGCTGCCCCCATCGAGCAGTCCAGATATAAAATTCTCATTATAAAACCTCGTAGAGTTTTCGCCATCCGCAGACGGCAAAATCAATTGCATTTTCGTCTTATACGCCTATATGGTTGATCATACTGGCCAGATAACCGGCTCCAAAGCCGTTGTCGATATTTACAACGCTTACGCCGCTGGCACAGGAATTGAGCATGGCCAAAAGCGCCGCCACGCCGCCAAACGAAGCGCCGTAGCCCACGCTCGTCGGAACCGCGATGACCGGGCAGTCGGCAAGGCCGCCGATGACGCTGGCAAGTGCCCCTTCCATGCCCGCGATCGCGACAATGGCCTGCGCGCGCATCACATCGTCCGTGTGCGACAGAAGCCTGTGGAGTCCCGCGACCCCCACGTCGTAGAGCCGCACAACCTCGTTTCCGAGCGCTTCAGCAGTGAGCGCCGCTTCCTCCGCGACAGGCTGGTCGCTGGTGCCGCCGGTGGCAATCACGATGGTCCCGCGCCCCGTGGGCTCCGGCATCGTGCCCGCAATGCCGACTTTTCCCAGCTCATGGTAGGTGAGCGGCAGCCGGGGCGTTAAAAATTCCGCCGCATCTTTGGACAGCCTCGTGATGAGGACGGTTTTCTGGCCGTGGGCAAGCATCGCCTGCGTGATTTTTAAAATCTGCTCCGGCGTTTTGCCCGCGCCGTAGATGACCTCTGCCGCACCCTGCCGCAGCGCGCGATGGTGATCGAGCTTTGCAAAGCCGAGATCCTCAAACGGCGCTTCTTTGAGCTGCAAAAGCGCATCGTCGACCGAGCGCTTGCCAGACGCGACGGCCTGCAGCAGCTGCCGGATTTCCAGTTGCTCCATGCTTACCTCCCGTTCAGGTCCAGAAGGACAATTTCAAAATAGGGCTTTATGTTCTCCAAAATCTCCGACCGGCGGCTGAGCGCCTGCTGCATCTGCGCGGGCTTTAATTGCACGCGCGCCGCGTCATGGAACACCCGCACGCGAAAATCCGTAAAGCCGAGCGAAAAGAGCACCTGCTCCGCGCCCTCCACGCGCGCCAGAAGCGCCTCGGTGATGGCCTCCCCGGTCGGAACACGGGTGGCAAGACATGCGTACGCGGGCTTGTCCCACGTAAAAAGGCCAGCCTCGCGGGAGAGCTCGCGGATCTGCGCCTTGCTGAGGCCGCACAGGCGAAGCGGGGAGAGCACCGACATTTCCGTCAGCGCTTTCATGCCCGGGCGGTCGCCCGCGTCGTCGGAAGCGTTTGTGCCGTCGAGCAGGACTGTGTACCCGTCGGCCTTTGCCCGTTGCTGCAATGTGCCGAATAGCCCTGTCTTGCAGTAATAGCAGCGGTTCGGGGGGTTTTTCACCACGTCAGGATTTGTGAGCGCATCGAGCTCGATGATATAAAGCTCCGCACCAAGCTGCGCGCAGAGCCTTTTTGCGTCCTCCAGCTCAAATTCCGGCTGGAAGGCGGTCTTGATGAAGTACGGACGGATGTCCGCGCCGGCCTTGATCCCGGCATAGAGCAGATACGAAGAGTCCACGCCGCCGGAAAAGCCGAGCGCGGCTTTCGGATGCTCTGTAAAAAATTCCTGTAACGTCATAATAGCGCCTCGAAGAAAATGTTTTTCTCATTATAACGAAAATACAGGCCGCATGCAAGTGCAAAAACCGACAAAATCAGTAGGCAGGTCGCAGAGAAAACAGGACCGGCTGCGGTATATTTGCCCGCAACGTCCAATAGACTGTGGTGGGAGGGATGCAGATGGCGGCATTTCAGGAAATTCTGGACGTGCTTCCGGGACGGCTCCAGACGCTTGATTTTTCGGATGTGCAGGAGCTGCGGCTGCGCGTGGGGCAAGCCCCGGCGGTGCTGGAAAACGGGCGGGAGCGAAGACTTTCCGGGCTCGTGCGGCCCGGCGAGCTGGACGGCATTTTGCAGCGCGCGACGAGCTATTCGGCGCATGCCTGTCAGGATGCACTCCGGCAGGGCTATGTGACGCTTCCCGGCGGACACCGCGTCGGCGTGTGCGGCAGCGTGGTCACAAGAAACGGAGAAATGACGGGCTTTCGGACCGTGAGCTCTCTTTGCATCCGCTTTGCGCGCGATATCCGGCTGGACGAAGAAAGGCTGCTTCCAAGCCTCACCGAGTCCTGCCTCATTCTCGGCGCGCCCGGGGCTGGCAAAACGACGCTTCTTCGCGCATGCATCCGTGCCCTGTCCAATTCCGGCGAACGTATGTGCGTCTGCGACGACCGGGGCGAAATTTCTGCCATGACAGACGAAGGCGCGCAGTTCGATCTCGGGCCGCAGACGGATGTTCTGACCGGCGTTTCAAAAAGCGAAGGCATGATGCTCCTTCTGCGCGCGATGAGCCCCACATGGATCGCAGCGGACGAAATTACGGCGAGGCGGGACTTGGAGGCTATGGAGCAGATCAGCTACTGCGGTGTTCGGCTCCTTGCAACGGCGCATGCGAAGGATTTGCAGGAGCTCAGGGCGAGACCGCTTTACCGGGAGCTGTTGTCCCTTGAAATTTTCAAGCGGTTTCTCGTCTTACAGCCGGACAGGCAGGTTTTAGTGCGGGAGGCGGGCGTATGCTGAGGCTTCTCGGTGCGGCGCTTGTTACCTTGTCGGCAAGCCTCGTCGGCTTCGGCTTTGCGCGGGGCGTGCGGCGGCAATGCGCGCAGTTGGAAGGACTTTTGTGGGCGCTGGATTTTATGCAGGCGGAGCTCTCCGCAAGGCTCACACCGCTGCCGCAACTGTTTTCCGCGCTGTCCGCCTGCCGGCAAAGGGACGTGGCGTTGTTTTTTGAAGCCGCCGGGCGCGCGCTGTCTGTCCCGCCGGGATGTACGGTTCCGGTCTCGTTCAAACGGGGCTTTCAGGCGTCCTCAAACTTTGCTCCGGGGCAGGAGGCCGCGCAGGCGCTCTATGGGCTTTCCATGGGGCTCGGGCGGTTTGACTTAGAGTCCCAGTTGGCCGCCATTGAGCGCGCGAAGGGAAGCATTACATCCGTTCTTCTGCAATTGCAGGCGCAAAAGCGCGCCCGGTGCAGAAGCTATGAAACCATCGGCATCTGCGCGGGGCTCGCGCTGGCCGTCATCTTATTGTAACAATGGAAATTGATCTGATTTTTAAAATTGCCGCCGTCGGCATCATTGTTTCGATTCTCAATCAGGTGCTTGTGCGCTCAGGCCGGGAGGAGCAGGCGACGATGACGTCTCTTGCAGGGCTCGTGGTCGTTCTCATGATCGTCGTGCAGCGCATTGCGGAGCTTTTTGACCTTGTCAAGACGCTCTTCCGGTTCTAGCGCGATGGATACGTATGTGAAAATTGCCGCGTGCAGCGTTGTGTGCGCGATCCTCTGCGCGGTACTCAAGCCTCACGAGGGCGCGATCTCGCTTGCGATTTCCGTTTTATGCGCGGCGGGCGCGGCGATTGCGGCGCTGGGGCTGCTGTCCCCGGTGCTGGAATTTTTCGAGAAGCTGCTGTCTTACACGGGGCTCTCCTCCGCTGTTTTTTCGCCGCTTCTCAAAACCGTCGCCATTGCGCTTCTGGGGCAGGTCGCGGGCGCGTTCTGTCAGGACGCGGGACAGGGGGCGCTCGGAAAGATGGTCGAGCTCTGCGGGACAGTGCTCTGCCTTTGCACGGGGCTGCCGCTTGCGACGATGCTTTTAGAGCTCTTGCTGGAGCTGGGAGGCGGCTGATGCGGAAAATTCTGCTTGCCATATTAGCGCTGCTTCTTTTGACCATGCCCGCTCACGCGTTGGAGCCGGATTTAACCTTTGGCGCGGAGAAACTGGAGCATGCTCTGGACGAGGAAACGCGCGAGGCGTTGTCCGGTACTTCACCCACGTCTGCCGGGGACTTTGGAAAGGAGCTTTGGCACATCGTATCGAGCGCGATCTCCGGGGCAGGTCTCGCGCTCAGGCCCGCGCTGGTTTCAGCCGGAAAGGTGCTCGCGGCGGCGATGCTGTGCGCGTTTGCATCCGGGGCGCAGGAGACGGACGCAATGAAGCTTCCGGCGCAGCTCGCGGGTGCGTTTGCCATTACAGCGCTTTGCACGAGGGACGTTTCGTCCATGATCGGCCTTGCGCGCGAGACGGTGACGAAAATCTCGGATTTTACGGCGCTGCTGCTTCCTGTTCTGTCGTCGAGCTTGGCGGCCTCCGGCGGAAGCGTCAGCGCAGGGACGCTTCTGGCGGGCGGGTCGTTTGCGATGAGTTTCCTGACAAAGCTTGCCTCCGGCGTGCTCATCCCGCTCGTCTACGTCTACATTCTCCTTTCCGCGGCGGAATGCGCGACGGACGGCGGCGGACTTGGGAAAATCCGCGCGCTCGGCGGCCGGGCAATTTCGCTTCTCATCAAGGGGCTCTGCGCCGTCTTTACGGCGTACCTGTCTCTCAGCCGCGTGCTGACGGGCTCGGCGGACGCGTTCGCGCTCAAGGCGGCGCAGGCGGCCTTTTCCGGGATGGTGCCTGTTGTGGGCTCGATGCTGTCTGACGCGTCGGAATCTTTACTGGCAAGCGCCGGGCTGATTCGAAGTGCGGCAGGGGCGTTTGGGATTCTGGCGGTCATTTCCATGGCGATTGTGCCGTTTTTGCGGCTGGGCGCTTACTATCTGGCGCTGAAGCTCGCGGGCGCGATCGGAGAGGGTGCGGTCATGAAGCCCCACGCGGCGCTTCTATCGAACCTCGCCTCCGCCATGGGCTACATGCTGGCCATCGCGGCGAGCGCTTTGTGGATGAGCCTCGTCTCGGCGGCATGCTTTTTGAAGGCGGTGAACGGATGATGGATGCTGTACGGCGGTATTTATTCTCCCTATGCGCGGCGGCGCTGTTATGCTCTCTAGTTCGCGCGCTTGTGCCCAAGGGGCGGATGAAAAGCATCTGCTCGCTTCTTTGCGGGGTGTTCCTAGCGATGACGGCGCTTTCCGGTCTTGCCGGGTGGCAATTGACGGATGTTGCAGAAGAATTAACCAAAATGCGAATCGCGGCGGAGGAAGCGAGAACCGGCGTGGAGATTGGAAACCGCGAAGCGCTCAGCGCCATCATAAAGAGCAAAACGGAAGCATATATATGGGACAAAGCGCAGGAGCTTGGCCTTTCGGTCTCGGTCGATGTGTCAATCGAGGAGGACGGCGCATATCCGTATCCCGCCGCCGTGCAGATTTTGGGGCAGTTTACCGAGATGCAGAGGCAGAATCTCGCGCGGTACATCGAAGAAAACCTTGCCATCGGGAAGGAGCAGCAGACTTGGACGAACGGATGAGAAACCCGGATCTCAAAAAGTGGGGACTAAAACTACGGCGTGTGATCGAAACGTGGCGGCTGCCGCTTCTGATTCTGGCGCTGGGCGCGCTGATCCTTCTGTGGCCGTCCGGCAAAAAAGACGAGCCTTCGGCGGAAAAACCGGAAGCGGCGCAGACGGAAGAAACGGCGGACACGCAGACACGGCTCGAGCAGCTGCTGTCAAGCATGGACGGCGTAGGGCGCGTGGAGCTGATGCTCACGACCTCCGGAAGTGAGGAAATTTTCTATCAGACGGACACGCGCGTCTCCGGCGATACGCGGGAGGAGACGACAGCCTTTTCATCCACGCAGAGCACGCAGAAAACGCCCGTCGTCACGAAGACAAAAAGCGCGCCCTATCTCGGAGCCGTCGTCGTGTGCGACGG
>CALCJW010000238.1:0-6594 GCA_937967235.1 uncultured Clostridia bacterium
CAAGGACTTTTTCCGCTTAATCGAAATTTTTTTGCTTAACTTAATGGCATTAGTCAAGTAGGGACTAAAAAAATTTTGAGAATTTACAAGCCGTTCATAGGTGGACAACCACCCGTGAACGGCTTGCGTTTTCTCTATGCTCTTTTGCCGTTCTTTGTGCGACGTTTCTTATACGCCGTCTCAAACGCCTCCATCATTGGAGTGACCGGAAGCTCGTTGTCAGGCTTGGACAGGTACTCGAACCGGATGCCATTCTCTCTGAACTTTCGCTCAAATCTCATGAAAGAGGAAACGTCCCGGCTGATCCGCGAGGTGTCGCGGGCGAGGATCGTGCCGATGCCCTGACGCTTGGCTTCATTCAGTAGGAAGCTCATGATGCCTTCCGTATGGACACCGGAGATGCCGTCTGCCGCAACCGCAGCAGCTACCTCATAGCCCTTGTCCTTCGCATAGCGTTCCAGCTCTTCACGCTGGCTTTCTGCCGCAAGCTGATCCGCACAGGCAACGCGGATATAAAGAAATACTTTCATTTGGCTTCTCCTTCTGATGTAGTGAGGAAGTCCTTGAACTTCCAGACGATTTCTATGTTGTCGAGATCGTAAATGTAGATCGAAGAAATGAATGCGTGGGTCAGCTCATAGGACAGAGCTTTGCAGTCGGTATACTGAGCGCAGACCGCATCCAGCTTTTCATCTGAACAGGAGGTCTCGGAGTCAAGCTCCTTCATCCGTTCGTGACCACGTTGGATTGCCTCATCGTTTTCTGCGATCTTCGCGTCCGTTGCCGCTTTCTGCTGAATGTAGGTTTCCTTCGTAATGCTCCCGGCTGCATACTTTTCATAGAGCCTCAGTTTCGACGCCTTGTGCTGTTCGTTCTGCTTTTGAAGAACACGGATTTTCTCAGCGCATTCCTTGATTGCAGACTTCCGCAGATCACCGACTTCGCGGTTCTGGACAGCTTCCTTCTGCGCCAACGCAAGGAACTGAGTAAGAGCATGGAAGACAATCTTTTCGATATTCATTTCCGGAAAGCTCCTGCCAACCGGACAATCTGTATTTCCGTTGTTGACGGAGTGCGTACACTGATAGAAACGGATGCCAGCCTGATTCTTGCGGCGTGTCATCGCGCGCTTGCAGTTGCCGCAGCGAACGAGTCCCTTGAGCGGATAGTCATGCTGCTTGCGCGTGGGATTTCTTTCACCGCCTCGGATAACCTTCTGTGCAAGCTCAAAATCCTCCTTGCTGACAATGGCTTCGTGGGTTCCTTCAACGATAATCGGCTCATTGGGAACTTGCCGCCTTGAGCCAACTCCGCAGGACTTCATTTTGTGGCTGACGAGCGTTCCGGTATAGACGAGATTCTTGAGGATGTTATAGACCATCACGGTTTCCCAGCAGACTTTCTCGCTCATGTTACTGAACTTCTTCTTGTCGGGATGCTTGCTCTTGAAGTATTGCCCCGGCGTCGGGATGCCGTCATCATTCAGGCTGCGGGCGATCTGAGAGGTGTTGCTGCCTTCCAGAGCCTCGCGGAAAATACGACGGATCACATCAGCCGCCTCCGGGTCTACGGCAAGTTTGTTCCGAGTGGTTGGATGCAGGACGTAGCCGTATGGAGCGTAGCCACCGACATACTTACCCTGCTTCATCATCTGGATTTTTGCCGATGTGGTCTTTACGGAGAGGTCTTTGCTGTATGCCGCGTAGATGATGCTGCGCATAACCACTTCCAGACCGCCCGTTGTGCCTTTGTAATCGTCACTGTCATAGCCGTCGTTGATAGAGATAAAGCGGACGCCCATGAACGGAAAGGTGCATTCCAGATAGTTTCCCGTTTCGATGTAGTCACGAGAAAAGCGGGAAAAGTCTTTGACGCAGATCAGGTTAATCTCGCCGCGCTTGACCTTCTCCATCATCTGCGTGAACTGAGGACGGTGAAAGTTCGTGCCGGTATAACCGTCATCCGCAAACTCAGACCGCTGACAGTGAGACAGCTCCGGATGATTGTCGAGAAAGCGGTTGATGAGCATACGCTGGTTGCCGATGCTGTCACTTTCTGCCTTGCTGCCATAGCCGGTATCTTCATCAGCCATTGAGAGGCGGATGTAGATGCCGATGTTGTATTCCTTGCTCATTTACATCGCCTCCTGTACTTCCTTGATACTCTGAACGGTCAGAGCGTAAATATCGCCGTATTTCATGACCAGCTCGATTGAGCCGTCCTCATGGACTTTCACAAGCTCTACGGACTCGTCAACCAACTCCTGAGAGAGCATCGTTGCACCGCTGACGGATTTCATCAGCGTGAGCCACTTGTTGTCCTCGGACATTGCCTCGGCAAACTTTACCTTCCGCTGAACCGCTTCATCCAACCGCCGGGAAAGGTTAGCATACTGCTCATCGTAGGCTTTCTTGGCAAAGGCGTATTCCTCTTCATCGAGAATGCCTTCCGTGAAGTCCTCATAGAGACGGGTACGCTTCTTGGAAATACCGCTGAGTTTCAGATTCAGGCTTGTAATGAGCGCATTCTGCTGATCGCGGATGCTGCGTTCACCTTCGCTGTTTCTCAGCTTGGCAAGCAGCTTGTCGTAATTGAGAGCCGCCTTGACTTGAAGCTGGATCGCTGCAAGCACATCGGCTTCAAGTTTATCCTGCCGCGTATAGTGCGGCGTACAGAGATTGCCGCGCTTGACGGATGAGCTGCACTCATAGAAGGCGTACCATGCGCCGTCCTTACGCTTGTCAACGCGCTTTCGATGGAAATAGAGTTTCCTGCCGCAATCTGCACAGATGATTTTGTCTTCAAAGAGATTGATCAGTGTAGCACGGATTTTCTCCGTGCGCTCCATCTTCTCAATCCTTGTCCTTGCAGCAGCGTCGTGCAGCTCTTGTACCTTTTGGAAGTCCTCACGGGAGATAATCGCCTCGTGCGTATTGGGAAAAACAATCCATTCCTCGCGGTCGATATGCTGATTCTTGACGCCCTTGTAGATGGCGTTCAGCGTCCGTCCGAGAACGGTATCTCCGACGTAATGGGGATTATCCAGAATGGTAGTGAGTGAAGACTTGTTCCAAATCTTCTTTGCCGTAGCATTGCCTGTGCGGACGCCGACCTGATACTTCTGAAACTCCGGATTGGGCGCATTCATTGCATCAAGCCGGTCTGCAATCGCAGGAAGGGACAGTCCTTCAATCTTCCATTGGAAAATCTTCCGGACAATCGGCGCGGTTTCCTCATCGAAGACCATATTGCTGTGTTCCTCATCCCAGCGATAACCATACGGGAGATTGCGCTTCTTGAACTCTCCGCTTTCCATCTGTGCCTTGAGCGCAGTGGAAACCTTGCGGGAGATGTCCTTCGAGTAAAGGGTGTTGATCATGTTTTGCAGAGGGATAATGAGGCTTTCGCCGGAACCGTCCGTATCAAAGTTGTCGTAGTTCTCTTTGATGGCGATAAACCGAAGCCCGATCTGCGGAAAGACCCGTTCCAGATAGGTTCCTGCCTCAATATAGTCACGCCCGAACCGGCTGAGATCACGAACTACAAGGCACTTGATCCTGCCGGTGCGGATGTCGTTCATCAGACGGTTGAACTCCGGTCTATCAAAAACCGTACCCGTTCGTCCGTTGTCCACATAGGTATCTATCAGATTCAGGTAGGGACGCTCTGCAATGTAGGACTTGCAAATCTCAATCTGATTTGCGATGACATCCACCTTTTCAGACTTGCCGCTGTTTTCAACGGAAAGACGGGCATAGATGGCTGTTGAGAAGACCTCGGAAGAAACAGACTCGATAACCGGCTCTTCAACTGCGATTTGTTTTCTGCTTTTTCTTGCCATTTGCTCATCCCTCCTTTATACGGCAATATCCAGTTCATCGGCATAGCCGAGAACGTATTCAAGCGTCTGCTGGTATTCGTCCTTGTACTTGAAGACGATTTCGATTGCATGGTTTTCGTGAATCAGAATGCGGTCAACAAGGGACATCAGCACACGGCGGTTCAGCTCTTCGACGTTTTCATACTGCTTGAAAAGCGTTACCCAGTTCCGTTCGGTCGTTCCGGTTGTGACAGCCTGCTTCATTTCCTTTTTGACCCGCAGAAGTGCTTCCTGCTTGTCTTCAATGATTTTGGTGTAGCTGTTTCGGAACTCAAAGTATTCCGACTTATCAATGACGCCGCCGATGAAGTTTTCGTAAAGCCCCAGCTTGAGCTTTTGATACCGCTCAATCTCTTCTCCGATTTTTGCAATCTGTGCTTCGTAGTTGAAAGCCTTGCGGCTCTGAGACGGAAGACGTTCAATCATCGCAAGCGCGTGTTCCAGATTGATGACAAGCTCGATCTGGTCATGAATGGCACGGAAGACCTTCTCTTCAACCTCTTTTGCGGCGATGCTGTGTGGGCTGCACGTCCTGCTGTGCTTATTGGTGGAGCAGACGTAGTAGATGTACTTTTTCGCCTTCGACGGGACGGTCTTGCGGATCATTGGCTGCTGACAGTCTCCGCAGAACAGGAAGCCGGAAAACAGGTGTGCTTCGTCCTGATCGGGTGAACAGCGCATATCCCTCTGCATCATGACCTTGACTGCCATGAAGTCCTCGTAGGACACAAGAGCTTCATGCGCGTTCTCAACCTTGACCCATTCGGATTCGTCCTTGCTTTTCACGACGCGGACTTTGTAGTTGGGAGTGCCGCGCTTGCCCTGAGCCAGAACGCCGATATAAACTTCGTTGGTGAGAATGCGCTGGACGGCTTTGTATGTCCATTTTGCGGTATCGCCGGTCTTGAAGACGGTATCGAACTTCACACCGGCGGAATGCTTGTATTCCATTGGGGACAGGACGCCCATCTGGTTCAGACGCTTTGCAATACGTCCGATGGAGAAGCCGTCCTTGTACATGGAAAAGATCATCTGCACATATTCGCTGACCGCTTCATCCACGATGAGCTGGTTTTTGTTCTCCGGTGATTTCATGTAGCCGTAAGGCGCGAACGAACCGACGAACTCACCGCTCTTCTGCTTGACTTCCAGACTGCTTCGGATTTTCATGGAGATGTCCTTGCAGTAAGAATCGTTAATCAGGTTTTTGAACGGGATAACAAAGGAGTCGGACTGCGGATCACCGGTCAGACTGTCATACGCATCATTGATTGCGATGAAGCGTATGCCGAGCTGCGGGAATATCTTCTCAATGTAACGTCCGCCGTCGATGTAGTTTCTTGAGAAGCGGCTGAGATCCTTGACTACAATGCAGTCAAGCGCACCCTTGCGGATTGCCTCTTCCAGCTTTTTGAACTGAGGACGATTGAAGGAAACGCCGCTGTAACCGTCATCCACAAACGGCTCACAGACAAGCTCCAAATCATCGTGCCTTGCGATATAGTCCTCGCAGATGGCTCTCTGGCTGGCGATGGAGTTGCTTTCTACTTTGTCTCCATCCTCACGGGACAGACGGCAGTAGATCGCCGTGCGGTAAACCTTGTCTGGCATAAAAATAACCTCCGTTTTTCTGTTTGGTGTGGTACATCAAATCAGAAAGACGAAGGCTTGCTTCAACTCTTATGAAGAGGAACACGAAAACGCCACATGACCATCAGGGCAAGCGGCTTAATCCGTATTCTTCTTTTTTTGACCGATTTCATTATACCACAGGCTCAATCGCTTGTCCATAGAACCGGGTGAAAAGATTCAGACTGTTCATAAATCAAAGACCTCTCAGATAGTGTTCCAGACAATCTTCCATTGTCGTGTCCGTCTCGGCGAAGCTGATCTTCACCACTGTTTTCCCGTCCAGATAACAATAGGGATTTCTGATCTGCTTGATGAACTCCCTCAGCCTGTCCTCTCGCGGTGCCGCAGGATCAAGCCGGACGCTGCTTCTCTGAACGAGTGTGCTTCGGTCAACCGTTTTCGGGCTGACGTTTTTCATTGTTTCAATGCCCATCATATTCTAAGCACCTCCTGTTTCGTAGAACTATTCAGGACAAAAGGATATGGCAGAGCATCTTGTGAAGACACTCTGCCACATAGTTTTCATCCTGAAACTATATAGTAAGTTTCTTTTGGGTTTGTTTCGTTGTCCGGCATATTTGCAGCTCGCGCCCCTGCCAGAAGAACTTTGCAGTTCCGGGAATGCTGCGGACTACCAACGGTTAATCGGTATCATGGGACTCTCACCCCTCCGAGGATCGCTCCGAGCCGCCCATTCAAAGAAAAGACGGAAGTATCATTATACCCGGCATCTGCATCGTCGCAAGCAGCCGCACCACACGGCTGTTATAGCTCTCCGGAGGTCGCTCACTCCCTTTCGGGAGGTCTTGGCGTCGGAAGCTGTGTTGCTTCGCAGAAGCGGAAAGATCCGCAGCACTGAACTATTCAGTTTTCAAGGAGCAGTGAAGTGGTCTGATTGACCCTTTCACTTTACAACGGACATCTTTTTGCCGTTTGTTGAGTACCGCTCAAAAAATTCTTTGAAATTTTTTCTGCACCGCTGCTTTGAGGTCAAATGCAGCTCTGATGCCGATGCCTTTCCTTCGGGCAAACTCTCGAAGAGTCAGTCCTTCACGGGTCATCGCAAGATACAATTCGCGCTG
>CALCJW010000239.1:0-22414 GCA_937967235.1 uncultured Clostridia bacterium
ACCGAAGGAAGCCTCGCGGGGCAGAGCTTCGGCAATCTCTTTTTGGCTGCGATGAACGGCATCTCGGGCTCGTTTGACGAGGCCGTGCACCGCATGGGAGACGTTCTTGCCATTACGGGAAGAGTGCTTCCGGTCACGAACCAGAACGTGCACTTAGAGGCGGAATTTGACAACGGCTCGCGGTGTCTTGGCGAGAGCAAGATTTTCTACGCGAAAAAGCTCAACGACTGCCGCATCCGGAAAATCAGACTTGTCCCCGAGCATCCGCAGCCGCTTCCCGATGCGTTAGAGGCCATCGCGGACGCGGACGTGATCGTTCTTGGACCCGGCAGTCTTTATACAAGCATCATTCCGAATTTTCTGGTTGACGGCATTTCCGAAGCGGTCTCCCGCGCGCGGGCGCTCAAGTGCTATGTGCTCAACATCATGACGCAGGACGGCGAGACCGACGGGTACACGGCAGCCGACCACATCAAAGCGATTTTTGCCCACGCGGGCGAGGACGTGATGGACGTGTGCATCGCGAACAACCGGAAGGTTTCGGCAGAGTTTCTCGAGCCGTACCGGAAAGAGGGCGTGGAGCAGATCCTTGCCACACGCGAGGAGGTCGAGCAGCTCGGCGTTGCGCTGCGGGAATTTCCCGTCTGCACGCCGGGGCGCTACATCCGGCACAACCCCGACGAGCTGGCGCGGGCGATTCTTTCCGTCTGGCAGGAATTCAGAACATACGAACGATAGACTAACTATTAGATGTCAAGCCTAAAATGACGGATGGGTGAAAAAATGTAGACGGTTCAAAAAGAGTATAGCAAAGCAGACGTCCGGTTGGACGCCCAACTGAGCATATGAAGGGAAAGCCGTTATGCGGCGCTACAATATGGTTTCTGGGATTTTTCTATAGCGTAAATCAAACGCACCAATTTCTTTGCTGCATGAGAGAGCGCAACATTGTAGTGTTTTCCCTCGGCTCGCTTCTTGGCCAGGTAAGCGGCGAAGGTTGGGTTCCAAAGACAAACGTATTTGGTGGCGTTGTAAAGCGCGTAGCGCAGATAGCGAGAGCCTCGTTTCTCCATGTGTGAGTAGGTTCCGGACAATGAAAGCTGCCCGGACTGGTAAGTAGATGGCGACATCCCGGCGTATGCGAGGATCTTATCCGGTGAATCGAAGCGGGAGAAGTCACCTATTTCGGCAAGGATCATAGCGCCCATACGAACGCCAATACCCGGGATCGTTGTAATGGGGGACTGTATTTCATCCATCATGGATTGGATAGCGGTCTCGATGTCCTCGATTTCGGCATCCAGTTCGCGGATCAGTCGGATCGTATGCTGCAATTCCAGAGACTTGGCCGGCATAACAGAGCCGACAGAGCATCGGGCTGCCTCCCGAAGTGTTGTTGCCATATCTCGCCCGTAGCGGCCTCTGGAGGCGTCGTATAAGACTGCTTTCAAATGCGTCAGGTGCGCTCCGGCAACCTGCTTAGCACCGGGAAACTCGCTGAGAAGTGCGTAAACAGATGCCATGTGAAGTGTCGGAACCAGTTTTTCCAGTTCAGGGAACAAAATCGTGACCAGCCGGGAAACCGACTGCTTCAGCTTTGCCCGTTCACAAACTTTATCAAACCGGTATCTTGTGAGTGACTTTAGTTCCTCGTTGTGGTATGCTGTGTCTGTGTAGGGCTTGAGGTCCACATCAGACATGAGCATGGCTGCAATGGTTCGCGCATCGATACGGTCGGTCTTGGTTTTACGAAGGCTCAGACTTTTCCGGTAGAGGTTGGTGTGCAGCGGATTGATAAGGTAGGTTGGCAGACCTTCGTTAAGCAAAAATCCGAGGATGTTGTAGCTGTAGTGTCCGGTAGCCTCAAGTCCTACTTTCATTTTATCTTCCGGGCGGGCGCAGCGGCGAATAGTTTGCAGAAGCCGGTCAAAGCCCTCCGCGTTGTTTGGGATGGTGAATACATCTGCCAGAACTTCACCTTCCGAGTTGAGGATAAAGCAGTCATGCTTGTCCTTGGCAACATCGATTCCCACACAAATCATAATGAAATACCTCCGATGTGTTTATTTGATGCTGGATCCACAGGACGCTTTACTCTTGTAACCTTGTTCCACATAAACCGTCTGGCGGTATCTAACTGATTAACAATACTGTAAAGGGCTGTGGTTGGAGCCTATCGTGAACCGTCTTGCAGTAGGAGACTGAAACCAATCCACAGCATCCCTTACAGTGTGGCACAGCCCTTGGAAATGGGCTCTAAAACTACTACTTTATAATACAAGGATACTTACTTACGTGGAGGACTTATGTCTTTTTCATCCAACGTCAAAGCGGAGCTCTGCAAGGACTCTATGAGCCGCAGATCCTGCGCTGTGGCAGAGAGCTACGGCGTGCTTTTGTACTGCAACACGTTCACAAGCGCAGAAATCCGCATCATCACCGAAAGCCGCGATTTTGCCGCGCGTCTTCCAAAGCTCTTTAAAAAGGCGTTCGGCGTTTCGTTTGACGCTGAGCCTGCGCCGGAGGACCGGGGGAAGCTCCAGTTTTCGGTCACCGCAGAGGATAAGATCGCAAAAATTTTCGATACGCTGCAAATGGATCTCAAATCCAGCCTGACGCTGCATGTGAACTTTGGGATGCTGGAGGAGGAAACCGAGTGTATGGCGTATCTGCGCGGCGCATTTTTAGCCGGCGGCTCGGTCACGGACCCGACGAAGCGCTACCATCTGGAAATGACCACGTCGCACTACAAGGTCAGCCGGGAGACTTGCGCGTTACTCATCGAATGCGGCTTTTCTCCGAAGGAGCTGACGCGCGGCGGCAACAATATTTTATATTTCAAGCAGAGCGACTACATCGAAGACTTTTTAACGGCCATCGGCGCGCAGGTGTCGGCCATGGGCGTGATGGAGGCAAAGGTCGAAAAAGACCTGCGAAACGGGGTCAACCGCCGCGTCAACTGCGAGACGGCGAATTTAACCAAGGTCGTCGACGCGTCCATGGGGCAGATGGCGGCCATCCGCGCGCTGGAAGAGGCCGGGGAACTGGACAAGCTCCCCGGAAAGCTCCGCGAGACCGCGCTTTTGCGCAAGGAAAACCCCGAGGCGACGCTCCAGGAGCTGGCCGCGATGTTAGAGCCGCCCATCACAAAATCCGCCATCAACCACCGCATGCGAAAGCTATTGGAGCTTGCGCGCGTATTGGAGGAGTAAGTTATGAGCTTTGTCCATCTGCATGTTCATACGGAATACAGCCTGCTTGACGGCGCTTGCCGCATCGCTGGGCTTATGGACCGGGTCAAGGAGCTGGGGCAGGACGCGATCGCCATCACCGACCACGGCGTGATGTACGGCGCGATCGACTTTTACAAGGCGGCGAAGGCAGCGGGCGTGAAGCCCATCATCGGCTGCGAGGTCTATGTCGCGCCCAGAACGCGATTTGACAAGGTGCATGCGCTCGACCGGGAGGCGTATCACCTTGTGCTCCTCTGCGAAAACGAAACGGGCTACCGGAACCTCAGTTATATGGTTTCGCGCGGCTTTTTAGACGGCTTTTATAACCGCCCGCGCGTGGATATGGAGTTGCTTCGTGAGCACCACGAGGGACTCATCGCGCTTTCGGCATGTCTCGCTGGCAAGCTTCCGCAGCTTCTCATGCAGGGGGACTATGAGGGCGCAAAGAAGGCGGCACTCGAGCACGCGGAGATTTTTGGACCGGACCACTATTACTTAGAGCTTCAGAACCACGGCCTTCCCGAGCAGCCGAAGGTGAACCAGCAGCTCGTGCGGCTCTCAGAAGAGACGGGGCTGCCGCTCGTCGCGACGAACGACGCGCACTATCTGCGGCAGGAGGACGCGAAAATTCAGGACGTTCTCATGTGCATCCAGATGGGAAAGACCGTCGACGATACGAACCGCCTGAAATTTGAGACGCAGGAGTTCTATATAAAGTCCGAAGAGCAGATGCGGGAGCTCTTTTCCGCATACCCGGAGGCAATCGAAAACACGGCGAAAATTGCCGCGCGCTGTAACGTCGAGTTTACGTTCGGCAAATACCATCTGCCGGAATTCAAGCTCCCGGCGGGCTACGACTCTCTGACGTACTTAAAAGAGCTCTGCGACAAGGGCTACAAGGAGCGCTACGGCGACGCGCATCCCGAGTATCGGGCGCAGATGGACTACGAAATTGACATGATCGAGAAGATGGGCTTTACGGACTACTTCCTGATCGTGTGGGACTTTGTGAATTTCGCAAAAAGCGCGGGCATTCCTGTCGGCCCCGGGCGCGGCAGCGCGGCAGGCTCGATGGTAACGTATGCGCTTCACATTACAGAGATCGACCCCATGAAGTATGGCCTCTTCTTCGAGCGCTTTTTGAACCCCGAGCGCGTGACGATGCCCGATATCGATATGGACTTCGGAGACACGAGAAGAGGCGAAGTTGTCGACTATGTGCGGCAAAAATACGGAGACGACCATGTCGCGCAGATCGTGACCTTCGGCACCATGGCGGCCAGAGGCGCAATCCGGGACGTCGGCCGGGCGCTCAACTTTACGTTCGCGGAGACAGACGTGGTTGCAAAGCTCGTTCCGTCTACGCTTCATATGACGCTCAAAGAGGCGCTGCGCGTGTCTCCACGGCTCAAAGAAATGTACGATGAGGACCCGCGCGTCAAAAACCTCATCGATACGGCCATGGCGCTCGAGGGCATGCCGCGCAACACCTCGACACACGCGGCGGGCGTTGTCATTACGAGACTTCCAGTCTACGACTACGTGCCGCTTGCGACAAACGACGAGACAACCGTCACGGAGTACACCATGACGACTCTCGAGGAGCTCGGCCTTCTCAAGATGGACTTCCTCGGTCTGCGGAACATTACGGTCATCGACGACGCAATTTCCGACATCCGCAAAACGGAGCCGGACTTTTCCATGGCCAGAGTCACGGACAACGACCCGAAGGTCATGGAGATGCTGACGCAGGGAAGAACGGCGGGCGTGTTCCAGATGGAATCGACTGGAATGACGAGCGTCTGCGTGGGGCTGAAGCCGCAGTCCATTGAAGATCTCTCCATCATCGTTGCAGCATATCGACCGGGACCGATGGACTCCATTCCGCGGCTCATCGCCTGCAAAAATGACCCGAAGCTCGTCAAATACAAGCATCCGTCCTTAGAGCCCATCCTGTCCGTCACCTACGGCTGTATTTTGTATCAGGAGCAGGTCATTGAGATCTTCCGCAAGCTGGCGGGCTACTCTCTGGGGCAGGCCGACATGGTGCGGCGCGCGATGAGCAAGAAAAAGGTCAAGGACATCGAAAAAGAGCGCGGCGCTTTTTTGCACGGCGACCCCACGCGCGGCATTATCGGCTGCGAGGCAAACGGAATTTCCGTGCCGATCGCGGAATCCATCTACAACGAAATGTACGACTTCGCGAACTACGCGTTCAACAAGGCGCACTCTGTCTGCTACGCGGTCATTGCCTACCAGACGGCATGGTTCAAATATTACTATCCCCGGCAGTATATGGCGGCGCTTATGACGTCCGTCTTGGATAGCTCAACGAAGATTTCCGAGTATATTGCCGAGTGTAAGGCGATGGGAATTGCCGTGCTGCCGCCCGATATCAACGAGTCGAACGACCATTTTACCGTCGTTCCCGGCGGAATCCGCTTTGGCCTTGCCGCCATCAAAAATATCGGGCGCGGGTTTATCCAGAAGGTCATGGCCAACCGCAAGCAGGAGGGGCCGTTTACAGGGCTCGAGAACTTCTGCCAGCGGATGTACGGCACGGACCTCAACAAGCGCGCGCTCGAGAATCTGATCAAATGCGGTGCGTGCGACTGCTTCGGGCTCAAACGCTCGCAGCTGCTGCAAATTTATGAGGCGGTCATGGACACCGTCGCGGCGGGAAAGCGCAAGAATGTCGACGGGCAGATCGGCCTGTTTGACCTCGGCGGAAGCGACGACGACGCACCGGTTCCGGAGGTGCACGTGCCGGACCTTCCCGAGCTTGCACCGGATGAGCTCATGAAGCTCGAGCGCGAGACGACGGGGCTCTATCTTTCCGGCCATCCGATGGATGCGTACCGCGAAAAGCTCAAGGGCGCAAACGTTGTGAGCATCGGCGCGATTTTGGAGAGCTTTTCCGAGCATACAGACGAGTTCAGCGACGAACAGGTCGTGAACATCGCGGGCATTGTCCAGAACGTCAAGATGAAGACAACGAAGAACCAGTCGATGATGGCCTATGTGACCTTGGAGGACGACACGGGCTCGATGGAGCTTTTGACGTTCTCAAACGCGCTGGGGCAATATGGCTCGCTTTTATATGAAACGTCAGCCGTCGTTATTTCCGGCCGCATTTCCGTTCGCGATGACAAAGACCCGCAGATGGTTGTGAACCGCGTGTGGAAGCTTGCGGATTTTGACGCGAAGGGCGAGGCACGGGCAGAGTCCCGGCAGGCGCTGGCAAGCAAGACGCTCTATCTCAAAATCGCCCACACGGGACAGAAGGGCAGCGAAAAAATCGTCCCGATCCTCAACATGTTCCCCGGCCAGGTCAAGACCGTCATTTACTACGCCGACACCGGTGTTCGCATGGGCGGGCGGTGCATGCCGGAGGAAATCATGCTGGAGGAGCTGCGCGGGCTGCTCGGCGAAAAAAATGTCGTTCTTAAATGAGGATTATTTTACAAAACCGCTACACATCTGTAACAAATTGTGATACAATGAGTTGCAATGTTATGTAAAGGGAAGGAGTGAGGGGAGATGCGGCGGAAAAAGTGGACGATTGTGTGCTTCGCGGTGCTTCTTTGCCTGCTGCTCTCGGGCTGCTTTGTAAAGACCGTCGACGAGCTCTATACGCTGCCCCGGCACTCCGACGAATATGACAATCTGCAAAAGGCCATCGACGAGGTGATGGCGGCAGCCGGGTGCGAATACTGCGCGCCCATCTCCGGCAGCAATCAGCAGTCGGTGCAGCTGGCAGATCTGGACGGCGACGGAGAGGAAGAGGCGATCGTTTTCGCCAAAACCTCCGATGAAAAGCCGCTCAAGGCCTATGTGTTTGACAAGCTGGACGGCGCATATCAGAATATTTCCGTCATTGAGGGAAACGGCGCGGCGTTCGCGCGGGTCGAGTATGTGGACCTGGACGGCGAGCCGGGGCTCGAGATTCTCATCGGCCGGCAGCTGAGCGACCAGGTTTTGCAGTCGGTGAGCGCCTACTCGCTGGAGGATGGAGAAATCGTCCGGCTGATGACGGCGAGCTACAGCCAGTTTACGACCTGTGACCTCGACAATAACGGCATGACCGATCTGTTTTTGCTGCGCTTCGACGCGGAAAAAAAGCAGGGGACGGCGGAGCTCTACCGGTATCGGAAGGGGCAGATGGAAAAGGGACAGGAGGTTCCGCTTTCCTCAAGCGCCGTCTCGGTCAAGCGCATCATGACGGGCGCGGTCGCCTACAACATTCCGGCTGTGTTCGTTACAAGCGCACAGGAAGAGGATTCTCTTGCGACGGACGTGTTCATCTTCCGCGGTGGGACGTTCCAGAATGTCAGCGCGCTTGACGATACGCAGCAGACGGTCCGAAATCCGTTTGCCTACGCGTCCGATATCAATTCTGATGGCCTCGTGGAGCTTCCGGAGCTCGTTTCGCTTCCGGCGGCGGATGCGGCAGGGGAGACATACTCGCTCATCCGCTGGTACCATCTGGGTCTGGACGGAAAGCGCGAAATTGTGCTTCGCACGTATCACCGCTTCTCGGGCGGCTGGTATGTGGAAATCCCGGAGAGCTGGGACGAACGCGTGACGATCAGCCGTGCAGAAGCGCTTGAGGGCGCGCGGGGCGGGCTGACGTTTTCTGATTGGAAGGGCTCTGCGCACGTTGACCCGATTTTTACGATCTATGCCTTCACGGGCGAAAAACGCCTCGAGCGCGCGCAGGAAGATGGAAGGTTCCTGCTTCTGGAGCAGCCGGATGTTTGCTTCTCCGCGCAGCTCGGGACGGCGGCGCAGGCACAGGAGCTAACGCCCGATGAGCTGCGGCAGATGTTCCATATCATACATGTCGACTGGAATACCGGTGAGACGTAAGGAGAATTCTGGTTTATGAAAAAAGTATTGATTCTTGAAGATGAGGTCAGTATCCGAAGTTTTGTTGTTATCAACCTCAACCGCGCGGGCTACGAGGTCATCGAGGCCGGGACGGGCATGGAGGCGCTGGAAAAGCTCAAGGAGCATCCGGACGTCGGCGTTGCGATTCTGGATATTATGCTGCCGGACATCGACGGCTTTGAGGTCTGCCGGAACATCCGGGCGACGGATAAGAAGATCGGTATCATTATGTTAACCGCAAGAAGCCAGGAGATGGATAAGGTCACGGGCCTTATGACCGGCGCGGATGACTATATGACAAAGCCGTTCAGCCCCGCTGAGCTCACCGCGCGCATCGACGCGCTCTACCGGCGCATCGGCAGCGACACGCAGTCTGATTCCGGCGAGCTCACGCAGGGGCCGTTTGTCCTCAACACACGCAACCGCACGCTCGATAAAGAAGGCAAGCGCATCAAGCTCACGCAGGTGGAGTATGCCATCATGAAGCTTTTTATGCAGAATCCCGGGCGTGCGCTTTCGAGAGAGGATATTTTAACGACGGTCTGGGGCCGCGACTATGACGGCGAGCTCAAAATCGTCGATGTGAACATCCGCCGCCTGCGCATCAAAATCGAAGACGACACGGCAAATCCCGTCTATATCACGACTGTCTGGGGCTTTGGATACAAATGGGGCGTCTGAGCGATACCATCAAACAGGCCGCGCCGAAGCGCCGGAAGCTAGCGGGGCTCGAGCGGCGGTGGCTGGTCAATAACGTCAGCGTCATGGTCGTGTTGGCCGCTTTGTGCGTGGCGGCCATTACGCTGAGCCTTGGCGCGTATTATTACTCTAACGTGCGCTCAGGGCTGGAGGCGAAAGCGAAGACGACCACCGACTTTTTCAGCAACTACATCAGCCAGAGCTATAACGAATACTATCAGTCCTGCATCCAGTTTGCCGAGACGTTTGAAGACAAGGACAAGCTGGAATTGCAGTTCATCAGCGCGAGCGGCAAGCTGGTCGCGTCCTCGTACGGTGAGTTTGCTGGAAAAAGCCCCGAGACGCCTGACATTCAAGAGGCCATCACGACCGGGAAGCTCGCGCGCTATCAAGGGCGCGACCCCGACACGCACGAGCGGATTTTTGCGGTCTCGAGCCCGATGATCTACTCCAACGGCGAGGTCATCGGTGTGCTGCGTTATGTCACGGGGCTTAAAAACGTCGACCGGCAGGTGCTCATGATCGGCCTCATCGCGCTTACGGCGGGGCTCATTTTCATCGCGTCGATGTTTTTCATCAGCAGCTTCTTTATCCGCTCGATCATCGAGCCCGTGACGGAGATCACCGCGACGGCCAAGCGTATTGCGGCGGGCTCCTACGGCGTGCAGATCCCGAAGCACTATGACGACGAGATCGGAGAGCTGGCTGACACGATTAACGACATGTCCGTCAAAATCGGGCAGTCCGAGAAGACGCAGTCGGAGTTTATGTCATCCGTTTCCCACGAGCTGCGCACGCCGCTGACGGCAATTTCCGGCTGGGGCGAGACACTGCTTTCCTCCGGCAATTTAGAGCCCGAGACCCGGCGCGGCATGCTGATCATCCTGCGCGAGGCAAAAAGGCTCACGGGCATGGTCGAAGAGCTCTTGGAATTTACCCGTATGCAGGACGGCCGGTTTACCCTGACGGTAGAAAAGGCCGATCTGCTTGCGGAATTTGAAGACACTGTTTTCATGTACGGCTCGCGGCTCAAGCAGGAGGGCATTGCGCTCGAGTATGAGCCCTGCGAGGAAGAAATTCCGGAAATTCCGTGCGATGTTGCCCGTATGCGGCAGGTGTTTTTGAATGTCCTTGACAACGCGGCCAAGCACGGCGGCGACGGAAAGCGCATCGTGGCGTCGATCGGACTCGAGTCCGGGCAGATCGTCGTGCGTATCCGGGACTTTGGCCCCGGCATTCCGGAAGAAGAATTGCCGCACGTCAAAATGAAATTTTACAAGGGAAGCTCTAAGGCGCGCGGCAGCGGCATCGGACTTGCCGTGTGCGAGGAAATCGTCACCATGCACGGCGGCACGATCACGCTCGAAAACGCCGAGGGCGGCGGTACCCTTGTGACCATCTCCATCCCCACGGGGGAAGAATAGAGGCAGTTTATGCAGAAAAACAATCAGTCTGTCAGTCAGGAAAAGTTTAAGACCTTGATTGGCGGGCAGGCGCTCATCGAAGGGATTCTGATGCAGGGACCCGACAAGCGGGCCATCGTCGTAAGAGGTCCCGAGGGTCTTGTGCAAAAGGTCGAGCCGATCAAAAAGAAGACGGGCATTCTCACGTGGCCGCTCATCCGCGGCGTTGTGAACTTCGGCTCGTCGATGGTAAACGGTGTGAAGGCGCTCATGTACTCGGCAGACTTTTTCCCGGAGGCAGAAGGCGAGCCTTCGAAATTTGAAACATGGCTGGAGAAAAAGCTCGGCTCCGAGAAGCTTCAGAAGGTCGTGGTCTATCTCTCGGTCGTGCTCGGCATTGCGCTCTCGGTTGG
The DNA here is from genome assembly GCA_937967235.1 of uncultured Clostridia bacterium. Lineage (GTDB taxonomy): Bacteria > Bacillota > Clostridia > Oscillospirales > Oscillospiraceae > CAG-170. The sequence goes on from CALCJW010000239.1 coordinate 10,639, forward strand.
TCTTTTCATTTTGCTGCCGACGCTTCTTGCAAGCTTCATTCCGGGGCTCAAGGAACGGGCCGTGCTGCGGAGCCTCATTGAGGGCGTGTTCCGGATCCTTATTTTCCTCGGCTACATGATTATGATCTCCAAAACGCCGGACATGAAGCGTGTCTTTTCCTATCACGGTGCGGAGCACAAAACCATACGCTGCTATGAGGCGCAGCTTCCGCTGACGGTCGAGAACGTCCGCCCGCAGACAAGGCTCCATCCGCGCTGCGGCACGAGCTTCCTGTTCGTCGTGATCATCATCTCGATTCTCGTTTCCGCTGTGTTCAGCTCGATTTTCCCGATCAGCAATACATTTTTGCGGATGCTTTCGCGGCTTGCAATGCTGCCGTTCATCGTAGCAATTGCATATGAGTTTAACCGTCTTGTCGGGCGGCATGACAATTGGCTGACGAAGATTCTGACGGCCCCCGGCATGTGGTTCCAACTCTTTACGACGAACGAACCGGATGACTCGATGATCGAGGTCGCCATTGAGGCGCTGACGCTGGTGATTCCCGAGCAGGAAGGCGCGGACAGATGGTAAAAAAATACGGCGACCTGTATTTGAACGCGCGCAAGGCGCTTCGTCCCGGCTATGGGGAAAATGCGGGTGTCTACGCAAGAGAGCTTCTGGCGCTCGCGTCCGGAAAGTCCGTGGCCGCGCTGCTATCTGACCGCGAGCTCTACGCGTCAGAGACCATTGAAGAAAAGCTGAACGACTATCTGGGCAGAGCTTTAGCCGGAGAGCCGCTGGCCTATATCCTGGGCGAGTGGAGCTTTTATGGGCTCCCGTTTATTGTAACGCCCGACGTGCTCATCCCGCGTGATGATACGATGGCTGTGACAGAGCTTGCCATTGAGGCGGCCAGAACCTACCCCGCGCCGCAGCGGGTGCTCGATCTTTGCACAGGCTCGGGCTGCATCGGTCTGGCGCTTGCGCACAGTGTGGAGTCGGCGCGCGTGACGCTGGCGGAAATCTCCGAGCCGGCGCTTCGTGTTGCCAAGCAGAATACGGCAAATCTGCGGCTCAAAAACCGCGTGACGGCGTTTTCGGTCGACGTTTTGCAGCCCGCGCCTAAGTTTCTGGGGCAGTTCGACCTGATTGTCTCGAATCCCCCCTATGTGACGACGAAGGAAATGGCGACGCTTGATGTGTCCGTCTGGGCGTATGAGCCGCATCTGGCCTTGGAGGGCGGAGAAGACGGACTGGACTTTTATCGCGCAATTTTACAGAATTTCAGCGCCGCGCTTCGCCCGGGCGGGACGATCTGCTTTGAGTTTGGCTACGGGCAGGAGACAGGCGTTGGAGAATTGCTCGAGGCCGCAGGCTTTACGGACGTGATGTTCCGCAAGGATCTCAGGGGCGTGACCCGTGCGGTCGCGGCAAGAAAGCCGGAGTGAGACACGTGAAATATTTTCAAACGAATGTTTGATTTATGGCGAACGCTGTGGTATACTGTAGAAAAACAGAAAAGGAAGGCTGTTGGCTATGGCAGTAGAAAAGAAGAAACCCGAAGCTCCGCTGAGCGATAAAAAAAAGGCGCTGGAGACGGCAATTTCCCAGATTGAAAAGAACTTCGGCAAGGGTACGGTCATGCGCCTCGGCGACCGCCCGGAGATGAACGTGGAGGCGATTCCGACGGGCTCGTTGGCTTTGGACGCGGCGCTCGGCATCGGCGGCGTGCCGAAGGGCAGAATCATTGAGATTTACGGGCCGGAGTCCTCTGGCAAAACGACGCTTGCGCTCCATATCGTGGCGCAGGCGCAGAAGCGCGGCGGTGAGGTCGCATTCGTCGACGCGGAGCACGCGCTGGACCCCGACTATGCGGCGAGAATCGGTGTGGACATCGACTCCATGCTCGTCTCCCAGCCGGATACCGGCGAGCAGGCGCTGGAGATTACGGACGCGCTTGTCCGCTCGGGTGCGGTGGACGTGGTGGTTGTCGACTCTGTCGCGGCGCTGACGCCGCGCGCAGAAATTGAAGGCGAGATGGGCGATACCTTCGTCGGACTTCAGGCGCGGCTGATGTCGCAGGCGCTGCGAAAGCTTGCCGGCAACATCGCGAAAACGAACTGCGTCGTCATCTTCATCAACCAGCTTCGTATGAAGATCGGCGTCATGTACGGAAACCCCGAGACGACCACGGGCGGCAACGCGCTCAAGTTCTACGCGTCCGTTCGTATCGACATCCGCCGGACCGAGGCCATCAAGAACGGTACAGAAATCGTCGGCAACCGCACGCGCGCCAAGATCGTCAAAAATAAAGTCGCGCCTCCTTTTAAAGAGGCCATCTTCGATATCATGTACGGCGAGGGTATTTCCAAGTGGGGAGAACTCGTCGATCTGGCTGTGCAGCTGGAGCTCATCAACAAGTCCGGCAGCTGGTTCTCGATTGGGGACGAGCGCATCGGACAGGGCCGGGATAACGCAAAGCTCTATCTGCAGGAGCACCCCGACGTGGCCGACCGCATCGAGCAGGAGGTGCGCGACAACATGTGGAAGCTGCAGGGCAGCCGCGCAAAGCCGCCCATCGCCCCGGCCGCCAAGGCGGTAAACGTGTCGGCGGACGATTTTGACGATGAAACTTGAGAAAATCGAGCCGCTGGATTCTCCGAACTATCTGCGTCTGATCTTTGATGATGGAAAGCGGCTGAAAGCTCCCGCCTTCAAGGTGGTCGAGCTCGGCCTCACCATCGGCGCGGAGGTTTCGCCGGAAGACTTTCTGGCGCTCGAGAATGCGCAGAGTTTCGCCTCGTGCAAGGAGCGCGCGGTGCGGATCCTGACGGCGAGCGGCCTGTCGAAAAAAGAGCTTCAAAAGCGCCTTGTCCAGAAGGGTGAGCGCGAGGAGGACGCGGAGGCTGCCGTTTCATGGCTGGAGGAGCTGCACCTCATCGACGATCTCGAGACGGCAAAGCAGCTTGTCAGAAGCGCGAACCTTCGCGGCTATGGCCGGGCGCGGGCGAAAAGCATCCTCTATGAAAAGGGGATACCCAAGGAGCTTTGGGATGAAGCGCTTTCAGAATTTGGAGAGACAGACGGCGCGATTGACGCGTTTTTGCGGAAGAAGCTTTCCGGAAGGACGCTTGACCAGAAAACCATCAAAAAAGCCGTGGACGCGCTCATCCGGCGCGGGCACAGCTATCACGATATTCAAGAAGGGCTGCGGCGATTGGAAGCAGACTGCGAGCCCATGGATACTTGGGAGGACATGGAATGAGCCAGACAATTGGTATGATCAGCCTCGGCTGCGCCAAAAATCAGATCAACGCCGAGCAGATGCTGTTTCTGCTGCGCGTGGCGGGCTATGAGATTTTGCCCGACCCGGACGGCGCGGATTTGGTGATCATCAACACCTGCGGCTTTATTGAAGACGCAAAAACGGAAGCCATCGACAACATTCTGGCGATGGGCGAGCTCAAAAAGGAAGGTAGAGTCGGCAAGATCCTTGTGACCGGATGTCTTGCCCAGCGCTATCAGATGGAGATCGTGCAGGAAATGCCGGAGGTGGACGGCGTGCTCGGCACGGGCTCGTATTATGACATCGTTTCGGCGGTCGGGAAAGTCCTCTCCGGCGAGACGGTCGCGGAGTTCGGCGATATCAACGCGAACCTGCCCGAGCCCCAGCGCATTCTGACCACGCCAGAGCACTACGCGTATCTGCGCATCGCGGAGGGCTGCGACAACCACTGCGCGTTCTGTATCATCCCGAAGCTCCGCGGCCGGTACCGCAGCCGCCCGATGGAAGAGCTCGTGAAAGAAGCGCAGGACCTGGCGGAGAGCGGCGTGAAAGAGCTCATCGTCATCGCGCAGGACACGAGCCGCTACGGCATCGACCTCTATGGCGAGCGGAAGCTGGCAGAGCTTCTTCAAAAGCTCTGCGCCATCAACGGTATCGTCTGGGTGCGTATCCATTATCTTTATCCGGACGAAATGTCCGACGAGCTCATTGACGTTCTGGCCGATGAGCCGAAGATCGTAAAGTACCTCGATATCCCGATTCAGCACATCAACGACAACATTCTGCGCGCAATGAACCGGCGCGGAAACGGCGAGTATGTGAAGGAACTTCTCAAAAAGCTCCGCGCGCGCATTCCCGGTCTTGTCATCCGCACGAGCCTCATTACCGGTCTTCCCGGCGAGGGAGAGGAAGAATTCCAGCAGTTGTGTGAGTTCCTGAAGGAATTCAAGCTCGAGCGCGCCGGAACGTTCGTGTTCTCGCCCGAAGAGGGCACAAAGGCGGCGCTCATGGAATACCCCGACAAGGCGGTCGCGCAGGAGCGCGCGGAGATCATCGGCGAGCTTCAGTCGCGCATCATGGACGAATATAATGCTTCGTGCGAGGGCAAGGTCATGCAGGTGCTCTGCGACGGCTACGACCCCGACGAGGAATGCTATTATGGCAGAACCTACGCGGATTCGCCGGATATCGACGGACGCATCTGGTTCACAGCGTCGCGGCACATCAAGACGGGCGATTTTGTGAACGTCTTTGTCGTGGGCGCATATGATGGAGAGCTGACAGGCATGCTGGAGGAGGACATGGAAGACAATGACGACGGCGAGTAAGATTACAATGGTGCGGGTGGTGCTCATCCCGTTTTTCATCGTGTTTCTGCTGCTGAGCGGCAACGGCGGCGCGAACGCCGACACCTACCGTTGGGTCGCGCTCGGTATTTTTGTCGTGGCGAGTCTGAGCGACTTTTTGGACGGCTACGTTGCGCGGCACTACAATCAGGTTACGGACTTCGGCAAGTTCTTTGATACACTGGCCGACAAGCTGCTCGTGACGGCCTGCCTGATGGTCTTTGTCGGGCAGGGCCGGATGGCAAGCTGGATTGCCTTCATCGTCGTCGCGCGCGAGTTTGCCATCATGGGCCTTCGCTCGATTGCGGCGGCGCACGGGCGCGTGATCGCCGCGGGCTGGTCCGGCAAGATCAAGACCTCCTGCACGATGGTGGGCCTCATTGCGATGATGATCTTCCCAAGTGTACAAATTCTCGATACGGTCGTCTGCGCCGTGATTTTGGTGACGACGCTCTACTCGGGCTTTGAATATTTCCAGAAGAACTGGGACGTTCTGATGCCCGGCGCTTGACTTTTTGTGCGCTTAATGCTATCATATCGGCAGAAATTTGAAAAACTGCATATCGCGATGATCGAAAAGAGTACCTTACCGGAGTTTCTCAGAGAGTTTCCGTCACCGGCTGCAAGCGGAGATGAAGCGAGGTTTGGGAACGTGCGTTCGTGAGCGAGGGGAGACCCCGTGTGACACGCGTCAAGTGTCTTGAGTGAGAAATCAGAGTGGAACCGCGAGTTACTGTAACCCGCCTCTTGAGCAAAAGAGGCGGGTTATTTTATTTTTCCGGGAGGCAACATTTTTGCATATTATCGAAGACATTCGGGCATATAAGAAAAACGATCCGGCGGCCAGAAGCGTAGCAGAGATCCTGCTGCTCTATAACGGCCTGCATGCAACCATCGACTATCGCATCGCCCACTGGCTGCACATCCACGGCCTGCGCTTTCTCGCGCGGAGCATCTCGCAGTGGTCGAAGCTCTGGACGGGCATTGAAATCCACCCCGGCGCGAAAATCGGTCGTCGGCTGGTCATCGACCATGGAACCGGCATTGTCATCGGCGAAACGGCTGAAATTGGAGACGACTGCTTACTCTATCAGGGCGTGACCCTCGGCGGCACGGGCAAGGACGCCGGCAAGCGCCACCCGACAATTGGAAACAACGTCATGGTAGGAGCCGGCGCGAAGGTGCTTGGGCCGTTCAAGGTCGGCAATAACGCGCGTATTGCGGCAAACTCGGTCGTGCTGCGTGAAGTTCCGGAGAACGCGACGGTCGTCGGCGTGCCGGGCAGGATCACGAGAATCTGCGGCGAAAAGCTGGACCATATCCACACGCCGGACCCGATTATGATCGAAATCGAGATGCTCAAAATGCGTCTGGACGCGCTGGAGCATAAAACAGAAGAATAGTTACAGGAGGAAATGACATGTATCTTTATAATTCTGCATCGCACAAAAAGGAAGAGTTTATCCCCAACGACCCCAAGCTCGTCAAAATGTATACCTGCGGCCCCACGGTCTACCATTTTGCCCACATCGGCAATCTCCGCAGCTATATCATGGAGGATGTGCTGGAAAAGTATCTGCGCTACATCGGCTACCCGGTTAAGCGCGTCATGAACATCACAGACGTGGGACACCTGACCTCGGACGCGGACGAGGGCGAAGACAAGATGCTCAAGGGCGCAAAACGCGAGCACAAGAGCGTCATGGAAATCGCGAAATTCTACACGGATGCGTTCTTTGACGACTGCCGAAAGCTCAACATCAAGCGGCCCGACGTCGTCCAGCCTGCAACCGGCTGCATCGACGAGTATATCAAGATCATCACAAAGCTGCTCGATACCGGATATGCGTATCAGGCGGGCGGCAACGTGTATTTTGACACATCGAAGCTCGAAAAGTACTATATCTTCAACGACCACAACGAGGAAGATTTAGCTGTCGGCGTGCGCGAGGGTGTGGAGGAAGACACGAACAAGCGCAACAAGAACGATTTTGTGCTCTGGTTCACAAAGTCGAAGTTCGAAGATCAGGCGCTCAAGTGGGACTCCCCGTGGGGTGTGGGCTATCCCGGCTGGCACATCGAGTGCTCCGGCATTTCTCTCAAGTACCTCGGCGAAGATCTTGATATCCACTGCGGCGGCATTGACAACGCCTTCCCGCACCACACGAACGAGATTGCCCAGTCCGAGAGCTACATCGGCCACCACTGGTGCAACTACTGGATGCACGTGATGCACCTGAATACCACATCCGGCAAGATGTCAAAGTCCAAGGGTGAGTTTTTGACGGTCTCGCTTCTTGAGCAGAAGGGCTATGACCCGCTGGCTTACCGGCTGTTCTGCCTGCAAAGCCATTACCGCAAGAACCTCGTCTTCTCGTGGGAAAACCTGGACAACGCGATGGGCACGTACCAGAAGCTGATTGCGAAAATTGCCGCACTGAAGCCCTCCGACGAGCCGATCGACGAGGATGCTGTCACTGCGCTGCGCGAGAAATTCAACAAGGCGCTCGGGAACGATCTCAACACGTCGCTCGGCATTACGGCGCTCTACGACGTTCTCAAGTACCAGACGAACGACGCGACGAAACTGTATTTGCTTGACGACTTTGACAAGGTGCTGAGCCTCGACCTTCTTAAAAAAGCGGAAGAGGCGCGCAAAAAGGCGGCCAGCGCAAAGGGGAGCGGCGGCGAGTACAACATCATCTCCGAATCCGGCGAACAGGACGCAGCCGTCGAAGCGAAGATCCGCGCAAGGTTTGAGGCCAAGAAAGCGAAGAATTTTGCCGAGGCCGATCGAATTCGCGACGAACTCAAAGCGGAAGGTATCGAGCTGACTGATATTCCGGGCGGCGCGAAGTGGAACCGCGTATAATTGCATCGAAACCGAAAGGGGCAGGCCGGAAGGTCTGCTCTTTTCCTTCGTTGCAAGAGGCGTAGTTTTGTGGTATGATAATATTGTATTGGTATATGCCAAATGAGCGAAAAGGAGCTTTTTCCATGAAGCTGATGATTTTAGACGGCAACAGCATCATCAACCGCGCGTTCTACGGTGTGCGTCTTCTGAGCACGAAGGACGGCGTGTATACGAACGCGATCTACGGATTTCTGAATATTTTAGAGCGTCTGCGCGCCGACGAGCAGCCCGACGCGCTGTGCGTCGCGTTTGACCTCAAAGCGCCGACGTTCCGCCATCTGGCCTACGACGGCTATAAAGCCACGCGCCATTCGATGCCGGAGGAGCTAGCAATGCAGATGCCGCTCATGAAAGAGGTCTTGGGCGCGATGAACATCCCCATCTACGAGTGCGAGGGCTGGGAAGCGGACGACATTTTAGGCACGGCAGGGGAAATCTGCGCGCGCGAGGGAGCGGACTGCGTAATTGTCACGGGCGACAGGGACTCTTTGCAGCTGGTGACGGACCGCGTGACCGTCAAGCTTGTCACGTCGAAATCCGGACAGACCATCACGACCAATTACACACCGGATGTGTTCCGGGCGGAGTATGGCTTCGATCCCGTGCGCCTTGTTGATCTCAAGAGCCTTATGGGTGACAGCTCGGATAATATCCCGGGTGTGGCGGGCATCGGCCCGAAGACGGCGACAAGCCTTCTTTTGGAATACGGAACGCTGGACGGCATTTACGAGCATCTGCCGGAGATCAAGGAATCCGTGCGCAAAAAATTGGAGAAGGACCGTGAGCAGGCGTATCTGTCCTATGACTTGGCAACCATCCGCAAAAATGCGCCGGTAGATTTCGTCCCCGAGCGAAATCTTGTGCGGGAGGTCGATAATGACGCACTCTATGCGCTGTTCCATCGGCTCGAGTTCACACGTCTGATTGCCCGCTACGGCCTGCACGCGCCGCAGGAGGCGCCAAAGCCGCAGGAGAAGATCGAGGCGGTCTATACTTGCGAAATCGTCACGGACGCCGCGCAGGCGCGCGAAATTGCTGCAAAGCTCTCAAAAAAGCATTACGTAAACTTGATTGCATCGGACGACGTATCAAAAATCGCGCTTCAGCTGGAGGATGCAGGCTTCCTGTTCTCGGGTGAAGCAGTGCTGGATAATGATTTTATGTCAACTCTGTTCGGCGCATCTGTCAAGAAAGTCACACATGACTGCAAGAGCCTCATGCGAACGCTTCTCGAGCGCGGCATCCCGGCGGACGGATTTATTTTCGACACGGCGCTTGCAGCCTATGATCTGGACGCAACGCGGGGCGATTATAAGCTGGATGACGTTTTCTCGCAGTATTGCGGCGCGCAAATCGGCTATGCGGACGAAGCGCAGGTCGGAAAAGAGGCGGCGGAGGAAACGGCACTTTTGGCACAGGCCGCGGCAGTCGCGGCGCTCTATGCGCTGCTGCCCGGGAAGCTGCGCGAATGCGGCATGGAGAAGCTCTATTATGAGATCGAGCTGCCCCTTTGCGCGGTGCTGGCGCGGATGGAGACGCGGGGCGTACTCGTCGATCAGATGGCGCTCGTCGCGTTCGGCAATATGCTCGAGGTCGGCATCCAAAAAGATCAGGCGGATATTTTCCGCTATGCCGGGCAGGAATTCAACATCAACTCTCCCAAGCAGCTGGGCGAGGTGCTCTTTGAAAGGCTGGGGCTTCCGCCCGTCAAGAAGACAAAAAGCGGCTACTCGACGAATGCGGAGGTCCTTGAAAAGCTCAAGAGCCGCCACCCGATCGTCGAGGCGATCTTGGACTACCGGACGCTCACGAAGCTGAAATCGACCTACGCGGACGGCCTTGTCAAGGAGATCGCGGACGACGGCCGAATCCACACGACGTTCCAGAACATGGTCACGGCGACCGGGCGGCTCAGCTCCACAGAGCCGAATCTCCAGAACATCCCCGTGCGCACGGAGCTTGGGAGCGAAATCCGAAAAATGTTCGTGCCGAAGGACGGCTGGGTGTTCGTTGACGCGGACTACAGCCAGATTGAGCTGCGCGTTCTGGCGCATATCGCAAACGACGCGCACATGCGGGCTGCGTTTACTTCCGGCATGGACATCCACACGGCGACGGCCGCGCAGGTCTTCCATGTTGCGCCCGAGGACGTGACGCCCCTCATGCGCCGACACGCGAAGGCTGTCAACTTCGGTATCGTCTACGGTATTTCGGAGTTTTCCCTTGCCGAGGATATCGGCGTGACGCGGAAGGAAGCAAAGGCGTATATCGAAAACTATCTTCAGAATTACGCGGGCGTGCGGGAGTACATGAAAAATATCGTTGCGCAGGCGAAGCAGGACGGCTTTGTGACGACGATGTTTGGAAGAAGACGCAATCTCCCCGAGCTCAAGAGCAGCAATTTCAACATCCGTTCGTTCGGCGAGCGCGTCGCGCTTAATACGCCCATTCAGGGCACGGCGGCGGATATCATCAAGCTCGCGATGATTCATGTGGACAAGGCGCTTCGCGAGCAGAAGCTGCAAGCGCGGCTTGTCTTGCAGGTACACGACGAGCTGATTGTCGAGTGCCCGATCGAAGAGCGCGAGCAGGTGACAGCGCTTCTGACCGAGCAGATGGAGCATGTGGCAAAGCTCTCCGTTCCGCTGCTGGCTGAGGCAAAGAGCGGCGCGAGCTGGTATGAGGCGAAGTGATGGACGTACGAATCGAACCTATGACGGCGGCGGATGTGCCGCAGGTGGCGGAGCTGGAGAGAGCTTGCTTTTCTGACCCGTGGCCGGAGAGCGTCTTATCGAATGAGCTTGAAAACGAGCTGAGTCTGTGGCTCGTTGCGAAAAACGGAGACACGGTGCTCGGCTATATCGGAAGCCAGAGCGTTCTGGACGAGGCGGACATGATGAATATCGCCGTCCGAAAAGACGCGCGGCGGCAGGGAATCGCGAAAAAGCTGATTCTGGCGCTCTGCGCGCGTCTGCATGAAGCAGGCGTTCGGTCGCTGACGCTCGAGGTGCGCGACTCCAACGAGGCCGCGATCCGGCTCTATGAAGGCTTCGGCTTCTTGCAGGTGGGAAAGCGCCCCAACTATTACTTTCACCCGAAGGAGGATGCGCGCATCCTCAGAAAGGACGGTCTGGCATGAATATTTTATCGGTAGAGTCCTCGTGCGATGAAACGGCGGTTGCCATCGTGCGCGATGGGCGCGAAATTTTGACCGATTGCATTGCCTCGCAGGTGGAGCTCCACAAGCTCTACGGCGGCGTGGTACCGGAAATTGCGTCGCGCAAGCATATTGAGGCAATTTACGGTTTGGCGGATCAGGCGCTCGTGACAAGCGGGCTTACGCGCAGGGAGTTGGATGCGATTGCTGTGACGTATGCGCCGGGGCTGATCGGTGCGGTTCTGGTCGGCGTGAATTTCGCGAAAGCGGCGGCTTACGCCATGGGGCTTCCGCTGGTGCCGGTGCACCATATCCGCGGCCACATCGCGGCAAATTACCTTGCGTACCCGGAGCTGGAGCCGCCCTTTATCTGCCTCGTCGTCTCGGGCGGGCACACGCTGATCGTCGACGTGCGGGGCTACACGGACTTTAGAATCCTCGGCACCACGCGGGACGACGCGGCGGGGGAGTGCTTTGACAAGGTTGCACGCGTGCTTGGCATGCCGTACCCCGGCGGCGCGGCGTTGGATCGGTGCGCGAAGACGGGAGACGAGGAAAAATATCCGCTGCCGCACACGAAGCTCTTGGGGAATCCACTCGACATGTCGTTCTCCGGGCTCAAGACGGCGGCGCTCAATCTTATCCACATGCACGAGCAAAAGGGCGAATCTGTCGACGTGCCGTCTCTTTGCGCGTCGTTTTCCAAGGCGGTCAGTGAAATGCTCGTGCCGCGGACGATGCAGGCCGTAAAGGAAAGCGGCTACCGGAAGCTTGCGATTGCGGGCGGCGTAGCGGCCAATTCCCGCATCCGTGCGGATTTTAAAACGGCCTGCGAAAAGCTCGGCGCGACGCTCTACACGCCGCCTCTCTCCCTCTGCGGTGACAACGGCGCGATGATCGGCAGCCAGGGCTACTATGAATTTCTCGCCGGAACGCGAGCAGGGCAGAATCTCAACGCCTTTGCCACACGCTCCATCGAGCAGAGCTACGAATAAAACAAGTATCCGGAAAGGGCGCACAGCAATAGCTGCGCGTCCTTTTTTTGTATAAAGAAAACCACCGGCAATGCCGGTGGTTCCAAAAAGCTTTA
>CALCJW010000240.1:0-9718 GCA_937967235.1 uncultured Clostridia bacterium
TGGATCTGCTTGACGACCGCGATGTCCGTCTCGTTGATGGACAGCACGAAATCCTGCTGCCGGTCGGGGAACATGCCCGCCACCACGTCCACGGACGCAACGTCGGCTCTTCCGACCTGCCGGATGAGGAAGACTGCGCGCGGCACGTCGGTCACGAAATGAAGCTCCTTGGCGCGGATGTACACATCGCCGGGCAGAATGTTGTCGGTGATGATGTTTTTGACAAACGTTCCCTTGTCATGCTTCTCTTCATAATAAGTCTTCGCGCCGTTGAGCGCCACGTAGGCCATGACGCACAGGCTTCTTGCGATTTCGTCGTCGCCCTCGGCGAAGACGGCATAGTCGAAATACGCGCTCCAGCTGACCAGCGGCTTGAAGGTCTTCTTGTCGACCACGACAATGGAATCCGGCGCGCTGTTGAGCCGGATGACCGCCTCCGGCCATTTTTCGCCGATCAGGGACGTATCACTACAGGAAATGACGTTGCTGTCGGCGTCGATCACGCCGATCATACGGTCGGTAGCTTCCTTCATCTGTACGATGACACTCTGAAAAATGCGACTGGACATGGTGAGCCCCTCCTAATTGATTACCTTTTACACAAACAACCATTGACATAATACTACGGATTTAGCATTTGCGCAAGAGGGTCTTGACATTTTATTTCAAAATGGCCGCTCTTTTTTGTATCTTTTTCATAGTTTTTCGTCATTCCCGCCAAAGGGCTGGGAATTTCTTACGCAATTCGCAAGCAGCTTTTTTTCGTCAAAATCACAAGGACTTGTGATGCGCCGCTCCGTTTCCCCCATATCCAGTTCCAGGACGGCCCCGGGCGCGAGGCTCTCCAGCCAGAGCCCGCCTTCGGCCACGCGCTTGAGATAAAAAAGCGGAAGGCCCCGCGCGGCCATCATCCGGCGCACCTGATGGAACTTTCCCTCCTGCACGCGCACGGCGCTTCGTCCCGCGCCAAGAGGAATGAGCACAGCCGGAAGACACGAAAGCCCATCCGCGAGCTGCAATCCGTCTTTAAACGCCCGCACATCCGCCTCGCTTGCCTGCCCCTCGTGCTCGCAGTAGTAGGTTTTCCAAACACCGTGTTTGGGGCTGATGATGCGGTGGGCCAATTGGCCGTCGTTCGTCAGAAGCAAAAGTCCCTCCGTGTCCTTGTCGAGCCGCCCGACCGGCATGACGCCGAATTTCCGGTAGCGCTCCGGGATGAGCTCCATGACGGTTTTCTGCCGGGGATCGTCCGCCGCCGTGAGGTAGCCCGCGGGCTTGTTGAGCAGAATCAGCGCCGGGCGCAGAAGCTCGACCGCTTCGCCGTCCAACGTAATTTCCGCCGCCTGCTCGTCAAATTTTGCGCTCTCGTCGCGGCACACTTCGCCGTTTACCCGCACACGTCCCGCCCGGATGGCGGCGCGCAGGTCCTTTCTCGAGCCCGCTCCGGCGCTCGATAGAATTTTATCCAGTCTCTGCATGTTTGTCCCCTTCTCCCGGAATATTTTTGTCCATGCGGCAATAGGTTGTACCAGACTGATCTTGAAAAACTGGAGGGAACCGTATGGTAATCATGACCGCCAAAGTCTCCAAACGAAAGATACTTCTCATTGGACTGCTGATCATCCTCGCCGTCGTGGTGCTCATCACATGTCTGAAAAAATCGTCAGGCTCCGATACCCCGCCGGATACCGCCGAGGAAATCACGGAGGTTGCCACCAACGAAGCGCGCGTCGCTTTTCTGGAGCAGTTCGGCTGGGAGGTGCAGCAAGAGCCCGTTCAGACCCAGCAGGTACGCGTGCCCGAAGACCCGTCGGAGGTGTTTCTTCGCTATAACGATTTGCAGCAGTCGCAGGGGTACGATCTTCTTTCCTACAGCGGCAAGACTCTCACACGCTACGTCTACCAGATCACAAACTACCCCGGCAGCGACGGCGTGTATTTTGCGACGCTTCTCATCTACAACGACAGCGTCGTCGGCGGAGACGTGGCCTCCAGCCGCCAGAACGGCGTGATGCACGGCTTTTCCATGCCCGCCGCCCAGCCCTCGTCCGGCGCATTTCTCCCCGAAAGCGAAGAAATTTCTGAAAATCTATCTTAACAGAAAAAATGCCTCTTTACAACCGACCATATTAGAAGTATAATATGTGCAAAGAGAAATAACATATCTTCAGGGCAGGGTGCAATTCCCGACCGGCGGTAAAGTCCGCGCGCGCAAGCTGAACCGGTGTGATTCCGGTACCGACAGTATAGTCTGGATGAAAGAAGATAGCCGCAGGCCGGTTCTGGATTTGCATGCATCCAGTTTCTGCCTGCCTATTGAGCGCCCGGAGAAGTTTCTTCGGACGCATATTTTTTATTGTCAGGTGATACATATGAAAACGTCAACCCTTCAGCTGCTTCAGGAAAATCTCTCGTTTCTCGGCGTCAGTCTCGCCCTTGTCGCGGTGATTCTGCTCGCGGCGCTCGGCTCCGAGTACCTCGTCATGAAAAAGCGCCACCGTCTCAAAAAAACGCGCGCCATCACGTTCATCGCCATGTTCTCGGCCATTGCGGCGGTTCTGCACATCGTAGATATCCCGCTCTTCTTCGCGCCGTCTTTTTACAAGCTCGACTTCAGCGAGCTTCCCGTCATGATCTGCGCGTTCTACATGGGCCCCGTCGCGGGTGTCACGTGCGAGTTCGTAAAAATTATTTTGAAGCTTCTCATCAAGGGTACGTCGACAGCGTTTGTCGGCGATCTTGCGAACTTCCTCGTTGGCTGCTCGTTCGTCCTGCCCGCCGCCATCTGCTATCAGGCGACACTCTCAAAAAAGGGCGCAATTCTCTCGCTCGCGCTCGGCACGGCGGTCATGAGCGTCTTTGGCAGCATGTTTAACGCGTGGTACTTAATTCCGAAGTTCTCCGAGCTTTTCGGGATGCCGATGGACGCGATCATCTCCATGGGCACCGCCGTCAACTCCGCCATCACGAGCCTTCCGACGCTGGTTCTGTTCGCCGTCGTCCCGTTCAATATCTTAAAGGGCGTTCTTGTGTCGATTCTCACAATGCTTCTTTATAAGCGCGTGGAGAAGGTCTTCTTCCGCCGCAAAAAGTCCGCCTGAGATGCTTGCAGGGCGTATGGTTTTTTGCGGTTCCGGACAGGCTATTTTTGGTTTGCATTTTCCTCCTTCTTCGGATATAATTTAAAAACCGATAAAGCACTCAGCCTTGAAAGGAACTGCCCATGAAAAAGCCGTCCAAGCCCCTGCACGCACGCGGCGAGCTCAGGTCCGCCATCCGGCGTCAGCCCGTCGTGTTTGCCGTCTATCTCGTTCTGCGGCTCATCGTTCTTGCGTCGCTCGTGTCGGCCATCCTCCGGCAGGAATATGAAAGCGCGTTTGTGTGCGTGCTGGTGCTGTTTTTGTTCATGCTCCCGTTTTTCATCCAGAAAAACTTCGGCATCTGCCTTCCGAGCACGCTCGAAATCATCATCCTGCTTTTCATCTTCGCAGCGGAGATCTTAGGCGAGCTCCAGAGCTACTTCATCCAGTACCCCTACTGGGACACGATGCTCCACACGACGAACGGCTTTCTCTGCGCGGCGGTCGGCTTTTCGCTGATCGACATCCTGAACCGCGACGCAAAGATCAAGTTTACGCTCTCGCCCGTGTATGTGGCGCTGGCCGCGTTCTGTTTTTCGATGACCATCGGCGTTCTGTGGGAATTTTTTGAGTTCGGGATGGATAGGCTTTTCCACATGGACATGCAGAAGGACACGATCGTCCACACCATTTCGTCCGTGATGCTGGACTCCACGAACAGCAACATTCCCATCACCATTGACGGCATTACCTCCGTCGCAGTCAACGGCCGGGACCTCGGCTTTACCGGGTACCTCGATATTGGCTTGTACGATACGATGGAGGATCTGTTTGTCAACTTCATCGGCGCGACCGTGTTCAGCGTGATCGGTTACTTCTACCTCAAGCACCGGGGCGAGGGCAAATTTGCAAAGGCCTTCATCCCAACCATTGAAGAAACGGACAAGGAGCCTGATTCTGACCATGTCAAAGAGCCCTCGCAGGAAGCTGAAAATCGGGACAATTGACGATTTTCACCATTTCTGGTACCTTCTCATCTGGATCGTCTATCTGTCTTTGTTCTATCTCGCGGAGCATCTCGTGACCAAAAACTACTGGGTGTCGTATCTGCCCATCGACGATCAGATCCCGTTCTGCCGGTTTTTTATCGTTCCGTACTGCCTGTGGCACCCGCTGTTAGTTTTAATGACGGCGTATCTGATCTTCACCGACCCGCCCGCCTTCAAGCGCTTCATGCTCTACATCGGCTTCGGCTTCGGCGGCTCGATCATCTTCTGCATGCTCTTCCCGAACGGGCAGGACCTTCGCCCGACGGATTTCCAGCAGAACGACTGTTTCATCTGGCTGGTGAAGAGAATCTACGCCGCCGACACGAACACGAACGTCATCCCCAGCATGCACGTTATCGGCTGCGCGGCCTTGGCCCTTGCGTGCTTCGACGCGCCGCGGCTGCGGGCCAAAAAGCTGCACCTTGTGATGCTGCCGCTCGGCCTTCTTATCAGCATGTCCACGGTCTTTGTCAAGCAGCACTCGATGCTCGACGTTCTTGTCGCGATTCCCGTGAGCGCGCTTTTGTGCGTCCTCATCTACAAGCCATTCCCGCGCAATCGCTTGCAGCAATCCGCATAACCCCGCGCCCGTTCGTCAAAGCATGGCGAATGGGCGCTGTTTTTGTTGTGTTTTCAGGAAAGTCATGATATACTATGCTTACTTTTAAACTTTGGAGGCGCTTTTATGTCCGACTTTTCCCGATTCCGCACGGCGGTCGGCGGGTTCTCCCGCACTGACGTTGTCAATTACATCGAAGAAACCTCTGCCGCGCATCAAAAAGCGCTCCGAAAGCTGGAGGATGAGAAGCAGGCTTTCGCAGACGAAAACGACCATCTGCTGGCCGAAAACACCCGCCTGCAGGCAGAGCTCTCCGATCTGCGCGCAGAGCACGAGAAGCTGAAAGAGGAAGACAGCGCGCTCTCGGCGCAGGTCGTCTCCCTTTCCGATGAAGCAAGCGAGCTCGCCGCGCAGCTGGAGACGGCAAAGCAGGAACTCGAGCAACTGAAATCCGAGCAGGCCTCTTTGGATTCCTCCGAAACGGCATGCGAAGAGGACGCCGTCGGCGAAGAACCCGCGCAGCTGGAAGCAGCCGCGCCGGTCGATCTCAGCCAGCAGGAGCTTGCCGCCTATCGCCGCGCCGAGCAGGCCGAACGCAACGCCATGGTGCGGGCAAGAAAGCTTCGTGAGCAGCTGAGTCTTCTTTGCGAGCAGTCCAAGGACCGTTACACCGACGCGGGCGAGGAAATTTCCGCGCTCACCGCCGACCTGTCCTCCGGCCTTTCCCGTCTGCAGGAGACGCTTGCCGACATTCAGGCCATCTTCGACGACGCGGAAAGCGCGTTCGACGAGCTCCAGCTCCCGGGCGAGGACGAAATCTGATATTCAAATTTCTTCAGCCGTCACGCGCTTGTGTGGCGGCTGTGCTATGAGGGATCAACTTTGGAAAAACGGACGCTGCTGAAAAAATACTTTGGTCACAGCGCCTTCCGCGGCGGGCAGGAGGCGCTCATCGACGCGATTTTGTCCGGCCGGGACGTTCTGGGTGTGATGCCGACGGGCGGCGGAAAATCGATCTGCTATCAGATCCCCGCGCTCATGCTGCCGGGGCTCACGATTGTCGTCTCGCCTCTCATCTCGCTCATGAAAGATCAGGTCGCGGCGCTCACGGAGGCGGGCGTTCCGGCGGCCTTTCTCAATAGCTCCCTGTCCCTCGAGCAGCTGCGGGAGACTTACGCCAAAACCGCACGCGAGCAGTATAAGCTTTTGTATGTCGCGCCGGAGCGGCTCGAAAACGAGAGCTTTCTGTCTCTTATTTCGCACGTTCCCGTGTCGCTTCTCGCCGTCGACGAGGCGCACTGCATCTCGCAGTGGGGGCAGGATTTCAGGCCCAGCTACTTGAAAATTGCCGACTTTATCGCGCAGCTCCCCACACGTCCCGTCGTCGCCGCCTTCACGGCCACCGCAACAAAGCAGGTGCGCGCGGATATCATCTCGCAGCTGGGGCTCAAAAATCCTCTTCTCAACATCACGGGCTTCGACCGCCCGAACCTCTATTTTGCCGTGCAGCACCCGACGAGCAAGCTGGCCGCCGTCTGGCAGCTCGTGCGCGAACGAAGCGAAAAATCCGGCATTGTTTACTGCAATACAAGAGCCTCCGTCGAGCGCGTGTGCGAATTTTTAAATGACAAGGGCATTGCCGCCACGCGCTACCACGCGGGGCTCTCCGAGGAAGAGCGCCACGCCAATCAGGACGATTTCCGATTCGACCGCAAGACCGTCATGGTCGCAACGAACGCGTTCGGCATGGGCATTGACAAGTCGAACGTCAGCTTCGTCATCCACTACAACATGCCAAAATCGCTGGAAAGCTACTATCAGGAGGCCGGGCGCGCAGGAAGAGACGGCAGCTGCGGCGAGTGCATTTTGCTCTACGCTCCCGGCGATGTGCAGACGGCGCGCTTTCTCATCCAGAACGGCGGCAACGAAGATTTAAGCCCCGACGTGCAGGAGCATGTGCGTGAGGGCGAGCTTCAGCGCCTGCGCCAGATGACAGGCTACTGCAAAACGACCGACTGCCTGCGCGGCTACATTTTGTCCTACTTCGGCCAGAGCCACCCCGAGACCTGCGGCTGCTGCGGCAACTGCAAAACGGAGCGGCGGATGCAGGACGTGACCGTTCCAGCGCAGATGGTGCTGTCCTGCGTGTACAGGATCTATGAAAAGCTCGGCTATTTCGTCGGCAAAACGATGGTCCTTCGCGTCCTGCGCGGCAGTCGGGACAAACGCGTGCTCGATCTTGGGCTCGACCAGATTTCGACGTATAACCTCATGCACGAAAAGCGGCAGGAGCTGAATGCGCTGTGCGATTTTCTGGAATCTGAAGGCTACCTCCATGTCAATCCAGAGCACAGCACACTCGAGCCCGGTGAAAAGGCGCGGGACGTTCTCTTCCACGGCAGGCAGCTTCTCATGCCGGTATTGGCCTCGCCGGAGCCCGCGCCGAAGGCTTCTCAGAAGGGCGCAAAAAAACAGACCGCTCCCCTGCCCTCCGGCGCGGACGATCTGTTCGGTGTGCTGCGCGAGACGCGCATGCAAATTGCCCAGCGGGAGAATGTACCGGCTTACATTGTCTGCTCAAACTCGACGCTTCTCGACATGGCGGAAAAAGCGCCCGAGACCATGGACGCGCTTCTTTCCGTCTCCGGCATCGGCGAGGTCAAGGCCTGCCGCTACGGTGAGGACTTTTTGAGCGCCATCCGGAATTATCAACGTGGGAAATAACAACACCCCTACGGATTCTGCGTCCATTCGTGGATGCACGTTATGAAATTTCGAAAATCCTTCAAATCATGCGTAGGGGGCGATGCCTACATCGCCCCATTGGGAAGTTACGAATTCGCCAAAGATTTTCGCGTTTTGGAAATACATTTTGCCGGGCGGAAGCCGCGTCTGCCCCTACGAAGCCTACTGGAAAAGCGGACTTCCGGATGACCGGGAGTCCGCTCGTTTTTTATTCTTCGCCGTTCCACTGGCAAGCCTTCAGGTCGACCCGGCCATCCGGCAGAAACGGCACGCCCTCGGCCTCTAGCAGCGCTCTGCGAAGCTCCGCGTACCCGCCGCCCGCGATGGAGCCATCTGCTTTAATGACCCGCTGCCACGGAAGCTCGTCCGGGCACTTGCGCATGGCCCAGCCGACCTGACGCGCCGCTCTGGGCGCGCCCAGCATCCACGCGATCTGGCCGTAGGACACGCATTTGCCGCTTGGAATTCTCCGGACAACATCATACACGCGGGAGAAAAAACTGTCTTTTTCCTGCATAAAAGCCACCTGCATCGCTTACGAAGCTTTCGATGCTCTGTGGCGGTGATGCTCGCCGTAGAGATAGCTGTAGTCCTGCCGGAGAATGTTTTTGACGAACGGAATGCCGAGCGCGATATCCGCCACCAGCCATGCCGCCGGGTCCGCCGCGCACAGACCGTAGAACGCAAGCGGGCTTGCCGACGCGCTCACCGCGCCGCCCACGATAGCCGCGGGAAGGTATGTGCTGACGACGATCCTTGCCACAAGCTCCGCTGCCCCCGCAATCAGCGCGTAGGAAGCCCTACCGATACCCTGGTCGCAGTTTCGCATCAGGAAAATACCGCCGAGCATCAGATAGGTCGCATAGTCGACGTACAGGAACGTATTGCCGTAGCGGATGGTCTCCGGCGTAATTTTGTCGGCGCTGAGAAAAATGTGGAAATATGCGTTGTCGATGGTCATAAGAAGCCCAATGGCCACGCTCAGCGCGCAGAGGATCGCCATGATCAAAGCCGCCTGCACCGAGCCCTTTTTGATCCGGTCAAATTTACTCGCGCCGAGGTTCTGCGCCGTGAAGCTGGTCATAGCCGTACCGAACGCGTTGAGCGGCGTCATTGTCAGCATATGGAGCCGATTGGCCGCGCCGAAGCCCGTCTGCGCCGCACTCGAGACAATGCGCCCTGCCTCCATGTCAAACTGGACAATGACGCTCTGCATCGTGATGATGCCGATCGAGAGCACCGAGAACTGGAGTCCCAGCGGCACGCCCTGTAGGATATGCTGTGTCACGTCATTTTTTGTGATGGCAAAATCCAGCCTGTGCAGCCGCAGTTCAGGGTATTTGGAAAACGCGTAGAGGAAGCAGCCGACGGTGCTGATGAGCTGCGCAAGCACCGTCGCGATGGCCGCACCGGCCACACCCCAATGGAAGCTGAGGATGAACAGAAGATCGAGTCCGACATTTAAAATCGTTGAGAACAGCAAAAACACCAGCGGCGTGACCGAGTCTCCCATTGCACGCAAAAACGAACAGATGAAGTTATAAAACAGCTGCGCGCCGATACCGGCAAAGATGATCGCGCAGTAGGTAAAGGCCGCCGTGTAGACCGCGCCGCTGTCTTTTGCAACGTTGATCCACGCGAGCATCGGATTTAACAGCAGCAGCGCAAGGCCCGTCAGAAGCACGGTCAGGACACTCGAGAGCACGATCTGCGTCGCAAGGGACCGGCGTACGCCCGGCTGATTGTGAGAGCCGACGTTGCACGAGGTGATGACGCAGAAGCCCGCCGACACGCCGAAGGCAAATTGCAGAAAGATATTCACAATCGGCGCGATGTCGTTCACGCCCGCGACCTCTTCTGCAGAGAGCGTCTGGCCGACGATGGCCGCGTCGCTGATAGAATAGACCTGCTGCAGCAGGTACGACAGGATGATTGGGAACGAAAAGCGCAGAATGGTCTTCCAGCACGTGCCCTCGGTCAGGTCGATCGGCTGGAACAGCGCGGAAAGCCCACGCGGGGCTGTCGAGTTTTTCATAAAACAGCTTCCTTTATTGCATCGTAAAAATCGTCTTATTTCAAGTTCCGAGCAATTATAAGCTTGGATGCGGAAGATTGTCAAGAGAAAAGCCGCGCGGCGTTTGGTGAAAATAGATAACAGAAAACATGCAAATCTGTGCAAAACGACGGCTTCCAATTCACGTTCCAACCGCGCGGCACTTTTGGGCATTCGCGGCAAAATGACCGGAGCAATTTTGGAAATTCCGGTTGAAAAACGAGGACCTGTC
>CALCJW010000241.1:0-9742 GCA_937967235.1 uncultured Clostridia bacterium
TCTTCCTTGCTTTGCAGGCGCTTGACCGAGCAGAGGTCATACCGGCGCACGGTCATGATCTTCGGAGGTTTCGGTGCGGGCGTTCCGGGTTTCGCGGTTGCTGCGGGCGCGGGTTTCGGCGCTTCCTGCTGACGGGAGGCAGACATGACCTCCATGCGGCGGCAGATCGTGTCCTTGTAATTGAGAAGCTGCGTAATCATGGCGTCCAGCTCGGTGAGGGAGGTCGCGGTTTTCGCTGCTTCGCGCTTGTTCGCAAAATGATCGTCCGCCTGACGGAGCAGTGCCCCGGCGTCCCGCGCTTCGCTGGCAAGCTGGTGAACATCCTGCATACACTGGCGGATGTTCTCAGCAACTTCCTCGCGCTTCATATCCAGCAAGCTGTCGTAAGCGGTCTTGACCTTCTGGACAAGCTCCGGCAGCTCCCCAATGCGGGAATAGGGCTTCGGCATGGCAAGGATCGTAGACATCGTGCTGATGACGTTCAACGTGTCTGCATCCGCCGCGAAGTAGTCTCTTTCCTTGAGAATGCTGGCAAGCCGCTTCTTTGCATCGTCGAACACCGTCCGCTGCGCCTTGAAGAACATCTCCACGCCTTCCATATCCTCGGCGGAATCGAGAAGATCGTCCTGCTGCTGCACCATCCGTTTGAGCAGGGCAACATTGTCCTTACGCTGGCTCAGAACATCGTTCATCAGGTCGCGGGCAGCAGTGACGGTTTCTTTTTCGGGGTAACGCTCTTTGGAGTAGAACTCGTCAAGGAGCTTCTGATAGTGGCTCTGCTTGGTTTCAAAGGTGTTCAGAACGAAGTGGATCAGCCCGTCCTCATCGGAGGGGATGTCCATCGCGCCCAGATAGTCCCGAAGGAAGTTGACGCTCTTACGGATCAGCTCTTCGGAGGGGGCAATGCGCCGTGCGACAATGGCTTTGTCAATCTCGGTCTTCTTTCGCAGGAAGTCCACCAAGCGGCGTTCTTCCTTGCCGACCACCGCGCCGCCATAGTTAATTTGAATCTTCTGCTGGACGATCAGACGGGCAATCAGAGCGGCAATGTCGATCTCCTTCCAGCCGTAGGGGATCGCCTGATACCGGCGCTGCACATCTCCCATCGAGGTCTTGAGCATCTTCTGGTTTTGCAGCTCCAACCACTGGCTGATTTCATTGAGGGCGTCTTCGTTGTTCGCACCCAGTCCGGTGAAGCCGACTTCTTCATAAGCGCCGTTGAGGATGGCGAGAATATCAGCGTCGCTGTCCACAAACTGATTGACCATGTTGAGCTTGGAATAGACGCTCTCGACAAGGCTCTTCATTGCCTCATCCAGCTTGTCCTTCGCAGAGCCGTATTTCAGGTCGAGAATTTCGCCGTGGACATAGAACTTGCCCTCGACGATGGCTTTTTCGATCAGGCTGCGGGCATGACTTTCCAGCTTTCGCGCCTCGTCATTGCGGTCGCGGATGATCCGCTGGATGCTCTCCGGCATCTGCGACACATTCCGCTGCTTGACATACTTGCGGATCTTCATCGCCTGTTCCAGCTCATCAAAATAGGGCGTGTCCGCCGAGAGAACGACGATTGCCTCGTTGTTGACCTGTGAGTCCATAATGAGCCGCTGATCTCCAACGCCGTAGAGGTCGCTTGCCACGGTGACAATGCGAAGCCGCATTCCGCCAGTGGACGCGCCGTTCAGCGTCTCGTCAACGTACTGATCGTAGGCAAAGTCGTATTTGCCGTATTTATATTTCTTTGCCGGATAGATTTCGCCATAGACCGTCTGAGAAATGCTCTGGACGATCTGTGCGCTGTCAACCGGCGTATTCTTGATGTCGATGGCAATATCCTGTTCCTCGTCTGTCAGGAAGGCATAGGTATCGCCATTGCGGGAGATGTAGTTCTGAGACAGAAGGCGTTCCAGAGAAGCCGTGATGGATGCACGGAGGGCAATCTTGTCCGTGTGAATATCGTCGATCATCAGGATGGCGATGTTCTCGATGTTCGCCTTGACATCTTCAATGTAGCGGACAAGGTAGAGCAGCTTGAGGACATTCACGTCCTGCTGCTCCAAGCCGTCGTGGGCATCTGCCGCATTCTGGCAGCGGTCGATGACCCGGCGGATGGCACTCTCTAAGAAGGTATGTACCGTGTCATAGAACTGATAGAACGGCACAAGGGCGTTCTCGTCCTTGTTCTCTACCTTCTGCGCCGCCTCTTGGAAGCCGGACAGCATGGAGCGTTCGCCGCCCGAAAGGTGCTTGCCGGAGTTGCCGTGCTTGCGGATCTCTGCGAGAACCTTCTGGATGACGATGAACTGATACGGCACAAAGGGGAAGGTCGCGCTGAACTCCGCCGCGCTGGTAAAGCCCTTGATGTCGAGGATCGGATTGTCAAAGGCAAACAGGCTCTTTAAGCCGGAAGCCTCTTTCTCATACTCCATTTGCAGAAGGTGATCTGCGTCCTCTGTCTTCGCCAGAACACGCTTTTTGATGACCTCATCGACAGACGAGGAAGAAAGGCTCAGACGGGTATTGAAGCGCCCCTGAATCTTGGAGAAGTCATCGCCGGACACTTTCACAACGGAGTCGATCGCTTCCTGACTTGTCACCATGACCCAGACCTTGCCACAGCATCGCCGACCAATTTCCTCTACAATGGCTTGTAAATTTCCCATCAGATCACTGTTGTCTCCAATAAAGAAGCCAACTTCATCCACCATAAACAAAAGGCGGAAATTATTCGGCTTGGTGTCAACATACGCGACGATGTCGTCCACCAACTGAGCGACGCTTAACTCATTTGTTTCCTCTCCGTTAAACCAATTATGTGCCGCCCGTTCGCTCATTCCAAGTACATCTTGTAAAACTGTTACAAGATCATCTTCAAAAAAGGCAAACGCGTCACGATCATCCACCCACGGCGCACCATGTACACTTTCAAACGCCGCACGAAACGCCTCGGTTTTACCCTGTTTCTCGATAAAACGCTCCAAACGAGCAACCTTCAGATCATCCCCATAAAAGCCGCAGTGCCGATAAAACATCTTTGCAAAAACACGCAGAATCGCAGTTTCATCCTTGTTCACTGGCGCCTGCTTTAGAATATCAAACAAGATTGTCTCAGTCGGCATTGATGAGCTTCTGACTGCATCGGCGTACATCATCGGGTCGTCGAATTTATTTGCGAAGTAATCAATGGCGTGTTTACCATCCACCTCTTTGTTGGAGAGCAGGTAAGACAGCATTTTCAGAAAGTGAGATTTACCGCTTCCAAAGAAACCAGAAATCCAGACGCCAATTTTTCCTGTCGGATAATCGATGGCTTTGACGTAGTTATCAAAGAATGTGGCAAAATGGCGCCGTAGTTCTTTCGTGATAATATACTCGTCAAGTTCCTGCTTCAAACTCCGCTGATCGTCCTGCGATACCTGAACAACACCATTGATGTCACGGTCGATGTCCTTTTGGAACATACTTTGTATTTTCATAGTGCCTTCCTCCAATTACAAAAGGTTGAATGCCCGATAGTAGTGTCCGTCCAGAAACTTTCCAAACAATCCAAGGTCCTGTCCGTTGAACGATCCCGGATAAAACATGACGATGGGGATGTCCTCAAAGAGATGCTGCATACTGTCCAGCATTTTATGAGAGCGCATAAACGGGAAGATTTTTCCCACGCCGGTCAGGAAGAGAACATCACCGTACTCATGCGGCTCATACTTCATGTATTCCAGAAGTGCCTCCGGCGTTGCGATCTTTTGAAGCTGCTTGAGAAGGTATTCCTTTCCGCGCTTTTCTTCCAGCCCGTCCACGGATTTCAGAACGCGCTTGTCCTCCAAGAGCTTGAGAAAAATCTCATAGAGGTCGCATTCCTTGATGTGGTACGGCGTTCCGCTCTCCGCTTTCAGCCGGGAAACAAAGTCTCTGACGATTAACTCGTCTGCCGGATCGTAGCAGAACACATGAATGCCGACTTCGTTGCTTAATCCTTTGTTGGCAAGAAAACTTGGGTCGGATATTCTGTCCCGGATTCTATCCAACTCTTGCTTGATGTCGCTCATGCCAGAGCCTCCTATCTAAAGCAGTTAAAAGCCGCGAGTGCTTCAAGATCATTATTCCTACGGATACCTTTTTCCAGCTCTTCGCAGAGGAACAGCGGATTGAGCCGCGTCGATTTGAAGGTGTCAAGGATCTCAACCTCAACTAAAATCTTCGTCAGCACTTGCTTGATCTTATTGACCGTTGACTCACTCCATCCAGCAATGTCATCGTTCTGTTCCTGCAAGTGGGAAAAGAATACATTCAGGTCTTTCCGCGAAAACTCGAAGTCCTGACTCCGGAACCTTTCTCCGATCACGCCGACCATGAAGTCCCAGACAATGCGGTTGTATCGCATCATGGCATAAAGGTTGATCTGTTTTGCAATCTCAGCCGGAGCCGATGATAATTCCTGCCGGAGTTGTTCATCGTCTAATGCGTCCAGCCGCTTGTAGCAGCTTCGCACCATGCGGGCAACAAGCCGCTCAGTCGGGTATTGAAACAGATTGTTCTTTTTGATTTCTTCGATAGCGTCCTCCACGGATGTCCCGTCGAGGTAATATTTCGATGCAATGCGGATTTCATAGAAGAGGAACTGTTCCGCCGTGATCGTTCCGTTATAAATCAGAGATCGTTCCATTCACTTCTCCATTCGAGCTGGTCTCCCAAGCTCACTGTTATCATATCATATTGGCTGTCCCATAAAGCGGACTTTATCATGCGTTTTCACGCGAATCCGGCACAATTTCCATAATATCTTCCACGCCGCAGTCCAGCGCCGTGCAAATTTTCAAAAGTATCTCCGTCGTAACATGACCGTTTCGCCCCATTTTTGTGACGGACGCCGGGCTAATGCCCGCTTTCGCGCACAGATCTTTCTTTTTCATATCCTTGTCAATCAGCAGTTTCCAAAGCCTCTTGTAGCTCACAGCCATAGTTCGATTCCTCCAGATGAAAAAAGTGCTCTGCTGCTTGGCAGAACACTTTTGCGCAAAGCTGCCAAGTCTAACAACAGCGCTTCGCAGCGTTGTATTTTATTGTATCAAAACAGAATGGGAAATGCAAGGAAATGATAAATACGAACGATTTTTATTTCGCAGATCGCTTTTCAAATTCACCCTTATCTTTGTATATTGCCGCGCAAATTCTGCATCTCATAAGGCGCATGAATCGTGCTGTTTTGCGCGCGAAAATTCTATGCTATTCGTACCGAATGCGCAAACATTAATTAAGTGTCTTCACCGAAACTCCCACAAATGCAGTTGAGCCTTTCCCATTTCTCTGCTACAATTACAATAAAAAAACGCAACGGAGGTTTTCCCATGATCCGTGAAATATGCAAAGACGAATTTTTCCTATCCCAAAAGGCGGAGCCCGCGACGGCAGCCGATCTGGAAATCGCGCAGGACTTATTGGACACGCTGACCGCGCACAAGGACGGCTGTGTGGGCATGGCGGCGAATATGATTGGCGTCAACAAGCGCATCATCGCGTTTGACAACGGCGGTGAGTACATGGTCATGTTCAACCCCGTGATCGTCAAAAAATCCGCGCCCTATGACGCGGAGGAGGGCTGCCTGTCCCTGACCGGCACGCGGAAAACAAAGCGTTATCAGACCATCAAGGTGCAGTGGCAGAATGAGCGGTTCCAGACGCGCATTAAAACGTTCACCGGCTGGGCGGCGCAGATCATTCAGCATGAAATTGACCATTGTGAGGGGATTTTGATATGATTTTGTATTTTTCCGGCACTGGAAACAGCAAATATGTCGCCAAGCGAATCGCAGACGCGCTGGGCGATGCGCTTGTAAATCTGAACGACCGCATCAAGGCTTCTGACACTTCGCCCGTCGAAACCGACGAACGGCTTATTATCGTCACGCCGACTTACGCGTGGCGCATTCCGCGCGTCGTGCGCGACTGGCTTCGGAAAACGGAACTGCGCGGCGCGAAGCAGGCTTGGTTTGTCATGACCTGCGGCAGCGAGATCGGCAATGCCGACAGATATAACCGCGAACTCTGCACGGAAAAGGCGATTTCCTGCATGGGCACGGCACAGATCGTCATGCCGGAGAACTACATTGCGATGTTCTCCGCGCCGCAGGCGGACGAAGCGCGGCAAATCGTCGCCAAGGCCGAACCGGACATCGACCGCGCCATCGCCGCGATTCAAGCCAATCAGCCGTTCGCGCCGACACGGAACAATCTCTACGACCGCTTCATGAGCGGCCCGGTCAATCCGATTTTCTACAAATGCTTCGTCAAAGCGGACGCCTTTACCGTATCTGATGCCTGCATCGGCTGCGGGCAGTGCGCGAAGCGCTGTCCGATGAACAACGTCGCGCTGAAAGACGGCAAGCCGGTTTGGGGCAAAGCTTGCACCCACTGCATGGCGTGCATCTGCTACTGTGCGGTCAGCGCGATCGAGTACGGCAAAAAGAGCGTCGGTCAGCCGAGGTATCACTTTGAGGCGCTGTGAGGTCTGCAATGAATCGTGAGGAATTAGAAGCATACATCCAGAATCACTACGCTACCCTACCGGATTATCCGTGGGCAGACACGCCGCGCGCCGCCGTGTTTCGTCATGTAGCTAACCGGAAGTGGTTCGCGCTAATGATGGAGGTGCCGCGCGGCAGGCTTGGACTTCCAGGTGCGGAGCCGCTGGACATTGTCAATTTTAAGTGCGATACGATTCTGATTGCATCCCTGCGCGGCGAGACTGGCATTTTTCCGGCGTACCATATGAACAAAGCCAGTTGGATCACGGTCGCGCTGGACGGCAGCGTGCCGGCAGAAACAATCGAGCTTTTGCTGGATGTGAGCTATGAGCTGACCAAGCCCAAAATTCGCAGGAAAACAGCAAACAGGAAAGAAGCAGATGATACGAAAATTTGAAACTCAGGATTTAGACGCCGTCATGCAGATCTGGCTGCACGGCAACCTCGACGCCCATCCATTTATTCCGGCGAGCTTTTGGACAGACCATTTTGAGACGGTGCGCGATCTGCTCCCGCAGGCGGAGCTCTATGTCCACGAAAACGAAGCCACCCGGCAAATCGACGGCTTCATCGGCCTGACGGAAAACCATATCGAAGGGATTTTCGTTGCAGAATCTGCGCGTTCCAAGGGCGTTGGCAAATCGCTGCTGGAGTATGCAAAGTCGTGCAAACCGTATTTGACGCTGAGCGTCTACCAGAAAAACGAGCGGGCACTTGCGTTTTACCGGCGTGAGCAGTTCACTGTGCACTCGGAAAGCATTGACGAGGACACGAACGAAGCGGAGATTCAGATGCTCTGGACGCGGCAGGCGCAGTCCTGAGTATAAAAGAGTTGAAAAATCTCAAAGAAAGTTCCATAATATAGACATATGAGACATAAATCGCTGATTGCGTAATTTATATGTTCATTTTGCTAAATTGTCGCCGTGAAAACGCAGCATAGGGGGGTCGGCTGGGGATAGGAAGCTGCACGCGGAAGCCGAACGGACGATTTAGGTGCCATTGACAAAGCTAAGAGACTTGGAGTCACCGTGCTTATACCACGGCCTTTTCGGTTCGAATCCGAATGCTACTTTGTCAATGGCTGTTTTTCTCTATACTTCTTGAAATGCTATGAGCAAGATATGCGCCATTAAAATTTCCCGTCTGTGCGGGACAAACCTGTTTTTCCGGTAGAACCAAAACCAGGAGCCCACACGGGCATATCACAAAATACTGCGGATTTACAGGAGGAAACACAAATGGCAACGAACATTCAGGACATGGTGGCTGCGATGCTGGCAAAGAACGAGGCGTTCCGTGGAAACAAACAGGTTCCCGAGAAGGTCGAAGTATTCAACAAACTCAAAGAGCACGGCGCGGCGATCGGGAAAGCGCTGCGCACGCCGTGGCACGCGGATGATCTGGAGCTGCGTGAGCAGAACACGTTCGTCTACATCGACTTCCCGCTTCCGGTCAACATTCTCAATGACAGCATCCGCAATCGGATCTCCGAAATGTACAAGCTGGCTGATATGGTGACGTTTGCGGACGTGGGCTGCCGGCTCCGCATGACCTTCACGGTCGCGAACGTCTGGAAGAAATGATTACAAGTTGAAGAAGCAGCGCACCGACCGTTTGGCCGATGCGCTGCTTCCGGTTTATTCTGTATCTTTATTGAGCTGCTCCCGCAGAAAGTATCTGGGCTTCTTCAAATCCGGGTCGCAGAGCAGCGGCAGGATCTCCACTAGCTTTTCCGGCTCCAGATTCCACCACTGATAGCGCAGCAGCAGGTCTTTCTGCTCCGCGTCAAAGCGTTCCTTGATGAACCTTGCCGGATTCCCGCCGTAAACAGTGTACGCTGGAACGTCCTTCACCACCACGGAATAAGCGGCGATGATCGCGCCGTCGCCGATTTTCACGCCAGGCATGATGATGCCCTCGCGCCCGATCCACACGTCGCTGCCGATGACCGTGTTGCCCTTGCGCGGAAGCTGCGCCATGTGCGGCGGGGTATTCTCCGTCCACGCGCCGCCGAAGACGTTGAATGGGTACGTTGTGGCGCTGCTGATGCGGTGGTTCGCCGGGCCCATGATGAATTTCGTGCCGGACGCGATTTGACAGAACTTGCCGATCACGAGATGATCGCCGAACTCCGGGTAGTTGAACAGCACGTTGTTCCGCTCAAACCCCGTCGGATCGACCGCATCGTCATAATAGGTGTAGTCACCGCCCGTGATATTCGGCGCAGTGACGACGTTCTTGATGAAGCAAGAGGTCTTGTATTCATTCGGAAAGACCGCATTCGGGCCAGGAATATTCATCATTATTTTGTCCTTCCTGGCTGTTTTTCCATTACAAAATTCGTGAGCGCAACGCCGTGGCGGATCACTTCCTGTTTGCGCACGACATGGTATCCGCGATGCTGGAAAAACAGCTTTGCCGTGATGGAAGCGTGTGTCGTGAATGTCTTTCCAGCCGCGAAGCGCTCCAATTCGTCGCAGATCGCAGATGCAATACCTTGCCCCTGATAGTCCTTATGGACATACAGCCTGTCCAGATAACCAGTCTCATCCATGTCCCCAAAACCAACAATTTCGCCATTTTTTACTGCAATGATTGTTTTGTGCGCACGGAAAGACGCATCCCACGCTTTCAAATCCACTTCGCCACTCGCCCACGCATCCAGTTGCTCTTACGTATAATCCTTCGCGTTCACGTTGTGAATGGTCTGGTAAAAGAGTTCTGCCAACTGTGCGCAGTCGGAAGGCTGATATTTTCGAAGCTGCATATTCTGTCCTCACAAACTCTGATTTACTTTAGTATATCTCTTGCCCATTCCGTACAGGCATCGGATTCTTTCAAACCGAGCTCTTGCCAAATACCTGCGTAGTACAAACCTCTATCTGGATTTCTGGCATTATTCTTTCTCTTTCCATATATGTGGTTTTCATCATATACTTCATTCATCGTCCAAGTTGCCTTTGTAGCGCCCTCCAACGTCAATACCCGCTTTTTATCAAAACGCAGCACACCTGCGCCGGGCTTGCTTTCATCCAAAGAAAGCCTCTCTGATGCTTTGAAAATCACGTTTGTTGCGTTGCCGATCCGGTCAGCGGATGAATGCGGATGCCACCATATCTTCTTCTGCTTTTCCGGTTCAGAGATAATCTCACCTACCTGAAGATATCCCCAGATAACTTGAATATCTTTTCCACGATAAAAATCACCGCAATCTC
>CALCJW010000242.1:0-5361 GCA_937967235.1 uncultured Clostridia bacterium
TTATGATAACGTCCGGCATACAAAGTTTTGCTCTCTCGCATGGCGAACAATACATGGAACGCTTCTTTCGGCGTACGAGACCTTTGGCGCGGAAGCGCTCAGCGCAGCCTGCACCGACCCGGCGTTCTTCTCACAGTTTGCGCGTGCGGCGCAGCGCAGCGAAAACTACGGCGGCAACACCAAGGAGCAGGGCTACACCAACATGGTGGACCTCGGGCACATGGCGCGGCTGACGGTCGATACGCTTCCTTCGGCGCAGGCGGTGCTGGATGCGCTGGACGATTGCGTGCTGTATCAGGTGAACGGCCAGTACCGCACCGAGGCGACGGGTCTTTCGTGCTACTACTCCTATAACGGCGACGTGGGCGATCTCAACGGCTTCATCACGCTTGGTGCAAGCACGGCGTTCAAGTATTTCTATTCCTATGAGCTGACCGGAGAACTCGATGAGAGCGGCATGGAATACATCGCCGGCATGGACATTACCGAGCTTCCCGAGCGCAAGACGCTCGACACCATGGGCTGGGACGGCAAGACGCTGGACCTCGATGAGACCGGCAGCGCCGTGCTGACGCTCGGTCCCGACGCGGCGGACGTTCTGGCTTCGATCGGCTTCTCGCTTTACTACGTCGACGCTGAGAACGACCTGATGCTCCTGCTCGGCACGGACAACGAC
Organism: uncultured Clostridia bacterium; assembly: GCA_937967235.1. Taxonomy (GTDB): domain Bacteria; phylum Bacillota; class Clostridia; order Oscillospirales; family Oscillospiraceae; genus CAG-170. The sequence goes on from CALCJW010000242.1 coordinate 677, forward strand.
ATGAACGCCGATTGGGAAACCGGCGTGTTCTCCGACAATTTCCGCGGCGTCTGGGGCGCGCTGGACGGCAGCCTCGCGTACATGGAGCTGAGCTATGAGGGCGAGGATTACAACCTCTACTCCGTGCCGATTCTGCTGAATGGCGAGGAATATAACCTCCAGATCGCCTACGACTTCTCGAGTGAGCAGTGGAGCATTCTGGGCGCGCGGCAGGGCATTGACGACTCCGGCATGGCGGATAAGGAGCTGCGGCTTTTGCAGCCGGGCGACGAGGTGACGCTGGTATGGTACATGACAGACCTTTCCACCGATGCAGACCTCGAGGCGTATACGGCCGATACTGTCGTTATCAGCGAAAACACAGCCTTCGGCGAGATGCAGCTTCCCGACGGGCAGTACGCGATGCTCTTTGAGATGTACGACGCGACCGGCGCGAGCGCGCTTTCCGACGTTGTGCTGTTTGACTGCGCAAACGGTGAGATCATGACCACCGTGTTCTGAAATCGTTTATTAAAAAAATAGGAATATATTAAAGAGGGAGAAAATCATGAAAAAGAACCTGAAAGCCATCGTATCCATCATCCTGGTGCTGGGACTTCTTGTCTGCCTGACCGGCTGCGGCGAGAATGAGAAGAAGCAGGAAGCCATCGATGAGTTCAACACCACCGCCGCCGCGTTCAACGAGGTCAAAGATCTCGTCAACGCCAACGCCTCCGAGATCCCCGAAGACGTCATCGCCGACTGCCAGAGCATGGCGGAGCTGCTGAACCAGTATCAGGGCTTCCTCCAGAGCGACGAGGAGTACAGCGATGATCAGTATGACCAGATGATCGAATGGTTCCATTCTGTGCAGGACTGGACCGTTGAGATCGGTGACGCCCTGAATGCGGAGTTCGGCGGTTAAGTCCCATTTATCGCCTGCGCAGGCGGGTGGATCCTTGCGATCTGCCTGCCTGCGTTCTCCATTAAAAAATCTCTGGCCTATTTTGTATAGGTCAGAGATTTTGTATATCAGTGGGAAAGATAGACGCTTTCCAGAAGCTCTTTTCCGGTCCTTGTTTTGAAAATTGCGTCGTTCATGTGACGGATGTTGCTTTCCGGAAGATTGCTTTCCTCGGCGTTTACGAGATAGTCGGCTTCAATCAGGATCTGGTGGTCTGGGCCCTCAATCGGGCGAAGCGTGTGGTGGTGCGCGACCAGCCAGACAATGCGCTCGAGCTGATCGGCGGGAATGTCGGTACCGGCAAAAAAATTCCGTGTGAGCGACGCACCTTCAAGCTCCTGATATTTGCCGTTGGTATTTCCATATTTTTTGCGGCACAGGGGGCAGGCAATATCGTGGACGATGGCGGCAAGCTCCAGCGTTTGAAGTGTGTCTTCCGGCAGGCCCTCGCATGCGCCGATGGCGGCGGCGTAGGCGTGAACCTTCAGAAAGTGGTTGATATCGTGCCGGTTTCCGTTCGAGAGAAGAATCATCTTCTTCATGGCTTCCGCGACGGTCATACAATTTCCTCCTTACGATTCTGTATCCGCGCTTTCCGGCGGGGTCAGGAACCAGTCGATGTAGTCCGTGGGGTGCGCGATGGAGCCGCGCGTGGTGTAGACGGCGAGGTGCTTGAAGAGCACGGGGGTGATGTAGCCACGCTCACAAAGCCGCTTATAGAGGTTGTAACTGTTGCCGTTGTTGGCGAGCGCCTGATTGCAGAGGTTCAGCATGACGCTGTCGTCGAGTCCGCCGTAGCACATGGAGCCGTAGACGGAGAAGAACGGGGAGAGGTCAAAGTTGCTGGACAGGCGGATTTCTCCGTAGTAGAGGTCAAAATTGCCGGTTTGCAGCGCCTGCCGGTATTCAGACAGCTCCATCGTCTTGAGCGTCAGCTTGAAGCCGAGGGCGTTGAGGGCGTTCACAACCTCCGTCGCTGCCTCGACACGCTGATAGCTCGACGAGCAGACGATCATCGTGCCGGAGACAGGGACCGCGTAGCCGAGCGATGACACGTACAGATCGAGCGTCCCGTCATGGTCCATGTCCTCTACCGACGCGCTCTCCAACTGCTGCTGGAATTTTGTCAGGCTGTAGCTATACGTATTGGCGAGCTTCACATCGTAGAACGGCGCGTCGGGACTTGCGGGCAGAACGGCCGCCTGCGCAAAGCCGCCCATGATATCGGTCGCGATGTGTTCGCGGTCGATGGCGTAGGTGATGGCGCTGCGAAGGCCGTAGTTCGAGAAGACCTTGCTGTTGATATTATAGCCGACGTACTGCATGATGGGGCTTTTTGCGTCCCAGAGCTCGTAGTCGTTGTGGAAGCCCGCAAAGGCGGCGGAATTGGGGTCGGTGAGGACGAGGTTCACATTTTCGTACTCGAAGTTGTCTCGCACCTCAGAGGTCTTTTCGACCAGCGTCAGGGAAATTTCGTCAAAGTCCACGATGGGAGCGGCCGTCTGCCACCAGTTGGCGTTCCGGACAAGGCGGGTGTCGCTTTCCATGACGTAGGGCCCCGAGCCAAGAGGGGATGCTTCGTCGACAGAGCCGTCCTTGATGATCGGAATGTCGAGAAGAAGCGGCAGACACTCGTAGGCCGTGTCGGTGGTAATGGTCAGCGTCGTCTCGTCGTCTGCGACGATGGACAGGACATGGCGCAGGCGGGAACCATAGTAGACCGTGCCGCGCGAGGAAAGAAGCGAATAGGCTGCGTCCTGCGCGGTGACGGGGCTTCCGTCGGAGAAGCGGGCTTCGGGCCTTAGATGGACGGTTGTGGTGAGGCCGTCGCCAGATACGTCGTAGCTTTCGGCCAGAACCGGGGAGACCTCGAAGGTTTCACTGCCGACGACAAATAGGGGCTCATAGAGGAACGAGAGGATACAGCGGTTATTGAGGCTTTCGCAGTTATACGGGTGCACGCCGTAGCTTTTCTGGTAGGCAAGGCCGAAGGAAGAAATGTCGTTGAAGACCTCGGTCACAACGGCGGTCGTCTCCGGGGCGGCGGATTTCTCCGCGGCGGCAGCCTCCTGCTCGGCTTGCGTCTGGTCGGCGGTTTTGCCGGTAAACTTGCTCGTAAACCATGAAAAATCCAGCTTTCTGCCCGAGCAGCCGGTGAGCATCGACAAAAGAAGCCCCGCGCACAGAAGAAGCGAAATCTTTTTCTTCATTGTGCTGCCTCCTGAAGCTCGATGATGCCCGTCTGCGAGCCGCGATAGCCCTTCGTCACGCGGTGCGACCAGAACCGCTCGGGCTGGCACATGGTGCAATCCTGGCTTACATCGATGTTTGTCACGCCCATGCGCGTGAGCCAGAGCCGGTTCAAGCCCTTGTTGTCGACGAAGTACTTTTCTCCGCGCTTTTCGATAAAGGCGTTTGCCTCGTCTCCAAACGCTCGCAGCATCGCCTGCGGGACATCGATGTCCGTTTCAAAGCAGCACTGCGAAATGCTCGGGCCGATGGCCGCACAGATGTCTTCCGGTCTGGAGCCGAATTCCGCAATCATTTTCTCGACAGCCTTGCGGGCAATGCCGTTTGCCGTGCCGCGCCAGCCGGCGTGGATAGCCGCGACAACCCTTTGCACCGGGTCATAGAACAAAATCGGCGTGCAGTCGGCGGCAAAGCACACGAGCGCTACACCGGGTTCGTTCGTAATGAGGCCATCGCAGACGTCCGGCTGATTGCGGAACAAGCCCTTGCCGCAATCGGATTTTCCCACGCGCAGGATGATATCCATGTGCTCCTGCCACGTGTGGACGACCTCCTCGGGTGTAAAGCCGACGGCAGAGCCTAAAACTCTATAATTTTCGACGACGTTTTCGAATTTGTCGCCCCGGCTGGTGCCAAGGTTGAGCGTGGAGAACTGGCCCTCGCTCACGCCGCCGTAGCGGGTGGAAAAGCAGTGAATCGCGCCCTCCAATGCGTCGGCGGTCAGATATTCAAGACTTCCTTTTTTGATCGTATGAAACATAATGATCCTCAATCGGTGACGCGGCGTGTGCCGAGCAGGTCTCCGGTGTCCGCGTTCAGATATAGATACAGATTGTTCAGGGGGTCTTCCGTCTCGTGCAGATGCACACACCAGATGCGCATATCGCAGGTCAGGTGACCGAAGTCCTCGTCCCGGAATTCGCCATCGTACCAAGTAAACGCCTGCACGCCCGCTTCACTCATCTGGTTCCACGCCGGACCGCCGGGCGCGGGGAGCGTCGCACCTTCGTCCAGATCGTAAAGCGCCGTGTCGGACGCCGCATAAACGGAAGTCTCCGTGCGGCGCGGAAAGACCGGCAGCGTGGACACTGCCTCCGCAACGGCAATTGCGCCTTCCTCCGTCAGCGGGAGCGGCTCGTTTGGGAGCGTGACTTCCACGGGGGAAGCTGTTTCCGCCGCAGACGCAGCTTCTGCGGTATCCGGCTCCGGTTCTAATTCCGCGGGCAAAACGGTCGCCGGTTCTGACTCTGCGGGAAAAGTGGGCGCTGCTTCTGATACCGGCGCGCTTTCAGCCGGCTGCTCGATGGCTTCCGGCTCCGGAGAAACCGCAGGTTTTTGCCTTGCGCAGGCGCAGAGCAAGCTCAAAAGCAGTAGCGCGGTCAGAAATTCTGCGCGGCGCGTCATGCCTGTTTGCCCTGTTCGGCGGCCAGGTCCTTATCCCGGCAGCACTTTTTGTATTTCTTGCCGCTGCCGCAGGGGCAGGGGTCGTTGG
>CALCJW010000243.1:0-5366 GCA_937967235.1 uncultured Clostridia bacterium
GCCTATTGAGCACCTATGAAGGCTTTGAAGCCTTTATAGGTGCTTTTTGTCGTTCACGGCACTTTTTCGCCGTGGGCTGCCGCTCCCCGCCGCCCTCCGTTTGGATTCAACCGCAACCACGAACACAAACATCCAAACGGAGGAATACAACATGACAACGATCAATCTGCGGGAGCTTTACCCGTGGTACACCGAGGATGCCTTTATCGAGGTTTCCGATGAAGTAGCTGCGTTTCTTGAAGAAGATAAGCGGCTTCAGATCAACTACGCGCAGTACATCCGCGACAACCGGGCGTTCTACTCGCTGGACGCAGGCGACGGCATCGAGGCGGATGCGCTGAATCTGCCGGAGCAGCCGGACGAGGCGCTGGAGCGCATGGAACTGGAGCGGCTGCTGAAAGAGGGACTGGCGCAGCTCACGCCCGCGCAGCGGCGGCGTGTCATTGCGTACATAGTTGGCGGACTGTCTCAGTTGCAGATCGCTGCAAGAGAAAACACCACTCAACCTGCCGTGCATCATTCCGTTCGCAAAGGGCTTTCCCATTTGAAGAGAATTTTGAAAAATTTCGACTAAGGGGGGTTATAAAAAGCCCGATTTTTCTTGAGGTATATGAGAGGGATATTATTCTCGCTCGCCTCTGCTCCTTGACAACCGCATAGACACCGGTATCAGCACAGACCCCGCGCGGCTGAAAAGCCAAGCGACAAAAGGCGCGCCGCCATGACGACAGACCTCCCGCCCTTCGGGACGGGCGGCTGTCCGAGCGATCTACGCAGCCTTTGACCCGATGCATGGCAGCATCGGGCGCGATGACAGCGCGGGCGATACGCAACCCCAGCTACGGCCTCCCACTGACTTGAGGGGGATTCCTGCGGCACTCGTGAGCCTTACAAGCCACGGCGCTGCGGGAATGGGACAGCCTTGCCAAAGGCGGCTGATACCGGTCCCAGAGGCGATATATGCCTCGCGCCGGGGGCTGTGACAAATACGGCGGAACAAAACCAAATGACACAACATACGCAGACAGCCGCGCCGGTGCAGCATCATGCAGCATGACGGCAATCCTCCCGGCGCCGCTGCTCTGCCGGAACGACTACGAACAAGCCCCGCTGTCATATCGTGACAGCGGGACTTACATGATAAATCGGAGGTGCGTTTATGCAGAAGCAAGCCATCCCCAAAGAGCCGGTCGCCTCTTATAAGGAGGTCAGGATCGGCAAGACCCTCTATCGCGTGACCAGCGTGTTTTCCGGCGAAAAGGACCTTGGCAGGACGCTGGAGCAGCTTGCGGTGCGCCGCGCCATGACGGAGCTGGACGCTCCTGCGGCCGCGCAGCCCTGTCACGCATCGTAACAGACAATCAGCCTCCCTGCGGCGGCATCCTTGCGCGAAGATGGTATCCCCGGTATCATATTCTTGCAGGGAAAACCTGCGAGAGCCATCACGCCGCACGGATGTATGAATCGCAGAGAATCGGGAGGTAAAATACAGATGATCGAAAAGACATACAACGTAGGCATCTATTGCAGGCTCAGCAACGACGATGAGCGCGATGGGGAGTCCGTATCCATCGAAAATCAAAAGCTCCTGCTGCAAAACTATGTGCGTCAGCGGGGCTGGAACGAGATCGCGGTGTACTGTGACGACGGGTACTCAGGTACGAATTTCGACCGCCCCGGCGTCAAACGCCTCATCGAAGATGCAAAAGCCAAGAAAATCAACCTCATTCTGGTCAAAGACCTATCACGCTTTGGGCGTAATTACATCGAGTTCGGTCAGTACACGGACTACCTGTTTCCCTCGCTGGGCTGTCGGTTTATCGCGCTGAACAACGGCATCGACACCATGAGTGACAACGGCAGCACCGACGTCATGTGCTTTTTGAACTTATTTAACGAGTTTTACAGCCGGGACACCTCCAAGAAGGTCAAGGCGGTCAAAAGAGCCTGCGCGGAAAGCGGCAAGTTCATGGGAACCTACCCCGCCTACGGCTACAAGCGCGACCCGGAGGATAAGCACCATCTTATCATCGACGAGGAGACCGCCCCTACCGTGCGCCGTATCTTCGCCATGCGCGCCGCTGGCACAGGCTTCCGTGCCATCGCCGTCACGCTCAACGAGGAGGGCGTTCTGCCGCCCGGTGCGCTCTACTATCAGCGCAAGGGGCGCAGCGACCCGCGCAACGTCAACCACAAGTGGGCGGAAACCACCGTAAAAGCCCTCATCCGCAGTGAGGTCTACATCGGGAACATGGTGCAGGGCAAAACTGGCACTCTGTCCTATAAGTCCAGAAAGCTCATCAACAAGCCGGAGGAGGAATGGATACGGGTGGAGGGAACCCACGAACCCATCATCTCCCGCGAGGTCTGGGATACCGTGGTCAGCATCGACAAAAAGAAGGTGCGCAAGACGCCGCCCACGGACGGCATCCGCAGCATCTTCACCGGCCTTGTCTACTGCGCAGACTGCGGCTTCAAGATGCGCAACCACATCGAGCGCTTCACCTATAAGGACGGAACGCCGGGGCGGTACAGCTCCTTTATCTGCGGCAACTATGCCAGAAGCGGCAAAAGCGCCTGCACCATCCACTCCATCTATGAGAATGTGCTGGAGGAGCTGGTGCTGACGGACATCCGGGAAAAGGCGCGCTTCGTCGAGTGCGACGGCGAGCGCCTTGCCGAGCAGATCAGCCGCATGAAGGAAAAGGAAAGCCGCAGCCGCGTTCTCTCCTATGAACAGGAGCTGAAAGCGGCAGCAGCGCGTATGATCGAGCTGGAACGGCTGATGCAGAATCTCTATGAGGACAAATGCACCGGCACCATCCCCCAGACGGTCTTTCAGACACTCATGCGGAAATATGAAGCGGAACGGGCGGAAAAAGCCGCCGCTATCCCGGAGCTGGAGCAGAAGGTCAGGGCGCAGCTTGAGAACCGGAAGGACGCAAACCGCTGGATGGAGGTCATCCGCCGCTACACCGAGATCACGGCGCTGGACGAGAGCATCCTCTTTGAGCTGGTGGACCGCATCGAGGTGGGCGAGCCGCGGAAGGTCAACGGACAGCGCATCTGCGACGTCAAGGTGGTCTACCGCTACGTCGGCAGTGTGGACGACGCGCTGGCACAGGAGAGGCAGGAAGCGTATGAAAAAGCTATATAAGGTCGGCATCTACTGCCGGTTGAGCGTGGACGACGCCTCCAACTCCGCCAAGACGAAAAACTATATCCCCGCTGATGAATCCGTCAGCATCGAGAATCAATATGAACTGCTTTCCAAATTCGTAATGCTCAACGGCTGGACGGAGGTCAAGTCTTACCGTGACGACGGGTATAGCGGGGGAAATTTTCAGCGTCCCGGATTTCTGGAGATGCTGGAGGACGCACGGCACGGCCTTATCAACCTGATTCTTGTCAAAGACCTATCACGGCTGGGTCGTGATTTTGTGGAGGTCGGACGCTATACCGACGTTATTTTCCCCTCGTTGGGCTGCCGCTTCGTATCCGTCCTTGACTGCCTCGACACCGAGGGCGACAACACGGATATGCTGCACTTCCGCAGTCTGATGAACGACTACCACTTGAAAGACCTCTCCAATAAGGTAAAATCCGTTCTCCACGCCAAAATGCGCAGCGGTCAGTATATCGCCGCCTACGCCCCCTACGGCTACCGAAAGAGTGCGGAGGACAGGCATCGGCTGGTGATCGACGAGGAAGCTGCTGCCGTAGTGCGCCGGATGTTCGAGCTACGGCGCGGCGGCATGGCCTACGGCAAGATCGCCTCCGTGCTGAACAGCGAGGGCATCCTGTCCCCGCGCTGGTATTGGGCAAAGCGGTACGGCAACGGCTCCTGCAAGTACGCGAACCTTTGGATGTACGCCACGGTGAAGAATGTATTGACAAACGAGGTCTACACCGGAAATCTTATTCAGAACCAGACCGGCTCGCGCTCCTATAAGGACGACACCATGATCTATAAGCCGGAATCCGAGTGGATACGGCATGAGGCTCTGCATGAAGCCATCATCTCGCCGGAGGTATGGGATGAAGTGCAGGCCATCAACCGGGAAAGGACGCTGCTCTCGGCGGACAACGCGCCGCCGAAGCCCTTCCTGTTCACCGGCAAGCTCGTCTGCGCCGACTGTAAAGCACCCCTTCAGGGCAACCGGGAGACGCAGCGCCGCAAGAACGGCACGTCCAAAAAGTACGTTTCCTATTTCTGCTCCCGCTATACGGCCTCCGGCTATGGCGCGTGTTCCCGGCACACCATCTATGAGATGACGCTGACAGAGCTTGTATTGAATGAGATTCGCGCTCATGCCGAGGCGCTGGAACTGGACGAAGCTGCCATGCTGGACAGGCTGCAAGCGCAGCGCACCGCCGCAGACGCCGAGCGTCTGGAAAGCGTCCGGCAGGAGATCGGGAAGCTGCGCCGCCGCGTCTATGAGCTGGAGCAAATGACCGCCAAGCTCTATGAGGACAAGGTTTGCGGCAGCATCAGCGCAGCGTCCTTCGCCGTGCTGCTTGAAAAGACCGAGCAGGAGCGCCGCCAGCGAACCGACCGGCTGGATACGCTTCTTGCGGAAATCAGGGAGTATGAGCAGAGCGCCGCCGACATTCAGAGCTGGGCGGCAGTCGTCCGAAAGCACCTGCACATACGGGGGCTTGACCGTGAAACGGTGGACGAGCTGATCGACCGCATTGAGGTCGGAGAAAAGACCGTCATTGATGGGAAAAACGTCCGGGACATCAAAATCTACTACCGCTTTGTCGGGAATATCTGAATGGAGGTCAGATCATGGATAGCAGCAAAAGCAAGCGTGTGGTATTATATTGCCGGGTAGCAACGCAGGCGCAGCTTGACGGCGATCACGCGCTGGAAGCACAAAGCGCCCGGCTGCATGAGCAGGCCGAGCGGCTGGATTATGAAATCGTGGGAGAAGTCAGCGAGTATGAAAAAGGAACTACGCTCGACCGCGACGGTTGGAAAAGGGCTTGTCAGGAGGCGGTGGAGCAAAAGGCGGATATTCTCCTTGTTGCCGATCTTACACGGATAGCGCGCGATCCGATCCTTTGGATGCAGGCTTTGCGCGAGTTAAGCGGCAAGGGCGTCTGGATTCAGTCCGCTGCTGAACCGGATGCGTTTCAGGTAAATCCCCTTTTTCACCTATGGCTGCCGCCAGGGATCCAATGGCAGCTTGCACTCCATGAACTATGGAAAACTTACCGCAGGAACAACGAAAACAGCGATTGATACAGTCAAAACCGTCCGAAAAGGGAGAAATCATTACTTACCTTTCCCAAATGGGAGATGTTCTTCATAATGTTCAAAAACGGCGCAAACTCGCTGCTTTCCCGTTTGTCGCTGTCTA